>JAFECU010000234.1 GCA_018242005.1 Pseudomonadota bacterium | reverse complement strand
CAGCCACCCGGTGATGCAGGCGCTGATGCCGCATGTGCCCGCCCATGGCCTGCGGCAGGATCAGCTGCAGGCCGTCATCGAGGGCTGCCAGATGGATCTGGAGCAGGCACGCTACGCCGACTTTCGCAGCCTGCAGCGCTACTGCCACCTGGTGGCCGGCGTGGTGGGCGAGGTGGCGGCGCACATCTTCGGCCAGACCCAGGACGCCACCACGCAGTACGCGCACAAGCTGGGCCTGGCCTTCCAGCTCACCAACATCATCCGCGACGTGGGCGAGGACGCCATGCGCGGGCGCATCTACCTGCCGGTCAGCGAGCTGCAGCAGTTCGAGGTCACGGCCAATGAAATCAGCAACCGCACCTATTCCGAGCGTTTCACCGCGCTGATGCGCTTCCAGGCCGAGCGCGCCCACCTGTTCTACGACCAGGCCCTGGCCCTGCTACCCGACGCAGACCGGCGCGCGCAAAAGCCCGGCCTGATGATGGCCAGCATCTACCGCACCCTGTTGCGCGAGATCGAGGCCGACGGCTTCCAGGTGCTGCACCAGCGCACCAGCCTCACGCCGCTGCGCAAGTTCTGGCTGGCGTGGAAGATGCAAGCCCTGGGGCGGTTTTGAGGCTGGCCGTCGTCGGCGCCGGCTGGGGCGGCATGGCCGCCGCCGTGCAGGCCGCGCAGACGGGCCATGCGGTCACGGTCTTCGAGGCCGGCCGCACGCCGGGCGGGCGCGCACGCGCCGTGCCGGGCACGCGGGCGGACGGCAGCGCCGTGCAACTGGACAACGGCCAACACATCCTGATCGGTGCCTACGCCGAATGCCAGCGCCTGATGCGCACCGTGGGCGTAGCCCCCGAGCACGCCCTGCTGCGCCTGCCGCTGACCCTCGTCTTTGCCGACGGCCAGGGCCTGGCCCTGCCCGATGCGCCACCGCCCTGGGACGCGCTGGCCGGCATAGCCCGCGCACGCGGCTGGAGCGCGCGCGAACGCTGGGCCCTGCTGGCGCGCGCCGCGCGCTGGCGCCTGGCCGGCTTTGCCTGCCCGCCGGGCACCAGCGTGACCGATCTGTGCGCCGGCCTGCCCGGGCGGCTGCTGCGCGAATTCATAGACCCGCTGTGCGTCTCGGCCCTGAACACGCCGGCGCATGAGGCCTGCGGCCAGGTGTTTCTGCGCGTGCTGCGCGACAGCCTGTTTGCCGGCCGCGGCGGCTCGAATCTGCTGCTGCCGCGGCGCGACCTGGGGGCGCTGTTTCCTGAAGCCGCCATGCACTGGCTGCAGGCAAGAGGCCACGCTGTGCACCTGGGCCGGCGCGTGCAACAGCTGGCCCAGGGCAGCGACGGCAGAGGCTGGCTGCTGGACGGCGAGGCGTTTGACGCCGTGCTGCTGGCCACCGGCAGCAACGAGGCCGCGCGCTTGGTGGCCGCTGCCGACGCGCCCCTCAAGACCACCCTGCAGGCCTGGGCCGACACCGCGCAGGCGCTGCGCTTCAGCGCCATCGCCACCGTCTATGCCGAGCAGCCGGGCGCCCGTGGGCCGCTGCTGGCGCGCCCCATGCTGGCGCTGCGCCCGCGCGCGGGCCGCCCGGCGCAGTTCGTATTCGACCGCGCGCGGCTCGACGGCAATATGGGCCTGCTGGCCTTCGTGGTCAGCGCCTTCGAGGGCGGGCGTGCCCCGCTGGAGAGCGAGGTGCTGGCCCAGGCCGCCGAGGACCTGCACCTGCCCGGCCTGCGCGTGGTGCAAACTGTGGTGGAAAAGCGCGCCACTTTTGCCTGCACCCCGGCTCTCGCGCGCCCGCCGCGCCGCATCGCGCCGGGCCTGCAGGCCTGTGGCGACTATGTGGCCGGGCCCTACCCCGCCACGCTGGAGGGCGCCGTGCTGCATGGCGTGGCAGCGGCGCAGGATGTGAATGGAGAACAGGCATGCACGTGAGCTGGCAGCAGCTGCGCAGCGTGACGCTGGCCCAGGCCATAGAGCACGGCGACGGCGAGCACACCCTGGTCAGCCAAACCGAATGGGACGAGGCCACGCGCCAGGCCGTAGCGGCCGCGCGCGGCCGCGGCGTGTCGCGTGTGGGCGTGGCGGATGTGGTGCTGGAGCGCGCCGCCGACGTCGTCGCGCGCGCCGCCGGGCGCGATGCCACCGTGGCCGCGCTACAGCGGCCCGGCGCCAGGGCGCGCTGGCTGGCCCGCGGCCTGCCGCTGGTGGCGCTGCTGCTGGGGCTGGTGCTCGATCGCATCGCCAACGCCCACCGCGTGGACCTGCTCTCGCCGCCGCTGCTGGCCGTGCTGGGCTGGAACCTGGCCATCTACGCACTGCTCCTGTGGCACGCCTGGCACCGCCCCGCTGGCGAGCATGGCACGCTGGCCGCGCTGCAGCACTGGGTGCTGCGGCGCCAGGTGCGCGGCGGGCGCCGGGGCCTGGCCGCACGCATTGCGGCCGACTTCTACGCGCGCTGGTCGGCCCTGGCGCTGGAGCGTTTTACCCAGCAGGCCGCCTGCGTGCTGCACCTGAGCGCCGCCGCCTGGGCCGCCGGCATTGCGCTGTCGCTGCTGCTGCGCGGCCTGGTGGTCAGCTACCGCTTCGGCTGGGAAAGCACCTTCCTGGACGCCACCCAGGTGCACGCCATCGTGGGCCTGCTTTTTGCGCCACTCACTGGGCTGTTCGGCCTGGCGCCGTTCTCGCTGCCAGAGATTGCCGCCACGCAGAACTTTGCCGGCGAGGGCGCGGCCGGCAGCCGCTGGGTGTGGATGTACGTGGGCCTGCTGGCGCTGGTTGTGGTGCTGCCGCGCCTGCTGCTGGCCGCCTGGGCCGGCTGGCGCCAGGCGCAGCTGGCGCGGCAGTGCACGCTGGACACGCAAGGCAGCGACTTCGACAGCCTGCGCCAGGCGCTGCCCGCCGATCTGCTGCTGGGCCTGCTGTGCGCCACGCCGGCACAGCAGCAGACGCTGGCCACCCTGCTGGCCCTGCATGCCGATCAGGGTACGCTGGCCAGCGTCCACGGCGACAGCCTGCGCTTCATTGAACCCACGGCCACGCCCGTGGATGCCGTGATCGCCTGGGGCGACGGCCCCGTGCCCGAGCCGCCACCCACCTGGATGCATGCCCCCAGGCTGGCGCTGGGCGGAACCGAATTCGGCCCCAGCTGGGTGCAGGACGACGTGCTGTTCGAGCGTCTGGCCGCGCTCTTGCCCAGGCAACAAGCGGCCCTGGCCAGGCTGCAACAGGCCTGGCAGGCAGGCAACGAGACACGCTTTGCCCAGTCAACACAGGCCCTGGCCGCGCATCTGCGTGCCTGCGCCGCCCTCGTGCAGGCCGGGCAGGATGCCGCTCACTACACCCGATTGCTGCAAGAGCTCGACAGCACGCTGGCCAGACTGCACGGCTACGGCGCGCCGCCGGCGCAGGCTCCCCGGCAGCTGCCGGCACCCACGCCTGTCACGCCAACGCGCACCGGCGACGGCGCGGCCCTGGCCATGGGCACATCCGCCGGCGCGGCCGCAGGCGCGGCGGCCGGCGCCAAGGTAGGCGCCATGATCGACCTGGGCACGGGCGGCATGACGCTGGGCGTTGGAACGGCCCTGGGCGCGCTGCTGGGCGGCACCACGGCCTGGGCCCTGCGCAGCCTGCAGAAGAAAGGCGAAAAAAAGGACACCACCGACGAACTGCTGCGCCACATGACCGAGGCCGCCTGCACGCGCTACCTAGTGCTGTCCCACCTGGGACGGCTGCCCACGCGGCAGGCCGACGACCTGGGCGCGCGCTGGCATGCCGAGGTCACGGGTACCGTGGCCGCCCACTGGCCACAGCTGACGGCCGCCCTGCAGGCCGACCCCGCACCCGCCGACCCCTTGCTGCCGCTGCTGCAGGCCCAGCTGCGGGGCATCCTGCAGCGCAGCTGGGCGCCACGATCCTTGGAATAACCCCCGCGGCACAGAGGGGGTTGCGGTGATAACTGTATAAAATTACAGTATCCACCATGACCACTCCAGCCACCCCCTCCCTTCGCGTCGCCACGGCCCTGCCGAACCTCTGGCGCGGCAGCGAACTCGGCTGCCAACAGGTTGCCACCCGGTCCACGGGCTGGAGCGCGCTGGACCGCGAGCTGCCTGGCGGTGGCTGGCCCTGCCGCACGCTGACCGAGGTGTTGGCGCCGCAACCCGCCATCATGGAATGGCGCCTGCTGTCCCCGGCGCTGCGCCAGGTGGCCGCGGACGGTGGGCAGATCGTGGCCGTCGCGCCGCCGCGCCAGCCCTACCTGCCGGGCCTGCGGCTCGAAGGGCTGGACGAGCGCCGCTTCGTCTGGATCCAGGCCGAAGCCCCGGCACAGCGGCTGTGGGTCACCGAGCAACTGCTCAAGTCCAACGCCTGCGGCGCCGTGCTCGCCTGGCTGCCCCAGGCCAGGCCCGAGCAACTGCGCCGGCTCCAGTGCTGCGCCCAGTCCTGCGACGGCCTGGTGTTCCTATGCCGGCCCGAGCCCGCACGGCACGCGTCGTCCGCCGCCCCGCTGCGCCTGCTGGCCACCCCCAGGCCGGACTGGGAGCTCGAAGTGCGCATCCTCAAGCGCCGCGGCCCCACGCTGGACCTGCCGCTCATGCTGCCGTCGCGGCCCGCAGGCCTGGCCCCCCTGCTCACGCCCCGGCTGCAGTACCCGAGCCGGCTGCTGCGCCCGGACCTTCCCCAAGAGGTGCCCTCCCATGCTGTGGGTCGCCCTGCCCCTGCCCTGCTCCCCCGACAGGCCAGCGCCATCCAGTGAGGCCCTGCGCGGGCTGGCGATATGGGCGCTGCAGTTCAGCCCCCGTGTCGCCATCGCCGACGAGGCCGTGATCCTGGAGGTGCAGGCCAGTACCCGCCTGTTCGGCGGCCGCCGCGCCCTGCATGAGCGCATCGCGGCCGAGTCACCGCAGCTGGGCTGCTGCACCCTGGCCTGGGCGCCGACCAGCCTGGCGGCCCTGGCCTGCGCCCGCGCCGGGCTCGTCAACGGCCTGCGCCAACCCCTGCCGCAGGTGCTCGATGCCCTGCCCCTGGACAGCCTGTCGGCCACCGCGCCGCATCGGCTCACGCTGGCCCAGCTGGGCTGTCGCACCCTGGGCGATGTGCGCCGCCTGCCGCGCGGCGGGCTGAGCCGGCGCTTTGGCAAGGAGTTGCTGGCGGCCATCGACCAGGCCTATGGCCTGCGTCCCGAGGCCCACGACTGGGTCCGGCTTCCCGAGACCTTCCAGGCGCGGCTGGAGCTGATGGCGCGCGTCGAGACCGCCCCCGCGCTGCTGTTCGGCGCCCGCCGGCTGCTGCTGCAGCTGTGCGGCTGGCTGGCGGCGCGCAACGCCGGCGTCAGCAGCTTCACGCTGCGCTGGGCACATGACGCCATGCGCGCCCGCGATGCCGGCGAGGGCGACACGCTCACGATCAGGACCGCCCACCCCATGCGCAATGCCGAGCACC
This sequence comes from Pseudomonadota bacterium, assembly GCA_018242005.1. Classification (GTDB taxonomy): domain Bacteria; phylum Pseudomonadota; class Gammaproteobacteria; order Burkholderiales; family Burkholderiaceae_C; genus Alicycliphilus. Next base: position 65,253 of record JAFECU010000234.1, on the reverse strand, counting down.
TGTGCCGCCTACTGGCCGAGCATCTGGCGCGCGTCGTGCTGCAAGCGCCCGTGGGTGATCTGGTGCTGACCGCGGGCGAGGTGCAGCCCCTGCCGGAGCACAGCGCCTGCCTGCTGCCCGACCCCGGCAATGGCAGCGAATCTCTGGCCCTGGTGCTCGAGCGCGTGGCGGCGCGGCTGGGGCCTGAGCGGGTGCTGCGGCCCGTGCTGGCCGAGGACCACCGCCTCGAATGGGCCCAGCGCTGGCAGGCGGCAGACCAGCCCCTGCCGCGCCGGCGCATGGCGCCCCCCGGGCTCACGCAGCCGACCTTTGTCCTCCCCGAGCCGCTGCGGCTGGCTCTGCGCAACCACCGCCCCATCTACCAGGGCCCGCTGCTGCTGCTCACGGGTCCGCACCGCATCGAGGGCGGCTGGTGGCATCCGGTCGATGCGGCGCAGTCCCAGGACAGCCACCATGTGGTGCGCGACTACTGGGTGGCGCTGAGCGAGCTGGCCGGCCTGCTGTGGGTGTTCCAGGAACGCCTGGCAGGCGACGACATCGCCTGGTATCTGCACGGCTGCTTTGCCTGAGAGGCAACCATGGCCTCCCCCCTGCTCCCCGAATACGCCGAGTTGCGCTGCCTCAGCAACTTCTCGTTCCTGCGCGGCGCCAGCCACCCCGAGGAGCTGGTGGCGCGCGCCCGGCACCAGGGCTATGCCGCACTGGCCATGACCGACGAATGCTCGCTGGCGGGCGTGGTGCGCGCCCATGTGGCAGCCAAGGAGCATGGCCTGCCGCTGCTGATCGGCAGCCAGTTTCAGGTCCAGGTGGCCCAGGTGCCGCCGGGGCCGGATGCCGTGGACGCACCGCCGCTGCCGGCCTTCACACTGGTGGTGTTGGCCTGCAATGGCAAGGGCTACGGCAATCTGTGCGAGTTCATCACGCGCCTGCGACGCAGCAGCGAGAAGGGCAGCTACCGGCTGCATGTGCATGACATAGACCCGCAGGCCCTGGCCGACTGCGTAGTGCTGGTGTCGCCCGACCGGCAGGCCACGGCGGCGCAGCTGCAGGGCATCGCGCGCTGGCTGCTGGACGGCTTCATCGGGCGCTGCTGGCTGGCCGTGGAGCTGCTGCGCCAGCTGGACGACGAGATGTGGCTGCACCGCCTGCGCGAGGTCGCCACGCTCACGGCCATCCCCCTGGTGGCCTGCGCAGACGTGCACATGCATGTGCGCTCGCGCAAGCCGCTTCAGGACATGCTCACGGCCACGCGCATCGGCAGGCCGCTGGCCGAATGCGGCAGCGCGCTGCAGCCCAATGCCGAGCGCCACCTGCGCTCGCGCCTGCGGCTGGCCCAGACCTACCCGCCCGAGCTGCTGGCCGAGACGCTGCGGGTGGCGGCGCGCTGCAACTTCAGCCTGGACGAACTGCGCTACCAGTACCCGGCCGAGGTGGTGCCCCAAGGCGAGACGCCGGCCGGCTACCTGCGCCGCATCACCTACGAGGGAGCCGGCCGACGCTGGCCCCAGGGTATTCCCGCCAGGGTGCAGAGCCAGATCGAACATGAGCTGGCCCTGATCGCCGAGCTGAACTACGAGCATTACTTCTTGACGGTGGCCGACATCGTGGTCTTTGCGCGCTCACGCAACATCCTCTGCCAGGGGCGCGGCAGCGCGGCCAATTCGGTGGTGTGCTACTGCACGGGCATCACCGAGGTGGACCCGGCGCGCATGTCGGTGCTCTTCGAGCGCTTCATCAGCCGCGAACGCAACGAGCCGCCCGACATCGACATCGACTTCGAGCATGAGCGGCGCGAGGAGGTCATCCAGTACCTCTACGCCAAGTACGGGCGCGAGCGCGCCGCGCTCACGGCCGCGGTCATCAGCTATCGCCCCAGGAGCGCCATCAGAGACGTGGGCAAGGCACTGGGCCTGGCCGACGAACTGCTCGATGCACTGGCCCAGGGCCGCCAATGGTGGGATGGCAGCGCCATCGCGCCCGAACGCCTGGCCGAGGCCGGCCTGGCGCCCGACTCCCTGAAGGCGCGCCAGCTGATGCTGCTGACCGGCCAGCTGATCGGCTTTCCGCGCCACCTGAGCCAGCATGTGGGCGGCTTCGTGCTCACGCGCGGGCCGCTGTCGCGCATGGTGCCGATAGAGAACGCGGCCATGCCCGAGCGCACCGTCATCGAATGGGACAAGGATGACCTCGATGCCATGGGCCTGCTCAAGGTGGACGTGCTTGCGCTGGGCATGCTGACCGCGCTGCGCAAGGCGCTGGCCCTCATAGGTGCGCGCAAGGGCCATGTGTTCGAGATGCAGGACATCCCGCCCGAAGATCCCGAGACCTACGACATGGTCTGCCGCGCCGACACCGTGGGCGTGTTCCAGATCGAGAGCCGCGCACAGATGAGCATGCTGCCGCGCCTCAAGCCGCGCTCTTTCTACGACCTGGTGATCCAGGTGGCCATCGTGCGGCCCGGGCCCATCCAGGGCGGCATGCTCCACCCCTACCTGAACCGGCGCCAGGGCATTGAGCCCGAGAGCTACCCCAGCGAGGCCCTGCGCCAGGCCCTGGGGCGCACGCTGGGCGTGCCCATCTTCCAGGAGCAGGTCATGCAGGTGGCGGTGCTGGCGGCGGGCTTCACGCCCGGCGAGGCGGACCAGCTGCGCCGCGCCATGGCGGCCTGGAAGCGCAAGGGCGGGCTGGACAAATACCACGCCAGGCTGGTCGATGGCATGACCGCGCGCGGCTATGAGGCCGAGTTTGCCGAAGCCATCTTCGAGCAGATCAAGGGCTTCAGCGACTACGGGTTCCCGGAAAGCCATGCGGCCAGCTTCGCGCTGCTGGTGTACGCCAGCTGCTGGATCAAGCGCCACCACCCGGCCGAGTTTCTGGCCGCCATGCTCAACAGCCAGCCGCTGGGCTTCTACACGCCCAGCCAGCTGGTGCAGGACGCCAGCCGCCATGGCGTCGCAGTGCTGCCGGCCGACGTGCTGGCCAGCGACTGGGACTGCACGCTCGAAGATCCGCCCCATGCCCCTCATCCACCGGCAGTGCGCCTGGGCCTGCGCATGATTGCCGGTCTGCAACGCGCCGTCACCGAGCGCATCGTGGCCGCCAGACGGCAGGCGCCCTTTGACGATGCCGAGGACCTGGCCCGGCGCGCCCGGCTGGACATGCATGACATGCGGCGCCTGGCCGGCGCCGACGCCCTCGCCAGCCTGGCGGGCCACAGGCGCCAGCAGGTCTGGGAGGCCGCGGCGCTCAAGGCTGCGCCGCGGTTGCTGCGCGACGCGCCGGTTGGCGAGGACTTCCTGGAACTGCCGCCGGCGCCCGAGGGCGAGGAGATCGTCTTCGACTACGCCAGCACCGGCCTCACGCTGCGCCGCCACCCGCTGGCCCTGCTGCGCCCCCTGCTGCGCAAACGTCGGCTGCAGAGCGCGCAGGAACTGCGCGGCCTGGCCGACGGGCACTGGGTACGCTGCTGCGGCCTCGTCACCGTGCGCCAGCGGCCGGCCACGGCCAATGGCGTGGTCTTCGTGTCGCTGGAGGATGAGAGCGGCGCGGTGCAGGTCGTGGTCTGGCGCAAGGTCAGCGAACGCCAGAGCCATGCGCTGCTGCACTCCAGGCTGCTGGCCGTGCATGGCCGTTGGCAGTGCGAGGGCGAGGTCTGCAGCGTCGTCGCGGTGCGGCTGGAAGACCTCACGCCCCTGCTGGGGCGGCTGGCGGATGTGACGGCAGGCAGCAGGGATTTTCGCTAATGCGCCGCCGCGGACGGCCGTTGCAGCACATCCGCCAGCCGCAGCAGCTCCAGCCCCGTATGCGCCCAAAAGCGCTCCAGCGGCGCACTGCGCTCCAGCAGCAGGCGCTGCACCAGGGGCTCCATGGGGGTGGTCGCCGGGTCGGCCAGCAGCACGTAGCGCGCATCCGCCGAGCCCGGCGCACCGGCGGCAGATTCGTTGACCTGCACCACCCAGTCAAGTCCCGTGAGGGCATCGAGCACGGGTTCGAGCTGCAGCACGTCCACGCGCAGCAACTGCGCCAGCTGCGCGGCCGTGAGGCCATGCGCCGCCTGGCCGCGCGCTGCGTGCAGCTGCTGCAGCGCCTCCACGGCGAGCAGAAACGGCCAGCCCTGCCCGCCCGCGTATCGCGCCACGCCGGCCAGCAGGCTGGGCAGGTAGGCGGCGACCACGGCGCCCAGCAGCACGATGACCCAGGCCATGTAGATCCACAAAAGCAGGATGGGCAGCGTGGCAAAGGTGCCATAGATCACCGAATAGGTGGGCACCGAGGCCAGGTACAGGCCCAGGCCCTTCTTGGCCAGCTCCATGCCCAGCGACACGAACAGGCTGCCCGCCCAGGCATCGCGCCAGTGCACCTGGGTGTTGGGCACGTAACGGTACATGGCGGCCACACCGCCGGCCAGCAGCAGAAACTCAATCACATCGAGCAGCAGGCGTGCCCCGCCCGGCAGCGCCGCACCCAGTCCGCGCGAGGCCGCGCCCGCGATGGAAGCCGTCAGCGCCAGGCTGGCCGCCAGCACCAGAGGGCCCAGCGTGATGGCTGCCCAGTAGATCAGCACGCGCTGACCCAGCGGGCGCAGGCGGCGCACGCGCCAGATGGTGTTGAGCGTGCGGTCAATGGTCAGGATCAGCGCCAGCGCCGTGACCATGAGCACGGAAAACCCCGCCACCCCCAGCCCGCTGGCCTTGGCCGAGAACTGCGTCAGATAGCCCAGCACCGGGCGCGAGATGCTGTCGGGCACCAGGCTGTCGACGAGCCAGCGCTGCAGCATCTGCTCCATCCTGCCGAAGATGGGAAAGGCCGTGAACACCGCCAGCGCCACCGTGAAGAAGGGCACCAGCGCCAGCAGCGTGGTGAAGGTCAGGCTGCTGGCGGTGATGCCCAGCCTGTCCTCGCGAAAGCGCTCACGCAGCATGTGCGCCGTGGTGCGCCAGGGGAAATGGGACAGCTGCGCCAACCAGATTTCTAGACGCTGCGCGAGGCGTGGGGACAAGGACATGGCCGATATGATCCCAGATTCCGTCCCAAGCCCTCTTGGCAAATCTGGGATGATGCCAGCCCCATGCAATCCGAACTTACCCCCGCCCTTCCCGGCGTGAGCACCGATGTCGCCGCCACGCGCTGGCTGGCCGTGGGCAGCCTGCTGGGCCTGATCGTGCTCAGCCTGGCCTGGGAACTGTGGCTCGCCCCCCTGCGACCCGGCGGCTCCTGGCTCGCCCTCAAGGCGCTGCCGCTGGCCTGGCCGCTGGCCGGGCTCTTGAAGCGCCGCATGTATACCTACCGCTGGGTCAGCCTGATGGTGTGGCTGTACTTCACCGAGGGCGTGGTGCGCGCCTGGAGCGACCCCGCGCCCGGCAACTGGCTGGCCAGCATTGAGATTGCGCTGTGCCTGCTGCTGTTCACCGCCTGCGCCCTGCATGTGCGCCTGCGCCTGGCTGGCGCCAAGGCGCGCCCTTCCACCTCTGCTGCCGATCCGACATGACCACCGCCCTGCTTGACACCTTGCGCCACATCGTTGGCGCCGCCCATGTGCTCACCGAAGGTGACCTCACCGCCTATGAACAGGACTGGCGCAAGCGCGTGCACGGCAAGGCCCTGGCCGTGGTGCGCCCGGGCTCCACGCAGGAGGTGGCCGCCGTGGTCCAGGCCTGCGCCGCCGCCGGCACATCCATCGTGCCCCAGGGCGGCAACACCGGCCTGTCCGTGGGCAGCACGCCCGACGAGAGCGGCACCCAGGTGGTGCTGAATCTGGCCCGCATGAACGGCGTGCGCGCCATCGACCGCGACAACCTGACCATGACGGTGGAGGCCGGCTGCATCCTGCAGGCCCTGCAGGAGACGGCCGAGAAGGAAGGCCTGCTGTTCCCCCTGAGCCTGGCGGCCGAGGGCAGCTGCACCATTGGCGGCAACCTGGGCACCAACGCCGGTGGCACGCAGGTGGTGCGCTACGGCAACACGCGCGAGCTGTGCCTGGGGCTGGAGGTGGTCACGCCGCGCGGCGAGGTGTGGGACGGCCTGTCGGGCCTGCGCAAGGACAACACCGGCTACGACCTGCGCAATCTGTTCGTCGGCAGCGAAGGCACGCTGGGCGTGATCACCGCCGCCACCATGAAGCTCTTTCCGCAGCCCGCGGCCAACCTCACGGCCTGGGCCGCCGTGCCGGACATGGAGGCCGCCGTGCGCCTCTTGGGCCTGGCGCATCAGCACCTGGGCGCCGGGCTCACGGGCTTCGAGGTCATGGGCCGGTTTGCGCTGTCGCTGGTGATCAAACACATGCCGCAGCTGCGCGTGCCCTTTGCCGGGCAGGACGGCGCCCCGCCCTACTACGTGCTGCTGGAAAACGCCGACAGCGAGTCCGAGGCGCACGCGCGCGAGCGCTTCGAGGCGCTCTTGGAGCTGGCCTTCGAGGACGGCTGCGTGCAGGACGCCGTGGTGGCCGAGAGCCTGGCGCAGGCGCATGAGCTCTGGCATATCCGCGAGAGCATCCCGCTCGCCCAGGCCGAGGAAGGCCTCAACATCAAGCACGACATCTCGGTTGCCGCATCGCGCATCCCGGCCTTCGTGGCGCACACCGACGCGCTGCTGGCGCGCGAGATCCCCGGCGTGCGCCTGGTCAACTTCGGCCACCTGGGCGACGGCAACCTGCACTACAACGTGCAGGCGCCCGAGGGCGGCGACGCGCGTGAGTTCCTGCGCACGCAGGAGGCGCGCGTGAACGACCTGGTCTACGACGCCGTAGCGCAGTTCGGCGGCAGCTTCTCGGCCGAGCATGGCGTGGGCCAGCTCAAGACCGACAAGCTCGCACACTACAAGTCGCCCGTGGCGCTGTCCATGATGCGCGCCATCAAGCAGGCGCTGGACCCGCAGGGCATCATGAATCCGGGCTGCGTGCTTCAAAAATAAGAGCTGCTGTCGCTTGACATACAAGCTTTACAGCCATTTTTCATTCAAATCATGACTTCCCGCCCCATCCGCACCCAATACGAAGACTTCATGCGCCATGTGTTCGAGCATGGCGCGGCCAAGGGCGACCGCACGGGCACGGGCACGCGCAGCGTGTTCGGCCACCAGATGCGCTTTGACCTCGCCGAGGGCTTTCCGCTCGTCACCACCAAGAAGGTGCACCTCAAGAGCATCATCCTGGAGCTGCTGTGGTTTCTGCAGGGCAGCGGCAACGCACGCTGGCTGCAGGAGCGCGGCGTGACGATCTGGGACGAATGGGCGGACCCACAAACCGGCGACCTCGGCCCGGTCTACGGCGTGCAGTGGCGCAGCTGGCCCACGCCGGACGGCGGGCACATCGACCAGATCGCCCAGGTGGTCGAGCAGCTCAAGACCAACCCCGACAGCCGCCGCATCATCGTCTCCAGCTGGAACGTGGCCGAACTCGACAAGATGGCGCTCATGCCCTGCCACGCGTTCTTTCAGTTCTATGTGGCGGACGGCAAACTCTCCTGCCAGCTCTACCAGCGAAGCGCCGACATCTTCCTCGGCGTGCCGTTCAACATTGCCAGCTACGCCCTGCTCACCCACATGCTCGCGCAGCAGTGCGACCTGGCCGTGGGCGACTTCATCTGGACGGGCGGCGACTGCCATATCTACAACAACCACTTCGAGCAGGTACAGACCCAACTGGCGCGCCAGCCCTTTGCCTACCCGCAGCTGCACATCAAGCGCCGGCCGGCGTCGATTTTCGAGTACAAGTACGAAGATTTCGAAGTGGTGGGGTATGAGCACCATGCGGCGATCAAGGCGCCGGTTGCGGTGTAGGCAACGCCATCCTCCACATTTTGAAGTCACTGCTACCAGGCCCGCCTCGTACTCAGCGGGGCAACATGACCACCGAAATGGAGAACACCCATGCCAGCTGCGATGCCACCCATTCCGTCCTTCTCGGCCGCCAACGTCAAGCGACGGCAGCTTCTCGCCGGTAGCGCCGCGGCGGTGCTGGCCCCATGGCTGATGCCGCGCGAGGGCTTGGCCGCGCCGGCCGCAACGCCAGTGGCGATGCGCAAGCTGGCCTCCAGGCTGCGCATCGTGATTCCCGCGAATGCGGGCGGCGGTTGGGACCAGACCGGACGCACACTGGGAGCGGCATTGCTCGCCAGCGGCGCCGTGGACGCCGTGGACTACGAGAACATGGGCGGAAAAGGCGGCACCATTGGCTTGGCGCACTACGTTGAGCAATACCGCGCGCAACCCGACACCCTGCTCATCGGTGGCATGGTCATGGTCGGGGCGATTGCGCTGCAAAAGCCAGCCGTGACTCTGGCCCAGGTGCAGCCTCTGGCGCGCCTGACCAGCGACTACGTGGTCGTGGCCGTGCCAAGCGATTCACCCCTGCGCAACGCCAAGGACCTCACCTCCGCGCTGCGTGCCGACCCACATTCGGTGACCATGGCCGGCGGCTCCGCCGGCGGGGTGGATCACATGTTTGCCGGGCTGCTCATCCGCGCCGCCAAAGGGGCACCGGACCAGTTGAACTACCTGCCCTACCCTGGCGGCAACGATGTGGTGCAGGCCCTGCGCGCCGGCAAGGCACAGGTGGGCCTGTCCGGCTACAGCGAATTCAGCAATGCCGTGAGTGCGGGGCAACTGCGGGTGATCGGTATTTCGTCGCGGCGCGGCATCTTCGGCCTGCCCACTTTTCGTGAGCAGGGCGTACAGGTTGACATGGCCAACTGGCGCGCCGTATTCACAGGACAGGACGTGCCCGCGGCCCGCGTGGAGGAACTCGCCCGGGCCCTGAACCAGGCTACGGCCCAGGACCGATGGCAAACCGCACTGCGCGACAACCGCTGGGACGCTGCATGGCAGACCGGCAAAGACTTTCGCGACTTCCTCGAAATTGAACAAAGCACGGCCAGCGTCATGACCTATCTGCTCAAGCTCAAGAGCTGAGTGCCATGACAACCGCCATCGCCACCACGCCCCAATCCGGCCGTCTGCGCTTTGCCGTCATGGGCGCGGGTGCGGTGGGTTGCTACTTTGGCGCGCTGCTGGCCCGGGCGGGGCATGCCGTCACGCTGATTGGCCGCCCGCCTCATGTGCAGGCAATTGAGGCCCATGGCCTGCGCCTGCAGACCGCCGCGCAAGACGTGCAAGTGCCCATGGGCGCCAGCACCGATGCGAGCGCCGTGGCCGGCGCCGATGTCGTGCTGCTGTGCGTGAAGTCCACCGACACCGAGTCGGCAGCCCGGCAGATCCAGCCGCATCTGTCGCCCGGCGCCCTGGTGCTGACGCTGCAGAACGGCGTGGACAACGATGAGCGTGTGCGCGCCGTGCTGGGCCCCACCCAGCCGGTGGCGGCGGCCGTGGTCTATGTGGCCACGGCCATGGTGGGGCCGGGCCATGTGCGCCACTTCGGGCGTGGCGAGCTGGTGCTGGCGCCCGCGCCACAAATCAAACGGCTGGTGCGCGAGCTGGCAGAGGCCGGCATTCCCGCCCAGGTGTCCGACAACGTGCGTGGCGCGCTGTGGGCCAAGCTGGTCATCAACTGCGCGTACAACGCGCTGTCGGCCATCGTGCAGCAGCCCTATGGCTGGCTGGTGCAGCAGGACGGCGCGGCCGATGTGATTGCCGACCTGGTGGCCGAATGCCTGGCTGTGGCGGCGGCCGATGGTGTGCAGCTGCCAGGTGATGTGGATGCGGCGGTGCGTGCGATTGCCCGGACCATGCCGGGCCAACTGTCGTCCACGGCGCAGGATCTGGCGCGCGGCAAGCCGTCGGAGATCGAGCACCTGAACGGCTATGTGGCAAAGCGCGGCGCGGCGCTGGGCGTGGCCACACCGGTCAACCGCGCGCTGTTGGTGCTGGTGCGCATGGCCGAGGCGGGGCGGCGCCCGCAGGCATAGCGGGCGGGGCAGGCAAGGCCATCGGCGCCCGTCACCCCGGCGAAAGCCGGGGTCCATGCCCCATGCCTCTGGATTCCGACATGCGTCGGAATGACGGGATTGTTTATATCAAAAACTATAGCCTCTCACGCTTGGCTGTAAAGCGTTGGAGCCGATTTTTTCAAGTAGCGAATCCTGTCGATTCGCCTGCAGAGCCCGACACCCCCGCGTTCGCGGGGATGTCGGCGGTATTCTCATCAACACCCATCGCCTCTTGAGCCCGTTTGTTCTTATGCAACGGCAGACGCGGCATGCAGCGCCGCCGCCTGTTCGGCGGTGTAGCCCAGGCCAGCCAGCAGCTCTTGCGTGTGCTGGCCCAGGCGCGGTGGGCTTGTGCGCACGCCGGGGCGCTGGCCACCCAGGCGCAGCGGCAGCAGCGTGGTGCGCGCGGTCTGGCCGGCGCGCTCGCCATCGGGCAGCGTGAGCTCGGCCAGGCCGCCGGTGGCGTTGAGGTGGGGGTCGTCAAACAACTGCTCGGGCCGCAGGATGGGGGCGAACGGCAGGCCGTGCTGCTCGAAGATGGCGGCCAGTTCCTCGGCCCGGTGCGCGGCCAGGCGGGTGCGCAGCTCGGGCAGCAGCGTGCGTCGGGCGCGCACGCGGTCGTTGTTGCTGGCGTATTGCGGGTCGGCCTTGAGGTCGGCGTAGCCCATGGCGTCGCAGAAGGTCTGCCACTGCGCGTCGCTCACGGCGGCCAGGAAGATCTGACCGCCGTCCTTCACGCTGAAGACGTCGTACACGGCCCAGGATGAGATGCGATCGGGCATGGGCGCGGCGGGCCGGCCGGTGACGGCGTACTGCATCATGTGCTGGCCGACGAGGAAGACGTTGTTCTCGAACAGGGCCGAATCCACCTCTTGCCCGCGGCCGGTGCGCTCGCGCAGCATGAGCGCGGCCATGGCGCCGATGGCGCCGAACATGCCGCCCATGATGTCGTTGACGCTGGAGCCCGCCCGCAGCGGGTCGCCGGGGCGGCCCGTCATGTAGGCCAGGCCACCCATCATCTGCACCACCTCGTCGAGCGCCGTGCGGTGCTCATACGGCCCGGGCAGAAAGCCGGTGTGGTTCACGTAGATCAGGCGCTCGTTCAGGCGCGACAGGGCCGCGTAGTCCAGACCATACTTGGCCATCACGCCGGGCTTGAAGTTCTGCGCCACCACGTCGGCGCTACTCGCCAGGCGAATGGCCACCTCCAGCCCCGCGGGGTTGCGCAGGTCGATGGCGATGCTCTTCTTGTTGCGGTTGAACATGGGGAAGAAGCCCGCGCCCGCGCCCAGCAGGTGGCGCGTGCGGTCGCCGTCGATGGGCTCGACCTTGATGACCTCGGCCCCCAGGTCGGCCAGCACCATGCCGCAGGTGGGGCCCATGACCATGTGGGTGAATTCGACGACGCGCAGGCCTTCGAGCGGCATTCGGGGGGAATCGGGTGTATCGATGTTCATGGCTTCTTGGCGCCCCTGGCGGACAGGGCCGGGCAAAATGTCGGGTCGTAATTTTCCGACACTCTCGCAAGTCAGACATACGCCAGGAGCTACCAAACTTGTAGCACCTGCGATTCCGCGCTATATTGCTATCGTTTTGTCCAACCCCGCCGTACCGCTGCCCGCGGCGCGGCGTCAATCTAACACCCCAAGCGCAAGGAGAAGCGTTCATGAGCTCCAAGGAAAACGCCGCCGTCTTTCAGCTGTTCGAGAAACTCGAATGCCGCTACGCGCTTCGCGTGCTGTGGGCCCTGCGCGACGGCCACCCGCAGACCTTCCGCCTGCTGCAGGACAGCGTGGGCGGTATTACGCCCAACACGCTCAACACCCGCATCAAGGAGCTGCGCGAGGCCGGCTTTCTGGATCATGGCAGCGACGGCTACATCGTCACGCCCTCGGGGCAGGACCTGCTCAAGCGCCTGTCGGACGTACAGGCCTTTGCCAACCGCTGGACCGCGGCCCGCGTGAAGAAGTAAGGCCCACCACCTTCTCACCGGCCCGCCTTTGCGCGGGTTTTGGTGTTTTTTGGCTTTAGCGCTTGATAGGCAAGCGCTGGCAGCTCTTTTTTTTTGAAGCATACAAAGGAATCTCCATGGCTTTCACCACCACCGCCTCCGGCCTGCAGTACGAAGACACCGTCGTGGGCACGGGCGCCCAGGCCACGCGCGGCCAGTCGGTGCGCGTGCACTACACGGGCTGGCTCTACAAGGACGGCCAGCAGGGCGCCAAGTTCGACTCCAGCCGCGATCGCAACGACCCGTTCGAGTTTCCGCTGGGCGCCGGCATGGTCATCAAGGGTTGGGACGAGGGCGTGCAGGGCATGCTGATCGGCGGCCAGCGCACGCTCATCATCCCGGCCGAGCTGGGCTACGGCGCGCGCGGCGCGGGCGGCGTGATTCCGCCCAACGCCACGCTCAAGTTCGACGTGGAGCTGCTGGCCGTCAAGGGCTGATGGCGCCCTGCCCCATCAAGGGCGGCGACCAACAAAAAAGGAGCGTGGGACCCACGCTCCTTTTTGTTTGCGCGATGGTCACACCGGCATGCCGACGAGGTCATGCCCCTGCGTGCCCACGATGCGCGCCTTGACGAAGTCACCCACCTTGTAGGTCTTGCTGATCTTCTCGGGCGGCAGCAGGTGCACGAGGCCGTCGATCTCGGGCGCATCGGCCCAGCTGCGGCCCACGCCGCCCTTCTTGCCCAGGCTCACGGACTTGTCCACCAGCACCTGCAGAGTCTGGCCCACGCGCCGCTGCAGGCGGGCGGTGGAGACCTCCTCGGCCACCGCCATGAAGCGCGCGCGGCGCTCCTCGCGCAGCTCCTGGGGCAGCATGCCCGGCAGGTCGTTGGCGGCGGCGCCCGCCACGTTGCTGTAGGCAAAGCAGCCGGCGCGGTCGATCTGAGCCTCGCGCAGAAATTGCAGCAGGTGCTCGAATTCTTCCTCGGTCTCGCCGGGAAAACCGGCGATGAAGGTGCTGCGTATCACCAGCTCGGGGCACATCTCGCGCCAGCGCTGGATGCGCTCGAGGTTCCGCTCGCCGCTGGCCGGGCGCTTCATGCGCTTCAGGACGTCGGGGTGGCTGTGCTGGAAGGGCACGTCCAGGTAGGGCAGCACCAGGCCGTCCTGCATCAGCGGGATGATGTCGTCCACGCTCGGATAGGGGTAGACGTAGTGCAGGCGCACCCAGGCGCCGTAGCCTTTGGCGATCTCGCCCAGGGCCTGAACCAGTTCCAGCAGGCGCGTACGCACGGGCTTGCCGTCCCAGAAGCCGGTGCGGTACTTCATGTCCACGCCGTAGGCCGAGGTGTCCTGGCTCACGACGAGCAACTCCTTGACTCCGCCTTCGAACAGGGCTTTGGCTTCCTTGAGCACGTCACCGATCGGTCGCGACACCAGATCGCCGCGCATGGACGGAATGATGCAGAAGGTGCAGCGGTGGTTGCAGCCCTCGGAAATCTTCAGGTAGGCGTAGTGGCGCGGCGTGAGCTTGATGCCGGCGTCGCCAAAGCTGCCGGGCACCAGGTCCAGGAAGGGGTCGTGCGGCTTGGGTAGGTGCTGGTGCACATGTTCCATCACCTCCTGCGCGGCATGCGGGCCGGTGACGGCCAGCACGTTGGGGTGCACGCCCTTGACGAGGTTGCCGCCGCCATCATCGGCACGCGCGCCCAGGCAGCCGGTGACGATGACCTTGCCGTTGTCGGCCAGGGCCTCGCCAATGGTGTCCAGGCTCTCGCGCACGGCGTCGTCGATGAAGCCGCAGGTATTGACGATGACCAGGTCCGCGCCCTGGAAGGTCTTGGAGGTTTCGTAGCCCTCGGCCGAGAGCTGCGTGAGTATGAGTTCCGAGTCCGTCAGGTTCTTGGGGCAGCCCAGGCTGACGAAGCCGATCTTGGGGGTTTTCGTGGGGGAGAGTGCTTCGCTCATCCCCCTATTGTCCCTGCTCGGCCGAAACCGTCGCTTTTATCAGCGTTTTTTGATGCCAAACGCACCCAGCATCTGCTCGGTCTGCTTCTGCATCTGCTCCTGCATCTGCTGGAACATGGTCTGCGACTGCTCGACATAGTTCCCCATCAAGCCCTTCATCATGGGCGACTGCAGGCTCATCAACTGCGCCCACATCTCGGGCGAAAGACCCTGGGACTGCTCGGCCAGCTTGGCCTGAATCTCAGTGAACAGCTGCACGTTCTTTTCAAGATAGGTGCCCATGAAGCCCTGCATGGCATGGCCATAGAAGCGGATGATGTTGGCCAGTGCCGCCTCGCTGAACATGGGCGCGCCTCCAGCCTCCTCCTCCAGAATGATCTGCAGCAGGATGCTGCGCGTGAGATCTTCGCCGCTCTTGGCATCGCGCACGGCAACCGACTCGCCGTTCATCACCAGCTGCTTGACCTCGGCCAGCGTGACATAGGTCGAGGTAGAGGTGTCGTACAGGCGGCGATTGGGGTACTTCTTGATCACTCGCTGTGCGGTTTTGGCTTCAGGTTCTGGGTTCTGGTCTGGCACAGGTGGCTCCTCGGGTCTGAAACCCGGTTTGTATTGCAGTGCAGCAGATTCTAGGCAGACCCCAAGCTCGGCACGGGGAGGAATACCCTGATCGCGACGGCGCGGCACATGAAACCGTGATTTTCACAGGTTTGCTCGGAATGCCCCATGGCGAACCGCGTTGACCGCCCAGGTGGCGCGGTTCAGGCCGCCGAACTGAGGGCGTTGGCGATCGATGCCAAGCCGGCAGCGCCGGATGTCCACCAGTCGGGCACGGTTTGAGCGTTTCGAGGGTCTACGAGGGCTAGGGAACTCCCGGACGGGGCCCCGGCCTGGATCGTTCTACCCTGGCGGACCGCCACAACGCACCGGGGGTTCAACCATGGCATCCATCGCAGTGACCGGACCACAGTACCTTCACGATCCGTCGAGTGTGGAGGGACAAGGCCCATTCAGCCACAGGTTCCTGGCCGAAGGAGACTCCTGGATGGACAAAAGCACCCCGGTGTCGGGCTCTCTTGCTCAATACCTGGCAGAGGAGATGAACAACCAGGGACGGTCCATCCTCGTCATCAACATCTCTACTGCCGGCGACACGCTGCGCCGCATCACTGATGTGATGCAGGGGGAGTTTGCATGGTGGCTTCGACAGTTCCACTACGACGGCATCCTCTTCAGCGCAGGCGGTAACGACTTCATCGACGCGGCGCGCGACCCGGATCCGGGCCAAGGGATTCTGCGAAACATGGCCGGCCAGCCATTGCCTGCCGACGGCTATGACTGCGTGAATCAGCTAGCCATGACCACGCTGCTCAATCGGTACCTGAATCCCAACTTCAACACCATCTACCAAGCCGTTCGGAACACCACGCTCAACGCTTCGACGCCCATCTTCCTGAACTGCTACGACACTCCGGTAGCGCGAAACGCACCCGCCCTGCGTGGGGTTGGCCCCTGGCTGTACACGGCCTATCGGAAGAACCACATCGCGCCCACTCTGTGGCCGTCTCTGACCGCAGGCCTTTTCCGGGTCATTCAGGAGACGATCAGCAACTGGTGCAACGGCCGTACAGGGCTGTTTGCGGTGCCGACCACCGGCATCCTGACGCCTGCAAATCCCGAATCCAAAGGCAGCAGTGGCGATTGGGCCAATGAAATTCACCCCAATAGGTCCGGCTGGCGAAAGCAGTCCAGGGTGTGGTCCAAGGAGTTGCCGTTCAGGCTCGCCTGAACCGCCTTGGTCCGATGAGGCCGAAAAAAAGCACCTGGCATTTCTGCCAGGTGCTTTATTTGGTAGGCGCGATTGGACTCGAACCAACGACCCCCACCATGTCAAGGTGGTGCTCTAACCAGCTGAGCTACGCGCCTGTAGTTTGTTCGAGAAAGCGAAAGTATAGCAGCAAAAACCCGCTTCAAAAAATTCCGCTCAGCGCCTGCGCGCCGAGCGCACACCCTGCACGGTGGCAACGATGGCCAGCACCTTGCTCAGGCGACCGGCGTCGGACACCTCCACGGTGAAGGTCATCCAGGCCGTGCCCTTGACGGACTGGGTCTGCACGCCGATGACGTTGGTCTTCTCGCGTGCAAACACCTCGGAAATGTCGCGCAGCAGACCCTGGCGGTCCGATGCCTCCACCGCAACGTCCACGGGGTAAACGGCGGCATCGACGCTCGCGCGTCGCGGCTGGCCCCACTGCACGTCGATCACGCGCTCGGCGCTGCGCGCGGCCATCTCGCGAAAGTTGCGGCAGTCGGCGCGGTGTACGCTCACGCCCTTGCCGCGCGTGACGAAACCTCGGATGTCGTCAGGGGGCGCCGGCTTGCAGCATTTGGCCAGCTGAGTCATGAGCGAATCCACGCCGACCACCAGCACCCCGCCCTTGTGGCCATCTCCGGTCGTCCGCGCCTTCCTGAGCAGCAGCTCGGGCTCCTGTGCCACGGGCTCGGGCGGGCGCAGCAGATTTTCGATGGAGCGCAGCGACAGCTCATCCTTGCCGACCACCTCGAACAGCGCCTCCGCCGTCTTCAGGCCCAACTGGGCCGCCAGGTCCTCGTGCTTGACCGACGTCTTGCCTTCGCGTTGCAGCAGCTTTTCCACCAGTTCGCGACCGCGCGCCACGGTGGCGTGGGTGGCCTGGGCGTTGAACCAGGCACGCACCTTGGCCTTGGCGCGGCTGCTGGTGAGGAACCCCAGCTCCGCATTGAGCCAGTCGCGCGAGGGGCGGCCTTCCTTGACGGTGATGATTTCCACCGTCTGGCCATTCTGCAGTTGCGTGTTCAGCGGCACCATCGTGCCATCCACGCGCGCGCCGCGGCAGCGATGGCCCACATTCGTATGGACCGCATACGCAAAATCGACGGGCGTGGCGCCCTGGGGCAGTTCGACGACGGCCGCGTCGGGCGTCAACACATAGATGCGGTCCTCGAACAGGCCGCTGCGGCTGGCCGAGCCGACCAGATCGCGCTCCCAGGCCAGCAGCTGGCGCAGCACGGCTATTTTTGCGTCGTACTCGCTGGCAGCCGACACGCCGGCATAGCCCTTCGTGCCCGCCTCCTTGTAGGCCCAGTGCGCGGCCACGCCATGCTCGGCATGGTCGTGCATGGCCTGGGTGCGGATCTGGATTTCGGTGGCCCTGCCCGCCTCGTCGCGCACCACGGTATGCAGCGACTGATAGCCGTTGGGCTTGGGTTTGGCGATGTAGTCGTCGAACTCGGCCTCAATCGGAACAAACTGGCTGTGCACCCAGCTCAGGGCGGCATAGCAGTCCTTGATGCTGGGCACGATCACGCGCAGCGCGCGAATGTCGAACACCTGATCGAAGTTGAGCAACTTGCCGCGCATCTTCTTGACGATGCTGTAGATATGCTTGGGCCGGCCCGACACGTTGGCACTGATGCTGTGCGCGCGCAGCTCGGACTCCAGGCGGGCGCGCAGCTGCTCCATGTAGAGCTCGCGCTCGACACGCTTTTCGTCGAGCAGGTGCGCCACCTCGCGGTAGGTGTCCGGCTCCAGGAAACGAAAGGCCAGGTCTTCAAGCTCCCACTTCATCTGCCAGATGCCCAGGCGGTTGGCCAGGGGGGCGAACACCTGCAGCGCCTCGCGCGCAATGGCCGGCGACACCGGACGCTTGGCGGCCGCGTAGTAGCGCAGCGTCTGCAGGCGCGAAGCCAGGCGCAGCATGACCACACGCAGGTCGCGCGAGAACGCCAGCAGCATCTTGCGCACGTTCTCGGTCTGGGTGGCGGCATCATCCACCTGCAAGCCTGCCACCTGGGCCTCGCGCGCCTGCAGCTGCACGCGCATGAGTTTGGTGGTCTCCACGGCCAGGGCCGCGAAATTGGCGCCAAAGGCCTTGGCTATGACCTCCTCGGGCTTGTTCAGATGCGCACAGGTGTAGACCAGATAGGCCGCCGCCTGCATGGTTTCGGAACCGCCCAGGTGCTTGAGGATGGCCGCCACCGCGTCCGCATGGGCCAGCGTGTTCTCGCCGGTCTCCAGCGTTTCGCCGATCAGCAGGGGGCCTGCGAAAGCGCGCGCGCGCACCAGGGCGTCGGACTGCTCGGCCTCGGACTGTGCCGTGGCAGCTATGAGCTGCGGCACGCCATCGTGACGTGGCGCAGCGGCCCCCTTTGGCGCCATGGGCGGTGTCTGGCCCAGGAGGCTGCTTTTCATGCTGGCGCCTCCTCCGGCGCGTCGAACAGAAACTCGGAAACGACCGCCACCTGGTCGTCATGCATCAGCGTGGGCGCATGGCCGACATCGGCAAACACCACCAGGCGCGCGTGCGGGCCGCGCCCGGTCATCTGCTGCGCCGTCTGTGGCGACAGCAGGTCCGACTGCTCGCCGCGCAGCAACAGCACCCGTGCCCTGATCTGGTCGTAGAGCTGCCACATCTGCTGCTCTCCGGCGCTTGCGGCCTCAGGCGTCAGCGCACTGAAGGCCACGGCGATGGCCGGGTCGTAGTGCAGAAGAAAGCCCCCCTGTGGCGCCGGGCGCACCATGGCGCGCGACAGCTCCAGCCATTCCTGCGGCGTGTGCGGCCCGAAGCTGCTCGACACCGCCCACAGTGCATCGGCCGCCTGCTGCAGCGACTCGAAATGCGCGGGCCGGCCCAGGTATTGACCAATTCGCTGCAAGGCCTTCCATTCAAGGCTTGGCCCCACGTCGTTCAGCACCAGGCGCCGCACGGGCACGGGAAGCGGCAGATCGGGAAGGCCGCACACGCCCATGCCCAGCAGCCCGCCCATGCTCGTGCCCACCCAGTCGAGCTGGACGATGGGCGCCTCGTGATGCAGCTGATTCAGCAGCGTCAGCATGTCGGTCACGTACACGGGCAGCTGGTAGCCCATGGGGTCGGCCAGCCAGTCGCTGTGGCCGCGCCCGACCACGTCGGGACAGACCACGCGTGCCCGGCCGCACAAGCGGCGCGCCAGCGTGTCGAAGTCGCGCCCCTGGCGCGACAGACCATGCACGCACAGGATCACATGGGGGTGATGAGGGTCGCCGGTGGCGTTCCACTCCCAATAGGCCATGCGATGGCCCTCAGCCGTGTTGCCTGCGGCCGCAGGACCGGGACACGGTACGTATTTCAGCGTAGGTTCAATCATGGAAGCGATACCGTCATATGGCACTCGATAATGCCGCGGCTGCATCCTAATTCATTCGGAGAAACTCTCATGCTGAACGGCAAAACCGCCCTCGTAACCGGCTCCACCAGCGGCATCGGCTTAGGCATTGCCAAGGCCCTGGCACGCCAGGGTGTGAACATCGTGCTCAACGGCTTTGGCGATGTCGATGGCCCGCGCGACCAGGTGCTGGCCGCCGGTCAGGCCGCCGGTGCCCGCGTGGCCTACCATGGCGCCGACATGAGCCGCCCCGCCGAGATCGAGGACATGCTCAAGTACAGCGCGAGCCAATTCGGCCGCGTGGATATCCTGGTGAACAACGCCGGCATCCAGCATGTGGCCAGCGTGCAGGACTTCCCGCCCGAGCGCTGGGACGCCATCATTGCCATCAATCTCACCAGTGCCTTTCACACCACGCGCCTGGCCCTGCCCGGCATGCTGGCGAACAACTGGGGGCGCATCATCAACGTGGCCTCGGTGCATGGCCTGGTGGCCTCGGCGCAGAAGTCGGCCTATGTGGCGGCCAAGCATGGCATCGTCGGCCTGACCAAGGTGACGGCGCTGGAGAACGCCACCACGGGCGTCACCTGCAACGCCATCTGCCCCGGCTGGGTGCTCACGCCCCTGGTGCAAAAACAGGTGGATGCCAAGGCCGCCGCCCTGGGAGTATCGAATGAAGAGGCCAAGAAGCTGCTGCTTGGCGAGAAGGAGCCCTCCATGCAGTTCACCACGCCCGAAGAGCTGGGAGAACTGGCCGTGTTCTTCTGCTCGCCGGCCGCGAACAACGTGCGCGGCGTGGCCTGGAACATGGACGGCGGCTGGGCCGCGCAATAGCGGTCGCTGCTACGGTCGGTATGGCTGCAAGCGCCCGTACCAAGGGCGCTCCAGCCACACATCAACGCACTTGCACCGAGCCCGAAATGCTCACCACCACCTGGGTCTTGCCGGCTTCGACCGGCACCGGTGCATCGGCCGACATGGACGCTGCCTTGGCCTCCATGGCCAGCATGCGCGGACGCGGGCCGGGAGCCATCTCGTTGTTGTTAACGGCCACCTCGCGCAGCGTGTAGCCGGCAAAGCCAAAGCCCCGCGCCAGTTCGGCGGCGCGCGCCTTGAAGGCCTCGATGGCCTTTGCCTGGGCTTCGCCCTCGACCTTGGCGCGCGCCTCGCGCGACAGGTCGAACGCAAGCTGGGCGATGCTCATGCTCGGTATCTTGGCTGCCGTGCCCGTGATGCGCGCAAAGTCGCGCCCCTGCAGCACCAGTTCCGCGCGCCCCTGCCAGCCGCTGATCCTGCCGTCCTTGCCATAGCGCGGGTACATGCCAAAGGCCCCGGTGCGTACGTCCATCTGCTGGGGCTGGGCGGCGCGGCGCGCCTCGGCCAGGGCCGCATCGAGCGCCTGCTGCAGTTGGCTCTGCACGCTCGCAGCCTCTGGTGCCTCCCGCGTGGCGGAGAGTGTCAATACCAGCAGATCCTGCTGCACCTCCACGGTCCCGGATGCGGACAGCTGCAGCACGTTCTGCGGCGACGCGGTCGAGCCATTCTGTGCATGAATCACGGAAACGCCCGCCAATAAAGCGCATGCAGCTACAAATTTAAAAGCATTCTTCATACATTCGGCCTCTGTTCCAACAGTCCGCGACAGTTGCCAACGGATGTCGAGCACCGCTGCCGCGCAGCGTTGATTGAACACCGGTTTACGCCGTTGCGCGGCGTCGCAAAACCTGTAACAGTTGGTCAGACCCAGGACCGAAACTCGGATTTCCGGCCACAAGCTGGTCAAAATCGGCTCTGTTACAAATTGGACTAGGGAAAGACAGCATGGCTTCTACAAGCAACCGCACCGACAAGGTCCTGGTGGTGGACGACGATGCGCGCATTCGCGACCTGCTGCGCCGTTATCTCACGCAGGAAGGCTTCGAGGTCATGGTGGCGGAAGACGGCAAGGCGCTCAACCGCATCCTGCTGCGCGAGACCGTGGACCTGATCGTGCTCGACCTGATGATGCCCGGCGAGGACGGCCTGTCGATCTGCCGGCGCTTGCGCGCCGCGAGCGACCGCACACCCATCATCATGCTGACCGCCAAGGGCGAGGACGTGGACCGCATCGTGGGCCTGGAGGTCGGCGCCGACGACTATCTTGGAAAGCCCTTCAACCCGCGCGAGTTGCTGGCACGCATCCACGCCGTTCTGCGCCGCCGCCCGCCCCAGGAGGCACCGGGCGCCCCTTCGGGCGACAACGAGGTCGTGACCTTCGGCCCCTTCACCTTCGACCTGGGCACGCGCGCGCTGCAGCGCAATGGCGAGGAGCTGCCGCTGACCACGGGCGAATTTGCCATGCTCAAGGCCCTGGTGCGCCACCCGCGCCAGCCGCTGTCGCGCGAGAAGCTTGCGCTACTGGCGCGCGGGCGAGAGTTCGAGCCCTTCGACCGCAGCCTGGACGTGCAGATCTCGCGCCTGCGCAAGCTCGTGGAGGTGGATGCCGCCGCGCCGCGCTACATCCAGACCGTCTGGGGCGTGGGCTACGTGTTCGTGCCAGACGGCACCAACTGACCAGCCGCACCCTGCACCATCAAGAAGACATGGACGCGGCCCGCCCTGCGGTCACCGCGTCCCCGGATTTTTCCCCGCTGCCACCGCCATGAACGCTACCCACGAGATTCCAGTGGACGCCACCAGCCCGGCGCCTCTGGAGACCTCGGCCGACCGCCGCCTCCCGCGTTCGCGCGTGGGGTTGAACCTGTTCTGGCGCACCTTCTTCCTGCTGGCGCTTCTGCTCGTGGGCTGCATCCTGGCCTGGGTGCAGACGCTGCGCGCGCTGGAGTTCGAGCCGCGCACGCTGCAGACGGCGCAGCAGATCGCCTCCATGGTCAACCTGAGCCGTGCGGCCCTGGTGCACTCCGACGCCATCGCCCGCGTGTCGCTGCTCAAGACCATGGCCGATCAGGAGGGCGTGCGCATCCTGCCACGCGAACCCAAGGACAAATTCGAACTGCTGCCGCCCTCTACCCTGGGCCTGCGCCTGACCGAGGAGCTCACGCAGCGCCTGGGACCCGGCACCATCGTGGCCAGCAGCGTCAATGGCGAAAACGGCCTGTGGGTGGGCTTCACCATCAACGGTGACCCGAACTGGCTGCTGATGGACCGCTCGCGCCTGGCCACGGCCGGCGGCACGACCTGGCTCATCTGGCTCATCACGGTGGGTGCGCTGTCGCTGGCCGGCGCCGCCATCATTGCGCGCCTCATCAACCATCCGCTCAAGCAGCTCAGCGACGCCGCCAACCGCGTGCGCGATGGTGACTTTGCCGCCGGCCAGCTCGACGAGGAAGCCGTGACCAGCGAGATCCGCGAGGTCAACATTGGCTTCAACCGCATGGCGCAAAAGCTCGCCAAGCTGGAGCAGGACCGTGCCGTGATGTTGGCCGGCATCTCGCATGACCTGCGCACGCCGCTCGCGCGCCTGCGCCTGGAGACCGAGATGAGCGTGAACGACGAGGTGGCGCGCGAGCATATGGTGGCCGACATCGTGCAGCTCGACGCCACGATCGACAAATTTCTCGACTACGCGCGCCCCGACACCGTGGCGCTCAGCCCCGTCAATCTTCATGGCGTGGTCTCTTCCTGCGTGTACGCGGTGCAGGACCACCGCGAGCTGCAGATCACCATGAACGTGCCCGAGGACCTGATGGTGCTGGCCGATGAGGTGGAGCTGGCGCGCGTGATCAGCAACCTGCTGGAGAACGCGCGCCGCTATGGCAAGAACCGCGAGACCGGCATCACCACCGTGGACGTCGCCGCCAAGGCGCGCGAGAAATGGGTGCTGATCAAGCTGCGCGACCATGGGCCCGGCGCGCCGCCGGAGCAGCTGGCCAGCCTGACCAAGCCGTTTTTCCGTGGCGACGCGGCACGTACGGCCGCGGCCGGCGCGGGCCTGGGCCTTTCCATCGTGGACAAGACCGTGCAACGCATGGGGGGCATCTTCGCGCTGGCCAACTCGGCCTCGGGCGGGCTCGTGGCCCATATCCAGCTGCAGCGCGCCAGTGACCTGCCCGAGGGGCAGGATCCGCAGAACCGCCTGCAGCGCCCGCAGGTCAAGCGCCACCTGCCGCCAACGGCGCGGCTGCCCAAGCGTCCGGTCTAATGCGTCGAGCGTTGGGCGTTCAGGGTTTGGTGCGGCACAGCAGCACCACCGCGCGCGCCTCCATGGCCAGACCCTGGCCCACGGGGCCCAGGCGCTCGGCCGTCTTGGCCTTCACGTTGACCTGATCGGGCTGCAGGCCCAAGGAGGCGGCGATGCGCGTGCGCATGGCCGGTATGTGCGCCGCCAGGCGCGGGGCCTGCGCCACCACGGTGCTGTCCACGTTGCCGATTTCGTAGCCTTTTTCGCGCACGCGCCTGGCGGCTTCGGCGAGCAGGACCGCCGAGTCCGCACCCCTGAAACGCGCATCGCTGTCGGGGAAATGGCTGCCTATGTCACCCAGCGCCGCCGCGCCCAGCAGCGCATCGGTGATGGCGTGAAGCAGCACGTCGGCATCGGAATGGCCCAGCAGGCCCATGGTGTGGGCAATTTCCACGCCGCCAATGACCAGACGCCGGCCGGGCACCAGTGCATGCACATCCCAGCCCTCGCCAATCCTGAAATCCATGTCCATGGCCCTCCCTGCCGTCACGTTTTGCGAGAAAAAATTGCCGGGGCCGGCTCGCTGGCCGCTGCGCCGCGCTCGCCGCCAAAGCGCTCCAGCGTGGCGCCATGCAGGCGCTGGGCCAGCACGGCCTCGGCCAGCGCAAAGTCCTCGGGGTAGGTGACCTTGAAGTTCTGCGCGCCACCGGGCACCAGGCGCGGGCGCAGGCCCATGGCCTCCATGGCGCTGGCCTCGTCGGTGGCGGCCGCGCCCACCTGCTCGAGCGCGCGGCGCAGCGCGCCGATGCGAAACATCTGCGGCGTCTGCGCCAGCCATTTGTCGCTGCGGTCCACGGTGGCGGCCACGCGCACGCCGCCGGGGCCGTCAACGGCGGTCTTGAGCGTGTCGGCCAGCTTGTGCGCGAGCAGCCCGCCCACGCTGTCGTGCTGGCAGGCGTCGATCAGCGCATCGATCTGCGCCGTGGTCACCAGGCAGCGCGCGGCGTCGTGTACCAACACCCAATCCTCTTCCAACGCACCGCGCGCCAGCAGCGCCTTCAGCCCACCCAGCACGGTATCGGCGCGCGTGGGGCCGCCACAGGGCACGGCGAAGTAGCCGGGGTGCGGCGCGCCGTCGAAAAACGTATCGCCCGGCGCCACGGCCACCAGCGTGCCCGCGAGCCGCGCCACGCCCGCAAAGGCCGCCAGCGTGTGCAGCACCATGGGCTGGCCGGCGACGGGCTGGTATTGCTTGGGCAACGCGCCGCCCACGCCCGCCTGCGTGCGCAGGGCGCGCGTGCCCGTGCCGGCGCAGGGCAGCAGGGCCCAGAAGCGCGCGGACACGCGGCGAGCAGGGTTGTAGGTGGGCAGCAGATCACTCATGGGTGGGCATTCTAAAATCGCCTGTTACCGCCCAAAGCCTACAAGCCTTCTGCTGCGCACCAGGCGACCGCTCCCGCATGGATCTGCCCAAACTCTCCCCCGGAAACCGTTTCACCCTGCCCCGCCCCGTGGGCAGCAGCGACGCCCTGCTGCTGGCCCGCCTGGGCGAACGCGAGAAGGCCGCAGGCCGCGTCACGGCCATCGTCACGGCCGACGCCGCCGATGCCCAGCGCCTCATCGACGAGATGGCCTTCTTCGCGCCCGAGCTGCGCTGCGCGCTGTTCCCGGACTGGGAGACGCTGCCCTACGACAGCTTCTCGCCGCACCAGGACCTGATCAGCGAGCGCCTGGCGACGCTGTGGCGCATCTCCCAGAAGGACAAGGAGACAGGGGCCGACGTGGTGCTGGTGCCCGCCACCACGGCGCTGTATCGCCTGGCGCCACCGGCGTTCATGGCGGGCTACACGTTTCACTTCAAGGTCAAGCAAAAGCTCGACGAGGCCAGGTTGCGCGCCCAGCTCACGCTGGCCGGTTACCAGCATGTCTCGCAGGTGGTGGGCCACGGCGAGTACGCCGTGCGCGGCGGGCTCATCGACCTGTTCCCCATGGGGTCGCTCCAGCCCTACCGCGTGGACCTGTTCGACGACGAGATCGACTCCATACGCACCTTCGATCCCGACAGCCAGCGCAGCCTCTACCCCGTGCCCGAGGTGCGATTGCTGCCCGGGCGCGAGTTCCCCATGGACGAGGCCGCGCGCGGCAAGTTCCGCCAGCGCTGGCGCGAGCTGCTCGAGGGCGACCCGACCCGAAGCCGCATCTACAAGGACATGGGGCAGGCGATAGCCACGGCCGGCATCGAGTACTACCTGCCGCTGTTCTTCGACGACACGGCCACAGTGTTCGACTATCTCGGGGGCGAGGCCACGGTGGTGCTGCACGGCGACCTGGAGGCCGCCTTCCAGCATTTCTGGCAGGACACGCGCGAGCGCCACCGCCTGCTGCAGGGCGACCCGGACCACCCCGTGCTGCCGCCCGAGGCGCTGTTTCTCTCGGCCGATCAGTTCTACGGCCAGGCCAAGCCGCACGCCCAGCTGTCGCTGCGCGCGGGCGTGGAGGATGTGCCCGACAGCGCCCTGTTCCAGAAACTGCCCGACCTGTCCGTGGTGCGCGGCGCCGACGACCCGCTGGCCCGGCTGCAGGCCCATATCCGGGGTGCGGCGCAGTCCGGCCAACGCGTGCTGCTGCTGGCCGAGAGCGATGGCCGGCGCGAGAGCCTGCTCGACTTTCTGCGCGCCTCGGGACTGAACCCGCCCGCGTTCGACTCGCTGGCCGAGTTCCAGGCCACGCCCGCCGAGCCCGTGGGCATTGCCACGGCGGCGCTGGCCACGGGCTTTGCCTGGGTCGAGGCCGGACTGGATCTGGTCACGGAAACCGAGCTGTTCGCCGCGGGCACCACCACGCGTCGGCGCAAGAAGCAGGAGCAGGCCAGCGACGTCGAGGCGCTGATCAAGGACCTGTCGGAGCTCAAGGTGGGCGACCCCGTGGTGCACAACCAGCACGGCATAGGGCGCTACCGCGGCCTGATCCACATGGACCTGGGAAGCAAGAACCCCGACGGCAGCCCCGCGCTGCAGGAGTTTCTGCACCTGGAATATGCCGACCAGGCCGTGCTCTACGTGCCCGTGAGCCAGCTGCAGCTCATTGGCCGCTACACGGGCGTGTCGGCCGACGAGGCGCCGCTGCACAAGCTTGGCAGCGGCCAATGGGAGAAGGCCAAGAGGAAGGCCGCCGAACAGGTGCGCGACGCAGCGGCGGAGCTGCTCAACATCTACGCCCGGCGCGCCGCGCGCCAGGGCCATGCCTTCCGCTATTCGCCGCAGGACTACGAGCAGTTCGCCAATGACTTCGGCTTTGAGGAGACGGCCGACCAGAACGCCGCCATCCACGCCGTGGTGCAGGACATGATCAGCCCGCGCCCCATGGATCGTCTGGTCTGCGGCGACGTGGGCTTCGGCAAGACCGAGGTCGCGCTGCGCGCCTGCTTCGTGGCCGTCACCGGCGGCAAGCAGGTGGCCTTCCTCGCGCCCACAACGCTCTTGGCCGAGCAGCACTACCGCACGCTCTGCGACCGCTTCGCCAAATGGCCCGTGAAGGTGGCCGAGGTCTCGCGCTTTCGCTCGGGCAAGGAGATCACGGCGGCGGTGAAGGGCATCGCCGACGGCACGGTGGACATCGTCGTCGGCACGCACAAGCTATTGAGTGAATCGACCCAATTCAAGAACCTGGGCCTGCTCATCATCGACGAGGAACACCGCTTCGGCGTGCGCCACAAGGAGGCCATGAAGGCCATGCGCGCCGAGGTGGACGTGCTGACCCTCACGGCCACGCCGATTCCGCGCACCATGGGCATGGCGCTCGAGGGCCTGCGCGACCTGTCGGTGATCGCCACGGCGCCGCAGCGCCGCCTGGCCATCAAGACCTTCGTGCGCAGCGAGAACCAGGGCGTGATCCGCGAGGCCGTGCTGCGCGAATTCAAGCGTGGCGGCCAGTGCTACTTCCTGCACAACGAGGTCGAGACGATTGAGAACCGGCGCCAGAAGCTCGAGGAGATCCTGCCCGAGGCGCGCATCGCCGTGGCCCATGGCCAGATGCCCGAGCGCGAGCTCGAGCGCGTCATGCGCGACTTCGTGGCCCAGCGCTACAACATCCTGCTGTGCTCGACCATCATCGAGACCGGCATCGACGTGCCCACGGCCAACACCATCCTCATCTCGCGCGCCGACAAGTTCGGCCTGGCCCAGCTGCACCAGCTGCGCGGCCGCGTGGGCCGCAGCCACCACCAGGCGTACGCCTACCTGATGGTGCCGGACATGGACGGCTTAACGAAGCAGGCCGGCCAGCGCCTGGAGGCCATACAGCAAATGGAGGAGCTGGGCAGCGGCTTTTATCTGGCCATGCACGACCTGGAGATCCGCGGCGCGGGCGAGGTGCTGGGCGAGAGCCAGAGCGGCAACATGCTCGAGGTGGGCTTTCAGCTCTACAACGAAATGCTTTCCGAGGCCGTGCGCTGCCTCAAGAACGGCAAGGAGCCAGACCTGCTCTCCCCCATGCAGGCCGCCACCGACATCAACCTGCACGCCCCCGCCCTGCTGCCCGACGACTACTGCGGCGACGTGCACCTGCGCCTGTCGTTCTACAAGAAACTGGCCACGGCGCGCACCAGCGAGCAGATCGACGGCCTGCTCGAAGAGATCGTGGACCGTTTCGGCAAGCTGCCGCCCCAAGCCCAGACCCTCATCGACGTGCACCGCCTGCGCGTGCTGAGCCAGCCCTACGGCGTGGTCAAGGTGGATGCGGCGCCCGGCGTCATCAGCATCAGCTTCAAGCCCCAGCCGCCCGTGGACCCGATGGCCATCATCCACCTGATCCAGAAGAACAAGCACATCAAGCTGGCCGGCAACGAGAAGCTGCGCATAGAGCGCGCCCTGCCCGATCCGGCCGCGCGCGCGCAAATGGTGCGCGACGTGCTGCGCAGCCTGGGCCAGCCGCTGGCGGAAGCCACGACCGCCTGAGATAGCTATGTTTTTGGAAGCTGCTATCGCTCTACTGGCAATGGCTGCAGCCATTTTTTTGCAACCATGGCGGCTGTTGGCCAGCGAGCGCCCCCTGGTGCACGAAGCCCACGGCCGCGCCTCTGCGCTGTGGACGCCGCTGCTCGCCACCCTGGTCGTGCTGCCCTGGGCCTGGGCCCTGCCCACGCTGCACCATATGCCGCTGCAGCTGCAGTGGTCGGGCGCCTGCCTGGTGCTGCTGATGCTGGGCTGGCCGCTGGCCGTGCCCGTGCTGCTGGCCGTGGGCGCCATCGCCGCACTGGTGTCGCCCACTTTGACCTGGGACGACGCACTGGGCCTGGCCGTATGGCAGGGCGTGGTGCCGGCCTCGCTGGCCCTGCTGCCGGGCGTGCTGCTGCGACGCCTGCTCAGCCGGCACGCACTCGACGGTGTGCGCCCCTTCGTCTACGTGCTGGGCCGGGCCTTTCTGGGCACTGCACTGTGCATTTTCCTGGCCGGCACGCTGTCGCAATGGGCCGGCCACGTGCTGCCGGGCGTGGGCGATCAGCTGTCGCTGGTGGCGCGCTGGCTCATGGCCTGGGGCGACGCCGTGGTCACCGGCATGCTGTGCGCCATCTTCGTTGCCTTCAAGCCCCAGTGGCTCGCCACCTGGTCAGACCAGATCTACCTGCCCAGGCTCTGAACGACAATCCCTTCTTTTCTGCACTCTGCTGCCCCATGTCTTCCACCACCGAATTCGCCCCCGGCCTCGTCATCCAAGGCATCACGCCGCCGCTGGCGTTGCAGAAGTACAAGCTCATCGCCTTCGACATGGACTCCACGCTCATCAACATCGAATGCGTGGACGAGATTGCCGACTTCGTCGGCTGCAAGGCCGAGGTGGCTGCCATCACCGAGGCCGCCATGCAGGGCGTGATCACCGACTTCAAGGACAGCCTGCGCCAGCGCGTGGCGCTGCTCAAGGGCGTGACCATGGCCGACCTGGAGCGCGTCTACAGCGAGCGCCTGCGCATCAACCCCGGCGCGGCAGAGCTGGTGCGTGCCTGCAAGGCGGCGGGGCTCAAGACCCTGCTGGTATCGGGCGGCTTCACCTTCTTTGCCCACCGCGTGCGCGAGCAGCTGGGCATAGATTTCGTGCGCGCCAACGTGCTGGAGGTGCGATCGAGCACCAACTGCGGCGAGCTCACGGGGTGCATGCTCGAGCAGGCCTGGGGCGACATCTGCGACGGTGCGGAGAAGCGCCGCACCCTGCTGGAGGTGGCGTCGCTGCTGGGCATAGAGCCCGAGCAATGCATCGCCATGGGTGACGGTGCCAACGACCTGCCCATGATGCGCGCGGCCGGCCTGTCCGTGGCCTACCACGCCAAGCCCGCCGTGCGCGCCCAGGCCCAGGTGGCCATCAACCAGGGCGGGCTGGATCGGTTGCTTGAAATCCTGACCTGAACATAGAGGCTCAAGTAGCGAAGCTTGTTGAGCGTGCCACCCGACTGGTCACGCTCACGCCCAGCTCGGCGGCCACCTGGCCGTTGAGCCGGCCCGCCGCCGCGCCGCGCAGCACGTCCTGATCGCCTGCGCTCGGGCCGTCCCGCTGCGCGCGCAGCGACTCCACGGCACCTGCCTGCTTGCGCCGCACGCGATCCCGCCCAATGCCCTGCCGCCAGCCCACCCAGGCCAGCAGCGGATTGCGCGACGCATGCAGGCGCGCATGGAGGCACGGGGCCATGCATCACTCAAGTGCCGCACCGGCCGCCAAAGGCGATCCGGCACGGCGGCGTTTCACATGTTGGATCCCCGCGGGGACCAGGGCGGTTCAGCCGGTGGCCGATCAGCCTTCAGGCCTGCGCCCCATCCAGGCGGCGCAGGTGGGCGTAGATCTGGTCCTTGAGCAGCAGCTTTTCCTTCTTCAGCTTCTCAATCTCATGGACCGTGGCGGCAATGATGCGCTCCTCCATGTTCCTGATGCGGTGGTCCAGTTCGTTGTGCTTCTCAAACAGCCGGGTGAAGTGCACGTCCTGGCCTTTGATCCTGGTAATCAGTTCACGATACTCGGGAAACATCGGTGCTCCTTGGGGGGTGAATGACGCGCACAGTTTACGATTTCACCCTGCCCGGCAACAGGTCGGTGTCGGCCCGGCGCGATACGTGCCGAGGGACGCCGCCCTGGACCCACTCAGGAGTTGCAATGCGCCCCAGCACCGCAGGCCCGCCCGAGATCGCCCCACATTTACAGCGCATTTTGTGCCAGAAGCGATTATTCGCACTGCGCTGGCTGCTATGTTTTTTGACGGCTTTGACTTGCCTGGCAGCGCGCGCCGCGCCACCCTCCCCGACGCTGGCGCTGCGCTACCGGCCCGGCATAGACGTCAGCGCCTACTGGGTCAGCGAGAAGTACGACGGCGTGCGCGCCATCTGGACGGGCAGCGAACTGCAAAGCCGCCAGGGCCTGCCGATTCGCGCACCCGCCTGGTTCACCGCCGGCTGGCCCGCCGAGCCGCTCGACGGCGAACTGTGGGCCGGGCGCGGCCGGTTTGCCTCCGCGCAGGCGGCGGTGGCTGCGGCCACCCCGGACGAGGCGCAGTGGCGTCAACTGAGCTACATGGTGTTTGACCTGCCGGGCGCGCCTGGCGGTTTTGGCGCACGCCTGCCCGCGCTGCAAGGAGCGGTGGCAAAGATCGGGCAAGCCTGGGTGCGGGCGGCACCACAGTGGCGCGTGGCCAGCCACGGCGAGCTGATGGCGCAGTTGCACGCGCATGACAAGGCCGGCGCCGAGGGCCTGATGCTGCGCCGCGATGACGCGCCCTACCGCGGCGGGCGCAGCGAGGATCTGCTCAAGCTCAAGTCCTTCGAGGACGCCGAGGCGCGCGTCGTCGGCCATGTGCCGGGCCGGGGCAAGTACGCGGGCCAGACCGGCGCGCTGCTCGTGAAGCTGGAAGATGGCCGGCGCCTGCGCCTGGGCAGTGGCCTGCCCGATGCGCTGCGCCGCCAGCCGCCGCCCGTGGGCTCGGTGGTGACCTACCGCTACAACGGCACTCATGCGAGCGGCCTGCCGCGCTTTGCGCGCTTTTGGCGCGTGCGCGCCGATGAACCCCCATCCACGGGGACGGTCAAAAGCCCATAGCCCATCGAGCCGGCCTATTGCCCCGTGCGCATCCAATGAGCCGCACGCTCGGCAATCATCAGCGTGGGGCTGTTGGTGTTGCCGCTGGTGATGGTGGGCATGACGCTGGCGTCCACCACGCGCAGCCCGGCGACCCGGCCACCGCGGCCGTCGAGCACGCGCAGGTGCGAATCCACCACGGCGTTCGGATCGCTCTCGCGCCCCATCTTGCAGGTGCCCACCGGGTGGAAGATGGTGGTGGCGATGTCGCCCGCCAGGCGTGCCAGGTCCTCGTCGCTCTGGTACTGCACGCCGGGCTTGAATTCCTCGGGCTGGTAGCGGCTCAGGGCCGGCTGGGCGACGATGCGTCGCGTCACGCGCAGGCTGTCGGCGGCGACCTGGCGGTCGTCCTCGGTGCTCAGGTAGTTGGGCGCAATCGCCGGCGCGTCCTGAAAGTTGCCGCTCTTGAGGCGCACACTGCCGCGCGAGGTCGGGTTGAGATTGCAGACGCTGGCCGTGAAGGCGTCAAAGCTGTGCAGCGGCTCGCCAAAGGCCTCCAGGCTCAGGGGCTGGACGTGGTACTGGATGTTGGCATGCGGGTAGCGGTCGGACGAACGTGTGAACGCACCGAGCTGCGAGGGCGCCATGCTCATGGGGCCGCTGCGGTGAAGCACATATTCGAGCCCGATCATGCCCTTGCCCCACAGGCTGCCCGCGCGGGTGTTGAGCGTGCTGACGTTGCTGACCTTGTAGACCGAGCGGATCTGCAGATGGTCCTGCAGATTGCTCCCCACGCCCGGCAGCTCCACCTGGGTCTGGATGCCATGGGGCTGCAGGTGCTGCGACGCGCCAATGCCCGACAGTTGCAGGATCTGTGGCGAGGCCACCGCACCCGCGCAGAGCACAACCTCACGCTGCGCGCGCACGCTCACGACCTCGTGGCCCCTGACGAGCTCCACACCCGTGCAGGCCATGCCGCCGTCGCCGCGCCGCTCCAGCTGCAGCCGCTTGACCTGCGCGCCCGTCCACACCGTGAGGTTGGGGCGCTGCTGCACCGGACGCAGGAACGCCTTGGCCGTATTCCAGCGCCAGCCGCCGCGCTGGTTGACCTCGAAATAGCTCACGCCCTCGTTGTCGCCGCGGTTGAAGTCATCCGTCTCGGGGATGCCGGCCTGCACCGCAGCCTGGGCGAAGGCGTCCAGAATCTCCCAGCGCAGGCGCTGCTTCTCCACGCGCCACTCACCGCCCGGCACGTCGAACGTCTTGCGGGCCGGGTTGCGGCTGTCGCTGGCGTTGCTGTGCAGGCGCAGGAATTCGCGGCGCTGCGCGTCGCTCCAGCCCTGCTGGCTGCCAGGGTCGAGCCGGTAATGATCCTCGTGCGCGCGAAACGCCTGCAGCACTTCGTTCCAGCTCCAGGCTTCGTCGCCCGTCAGCGCCGCCCATTGGTCATAGTCGCGCGCCTGGCCACGCATGTAGATCATGCCGTTGATGCTCGAGCACCCTCCCAGGGTCTTGCCGCGCGGATAGCGCAGCTTGCGGCCATTGAGGCCCGCATCCGCCTCGGTGAAGTAGCACCAGTCGGTGCGCGGGTTGCCAATGCAATAGAGATAGCCAACGGGGATGTGGATCCAGTGGTAGTCGTCCTTGCCACCGGCTTCGAGCAACAGCACCCGCACCTGGGGGTCGGCGCTGAGCCGGTTGGCCATCAAGGCCCCGGCCGTGCCTGCGCCCACGACGATGTAGTCAAAGAGGTTGCGGTCCTGCATGTCTGTCTCCTGTACCTGTGGTTCTCGGACGATCGGAAGGCAGCCCCGAAGGGCGGCCTTCCGAAGGCCTTACTGACTGGTGGGCATGGCGAATTCGGCGCCCTTGGCCGTGGACTCAGGCCAGCGCTGCATGATGCTCTTTTGCTTGGTATAGAAGCGAATGCCCTCTTCGCCATAGGCATGCATGTCGCCAAACAGGCTCTTCTTCCAGCCGCCAAAGCCATGCCAGGCCATGGGCACGGGGATGGGCACGTTGATGCCCACCATGCCCACCTGAATGCGGCGGCCGAACTCGCGCGCGATATGGCCGTCGCGGGTGTAGCAGCTCACGCCGTTGCCAAACTCGTGCCGGTTGATGAGATCGACCGCCTGGCCGAAGTCCTCCACGCGCACACAGGCCAGCACGGGGCCGAAGATTTCCTCCTTGTAGATGCGCATCTCGGGCGTAACATGGTCGAACAGCGTGCCGCCGAGCCAGAAACCGTCGGCGCAGCCCTCGCCGGCGGTCTTGCCGTCGAAGCCCCGGCCGTCGACCAGCAGCTGCGCGCCTTCCTTCACGCCCTGCTCGATGTAGCCGGTGATGCGCTCATGCGCCGCGCGCGTGACGATGGGGCCCATCTCGGCCTCAAGATTGGTGCCATGGAGCACCTTGAGCGCGCGGGTGCGCTCGATCAGCTTGGGCAAGACCTTCTCGGCCGTGCCCTCACCCACGAACACGGCCACGCTGATGGCCATGCAGCGCTCGCCGGCGGAGCCATAGGCCGCACCGATCAGGGCATCGACCACCTGGTCCATGTCCGCGTCGGGCATGACCACCAGATGGTTCTTGGCACCGCCCAGGGCCTGCACACGCTTGCCGTGGCGCGCGCCGGTTTCATAGATGTAGTTGGCAATGGGCGTGGAACCCACGAAGGAGATCGCCTGCACGTCGGGGTGCTCGAGCAGCGCATTCACCGCCTCCTTGTCGCCCTGCACGACGTTGAATACGCCATCGGGCAGGCCGGCCTGCCTGAGCAGCTCGGCCATGAACAGGCTGGGGCTGGGGTCGATGGGGCTGGGCTTGAGCACAAAGGTGTTGCCGGCCGCGAGCGCCATGGGGAACATCCACATGGGCACCATGACGGGGAAGTTGAACGGCGTGATGCCCGCGACCACGCCCAGGGGTTGGCGCAGCGTCCAGTTGTCGATGTTGGTGGACACCTGGTCGGTGAAATCGGTCTTGAGCAGCTGCGGCGCGGCGCAGGCGAACTCGACGATCTCTATGCCGCGCGTGACCTCGCCCTGGGCGTCGGTGAACACCTTGCCATGCTCGGCCGTGATCATGCGGGCCAGGTCGTCGCGGTGCTCGTTGAGCAGCTGCAGAAATTTGTTCAGGATGCGCGCACGGCGCAGCGGCGGCAGATTGCTCCAGGCCGGGAAGGCAGCCTTGGCCGACGCCACGGCCGCGTTCACGTCGGCGCCGCTGGCCAGTTGCACCTGGCCGGTCACGGCGCCGGTGGCGGGGTTGTAGACGGGCAATTGCTGACCGCTCGTGGCCGCCACCTGGGCGCCGGAAATCCAGTGGGCAATCGTGCTCTGGGTCATGTCGATCTCCTGATGTGGTGTGAACGGCCGGCAGTGTAGGTTTGCCGCCTTTGCCTGAGAAGGCCAGAAAACCAATTACATTGTTTAGAAAATCAAACAATGCGAGATCCATGCCCAAGGAATCCACCACCACCCTTGCCAGCCAGCCCGTGCTGGCCGACCTGCACCTGCTGCTGGTGATAGGCCAGACGCGCAGCTACACCCAGGCGGCGCGGCGCCTGGGCGTTTCAAAGGCCACGGTCAGCCAGCGCATTGCGGCCCTGGAGCGCGCCGCCGGCGTGCCGCTGGTGCAACGCACCACGCGCGCAGTGGCGCTCACCGCCGCAGGCCAGCAGCTGGTGGACGACACGGCCCCGTCGTTTGCGCAGATCGAGCAAAGCTATGCCGCCATCCGCGACCTGGCCAGCACGCCGCGGGGCCTCGTGCGCATGACGGCGCCCGTGGCGCTGGGGCGCCAGCATGTGATGCCGGCGCTGTCCGCCTTCCTGCTGCGGTTTCCGCAGATCCGCATCGAGCTCGATCTGAACGACAAGCTCATCAATCTGGCGCAGGAGGGCTATGACCTGGCGATACGCCACAGCCACCAGCCGCCCGAGACCTATGTGGCCTGGCTGCTGTGCGAAACGCGTGCCATGCTGGCCGCCAGTCCCGGCTATCTGGAGCGCCGCGGCACCCCCAGCCATCCGCGCGAGCTGGCCGAGCACGACTGCCTGGTCTATCTGCGCGGCAGCACCAGCGTGCAGAACTGGACACTGATGCGCGAGCACCCGCGCAAGGCCCCCGAGCTGTGCCAGGTGGCTGTACAAGGCCCGCTCAAGGCCAACAACAGCGAGGCGCTGCGCGAAGCGGCGCTCGCCGGCCTGGGCATTGCGCTCCTGCCGGACTTCAGCGCCGGCGTGCACCCTCAGGACAGGCGCCAGCTGGTGCCCATACTGCCCGACTGGCAGCCCCAGGGCTTCTTTGGCGGGCGCATCTTCGCCATACGCCCCTGGGCGCCGCGCGTTCCCCGGGCCGTGCAGTGCCTGGTCGAGCACCTGCAGGAGTGGTTCAAAAACGGCGCCCGGGCCCCGCGGCTCTGAGACGCGGCTTTTGCCGATTCTTCAGTCCTGGGCTGCCACGCAGTCGGCGTAGTAGCTCACATTGCCCATGTCGTCCTCGATCTCCACCAGGCCGTGGATGTCGGTCTCGAAGCCAGGACAAAGCTTGGCGAACTCGCGCGCGAACTTGAGGTAGTCCACTATCTTTCTGTTGAACACCTCGCCCGGGATCAGGAGCGGAATGCCCGGCGGGTAAGGCGTGATCAGGCTGGTGGTGATGCGCCCCTCGAGCTCGTCGACGGGCACGCGCTCGGTCTTGCGCTGGGCAATGTGGGCGTAGGCGTCGCTGGGCTTCATCGCAGGCGTCAGGTCCGACAGATACATCTCCGTCGTCAGGCGCGCGATGTCGTATTTGGCGTAGAGCTGGTGCACATGCTGGCACAGGTCCTTCAGGCCCATCCTCTCGTAGCGCTTGTGCTGCTGGCAGAACTCGGGAAGGATGCGCCACATCGGCTGATTCTTCTCATAGTCGTCCTTGAACTGCTGCAGCGCGGCCAACAGGGTGTTCCAGCGGCCCTTGGTGATGCCGATGGTGAACATGATGAAGAAGCTGTACAGGCCGGTCTTCTCGACCACCACGCCGTGCTCGGCCAGGAATTTGGTGACGATGCTGGCGGGGATTCCGGTCTCGTCGAACTTGCCGTCCAGATTCAGGCCCGGCGTGACGATGGTGGACTTGATCGGGTCGAGCATGTTGAAGCCGTCGGCCAGGTCGCCAAAGCCATGCCATTTGGCCGCGCCGTTCTTCTTCCTGCCCTTGTTGCGGAAGACCCAGGGCTCGGCCGTGCCCAGGCCCTCGTCCACGAGCTCCTCGGGGCCCCAGACCTTGAACCACCAGTCGTCCTTGCCAAACTCTTCCTCCACCTGGCGCATGGCGCGGCGGAAGTCCAGCGCCTCGACCAGGCTTTCCTCGACCAGCGCCGTGCCGCCGGGCGGCTCCATCATGGCCGCAGCCACGTCGCAGCTGGCGATGATGCTGTACTGCGGGCTGGTACTGGTGTGCATCAGGTAGGCCTCGTTGAACAGGTGGCGGTCAAGCCTCTCGCTTTGCGAGTCCTGCACCAGCACATGGCTGGCCTGGCTGATACCGGCCAGCAGCTTGTGGATGGACTGGGTCGCATAGACCACAGAATACTGAGGCCGTGCGCGCTTCTTGCCCATGGCGTGGAAGCTGCCATAGAACGGGTGGAAGGCCGCGTGCGGCAGCCAGGCCTCGTCGAAGTGCAGGTTGTCCACGTAGCCGTCGAGCAGGCCCTTGATGGTCTCGGTGTTGTAGAGCACGCCGTCATAGGTCGACTGCGTGAGCGTGAGCACGCGCGGCTTGACTGCCTTGGCATCCACGCCCTTGAGCAACGGATTGGCGGCAATCTTGGCGCGGATGGTATCGGGCTCGAACTCAGCCTTCGGAATCGGCCCGATGATGCCGAAGTGGTTTCGCGTGGGCTTGAGGAACACCGGGATGGCCCCGGTCATGATGATGCTGTGCAGGATGGACTTGTGGCAGTTGCGGTCCACCACCACCACGTCGCCCGGCGCCACCGTGTGGTGCCAGACGATCTTGTTGGACGTGCTGGTGCCGTTGGTGACGAAGAAGCAATGGTCGGCGTTGAAGATGCGCGCCGCGTTGCGCTCGGATTCGCCGATGGCGCCGTTGTGGTCGAGCAGCTGGCCGAGTTCCTCCACCGCGTTGCACACGTCGGCGCGCAGCATGTTCTCGCCATAGAACTGGTGGTACATCTGGCCCACGGGGCTTTTCAGGAAGGCCACGCCCCCCGAGTGGCCGGGGCAGTGCCAGCTGTACGAGCCGTCCTCGGCGTAGTCCAGGAGGGCCTTGAAGAACGGCGGCTGCACGCCCTCGAGGTAGCTCTTGGCCTCGCGGATGATGTGCTTGGCGACGAACTCCGGCGTGTCCTCGAACATATGGATGAAGCCGTGCAGCTCGCGCAGGATGTCGTTGGGCAGGTGGCGCGCGGTCTTGGTCTCGCCATAGATGTAGATGGGCACCTCGGCGTTCTTGCGCCGCACCTCGCCGATGAAGCTGCGCAGGCTGTGGATGATCGGGTCCTGCCCGGCGCCCAGGGTGAACTCCTCGTCGTCGATCGACAGGATGAAGGCGCTGGCCCGGCTTTGCTGCTGCGCAAACTGGCTCAGGTCGCCGTAGCTGGTCACGCCCAGCACCTCGAAGCCCTCTTCCTCAATGGCATGAGCCAGCGCGCGGATCCCCAGGCCGGAAGTGTTCTCGGAACGATAGTCCTCGTCGATGATGACGATGGGAAAGCGGAACTTCATGCGCGGCCTCCTGGGCAATGTGCGGGCTCGGAAAACAAAACAGGCGCGAAGTGTAAGGAAAATGAGTATCTTCCCTATGAACGCTCACGGATTTCGCCCAGAATCGCCTGGATTCAACGCAACAAACTGCAACATAAGCGAAGGAGCCCTGCCCGTGACCCTGGAAGCATCCACTCTCTGGTGGCTCATGGCGGGCGTTGCCGTGGCCATCGAACTGCTGACCGGCACCTTTTATCTGCTGATGCTGGCCATAGGCCTGGCGGCGGGTGCCATTGCGGCCCACCTGGGCATGGGCACCACGGCGCAGATCCTGGTGAGTGCCGTGGTGGGCACGGGCACGGTGCTGGGCGCCTACCTCGCGCGCCGAAGCCGCCCCGGCGACCCCTCGGCACGCGCCGAACGCAGCGTCAACCTCGACGTGGGCGAGACCGTCTTCATCGACGCCTGGCAGCCCGACGGCACGGCCATCGTGAGATACCGCGGCGCCAGCTGGACCGCCATCCACCGGCCCGGCGTCACGCCCACGATCGGAGCGCACCGTGTGGCCGAGCTGGTGGGCAACCGCCTGCTGGTCGATCCCCTGTAACCTCAAACGCTGAAAGGCAGCCCCATGGAAGTCGCCATCGTCCTCTTCGTCATCGCCGTGATCTTCATCGTGCGCGCCGTCCAGATCGTGCCCCAGCAGCATGCCTGGGTGAAGGAGCGCCTGGGAAAATACGCGGGCACGCTATCGCCCGGCCCCAAGTTCATCATCCCTTTCGTCGATCGCATCACCTATAAGCACAGTCTGAAGGAGATCCCCCTGGACGTCCCCAGCCAGGTGTGCATCACCAAGGACAACACCCAGCTACAGGTGGACGGCATCCTCTACTTCCAGGTCACAGACCCCATGCGCGCCAGCTATGGCTCGTCCAACTACATCATGGCTGTGACGCAGCTGGCGCAGACCTCTCTGCGCTCGGTCATCGGCCGGCTGGAGCTGGACAAGACCTTCGAGGAGCGCGAGATGATCAACGCCAGGGTTGTCGAAGCCATCGACGAGGCAGCCCTCAATTGGGGCGTGAAGGTGCTGCGCTACGAAATCAAGGACCTGACGCCGCCGGCCGAGATCCTGCGCGCCATGCAGGCGCAGATCACGGCCGAGCGCGAAAAGCGCGCCGTGATCGCCACCTCCGAAGGCAAGCGCCAGGAACAGATCAACCTGGCCGAAGGCGCGCGCCAAGCCTTCATCGCCAAGTCCGAGGGCGAGAAGCAGGCGGCGATCAACATCGCCCAGGGCGAGGCCTCAGCCATCATCGCAGTGGCCGAGGCCACCGGCCAGGCCATCGAGCGCGTGGCCTCCGCGATCCGCCAGCCCTGCGGCGACCAGGCGGTGCAGCTCAAGGTGGCGGAAAAGGCCGTCGATGCCTACAGCAAGGTGGCAGCCGAGGCCAACACCACGCTCATCGTGCCCAGCAACATGACCGAGGTTTCGGCCCTGGTGTCCTCGGCCATGAAGATGATCCAGACCCAGCAGCAGCGCGCCTAGGAGCGTGGGCCGATTTGTTCCGCACTTCCCGTTCGAGGGCCGTCGGCTCCAGCGGACGGCGCGAACGCCGCGGTCCCACGCGCGCCGGTCCATTGCGGGGCGGTGCAGCCCGTCGTTGATCTCCCGGTCGGCGATGGTCTGGCGCTGCCTCGGCGGGCCCTTGGCGCGGTCGATAAAGCCGCGCTCGTGCAAGGCGGTGCGCGCCCGCGCGGTGCGCGAAACCTGACCCACGCGGCTCACGCCTGAAAGCGTGCAAACTCGCAGGCCCCCCCATTCTGGATAGACACCTATGAAGCGACGCGCATTCCATCGCCTGACGCTGCTTTCCTGCGGCGCCCTGCTGCCGCCACTGGCGCGGGCCGAGGCGGCGGGTCCGCAGCCATCGCTGACCGAGCCCGCGCTCTGGCAGGCCACCGAATCGGCGGGCCAGGGGCGCCTGGGGGTTGCCGTGCTCGACACGCAAACGGGGCGGTTCTATGGCCACCGCGCCGACGAGCGCTTTCCGATGTGCAGCACCTTCAAATGGCTGGCTGCGGCCCATGTCCTGCAGCGTGTGGACCGCGGCCTGGAGCGGCTGGAGCGGCAAGTGCCTTTCGGCCGTGACGTGCTGCTGCCCTGGTCGCCGGTGACCCAGCGACATGCCGACG
Source organism: Pseudomonadota bacterium (assembly GCA_018242005.1). Taxonomy (GTDB): domain Bacteria; phylum Pseudomonadota; class Gammaproteobacteria; order Burkholderiales; family Burkholderiaceae_C; genus Alicycliphilus. The sequence continues at coordinate 25,187 of JAFECU010000234.1, read as the reverse complement.
GCAGCGGCATGACGGTGGGTGCGCTGTGCCACGCCGCCATCACCACCAGCGACAACGCTGCGGGCAACCTGCTCCTGCGCACGCTCGGCGGCCCCGAGGGACTGACCGCCTTTGCGCGGCAATGCCAGGATGAGGTCACGCGGCTCGACCGCTGGGAGCCGGATCTGAACCAGGCCACACCCGGTGACGTGCGCGACACCACCAGTCCGCGCGCGATGGCCGGGCTGCTGCAGCGCTGCGTCTTGGGCGAGGTGCTGTCCGCCGGCAGCCGGGCGCAGCTGGCGCAATGGCTGCAGGACACGAAGACCAACCTCCAGCGTCTGGGGGCCGGGCTGCCCGCACCGTGGCGCCTGGGCAGCAAGACCGGCACCGGCGCCCACGGCACCACGAACGACGTCGGCATCTATTGGCCCGATGGGCGCGCGCCCATCGTGGTCGCCGCGTTCCTGACCGAATCCGGGGCCAGCCTGGAGGCCCGCGAAGCAGCGCTGGCGCAGGTGGCCGGCGCCGTCATCGGCAGCGGCAGGCGCTGAGCCGGGCCAGCGGCCATGTCGGCACGCACCGTCTGAGCCGCCCGCCCCAAGGCCGGGCAGCGCGCACCAGCATGGCGCATGGTCGGCACGCGCGCCCCGGGCCGGCACGGGCCACGGGCCCTGGCACGCAGCTTGCGTAAAGCCCTGTGTCGTTGTTTCACCGCCCCAGGAGCTTGCCACCATGGCCTACCTTTCCCCTGCCGAGTTCGTCACCAAGATGGTCGATACCGGCGAAGCCAAGATCTACATGTCCACGCGCGACACCCTGATCCGCGCCTTCATGGCCGGCGCCATCCTGGCGCTGGCGGCGGTGTTTGCCGTCACCGCCAGCGTCATGAGTGGCTCGGCGCTGATCGGCGCGCTGCTGTTCCCGGTGGGCGTGTGCATGCTCTACCTGCTGGGTTTTGACCTGCTCACGGGCGTGTTCATGCTCACGCCACTGGCCTGGCTGGACAGGCGCCCGGGCGTGACCGTGCAGGGAATCTTGCGCAACTGGGGCCTGGTGTTTGCCGGCAACTTTCTGGGTGCGCTCACGGTGGCGGCGATGATGGCCTTCATCTTCACCTATGGCTTTTCCGTGCCGCCCAATGAGATCGGGCAGAAGATCGGCCACATCGGCGAGGCCCGCACCCTGGGCTACGCGCAGTACGGGCTGATGGGCTGGTGCACCATCTTCCTGCGCGGTGTGCTGTGCAACTGGATGGTCTCCACCGGCGTCGTCGGCGCGATGATTTCGACCACCGTGAGCGGCAAGGTGATTGCCATGTGGATGCCCATCATGCTGTTCTTTGCCATGGGCTTCGAGCATTCGGTGGTGAACATGTTTCTGTTCCCCTCGGGGCTGATGATGGGGGGCAACTTCTCCATCATGGACTACTTCCTCTGGAACGAGATCCCCGTGGTGCTGGGGAACATCGTCGGCGGCCTGGCGTTCACGGGCCTGACGCTCTACACCACCCACGCGCGCACGGCACCCAGGCGCACGCTGGCGTGACCGCCGAGCCGTGGCGGGCCGAGGAACCCAATCGCCTGCCTGGAATGCCAGAAAATACCCGCATCGCTTGAACACATATCACCATGGGCATTAGCCACTACATCAAGGAAATCGGCCGCGGCGCACGCGGCGCCAAGGCATTGGAGCGCGCGCAGGCGGCCGATCTGTTCGGCCAGGTCCTCGACGGCAAGGTCAGCGACCTGGAGGTCGGCGCCTTCTGCGTGGCCATGCGCATCAAGGGTGAGACCGTGGACGAGATGTGCGGCTTTCTGGACGCTTTGGATGCACGCGTCGCGACCTTCCCGGCCTGCACGCACGGGCGGCCGCTCATCGTGCTGCCCAGCTACAACGGTGCGCGCCGGCTGCCGGTGCTCACGCCGCTGCTGGCCCTGCTTCTGGCGCGCGAGGGCGAGAGCGTGCTGCTGCACGGCATGCGCACCGAGGCCCGCCGCATCCTCGCATCCGATGTGCTTGAGTCCCTGGGCATCGCAGCGCTGGCAGCTCCTGAACCCATAGCAGCCGGCAGCGTGGCACACATGGGCACAGCGGCCCTGCTGCCGGGCCTGGCGCGCCTGCTGGCGGTGCGCGAGGTGATAGGGCTGCGCACGCCCGCGCACAGCGCCGTCAAGCTCGTGGCGCCCTGCAGCGGGCCGGCGCTGCTGGTGGCGAGCTACACCCACCCCGAGTATTTCGAGCTGCTGGGCGCGACCTTCGCCGCGCGCGGCGCGCACGCCCTGCTCTCGCGCGGGCTCGAGGGCGAGGTGGCCGCGGACCCGCGCCGCCAGCCGCGCTACGACGCCTACGTGGCCGGCATGCACCAACTCCTGCAGGAGCAGCAGCCCGGCACGGCAGACGAGGTGCCGGGCCTGCCGGATCAGATCGATATCGCCAGCACCGCCGACTACACGCGCCGCGTGCTCGCAGGCCAGGCGCCGGTTCCGGCGCCCCTGGCGCAGCAGGTGCAGCACATCGTGCGGCTGAGCCGCCGGATCGCGCAGCGGCAACGGCCATGACCGAGATGAACACGGGCAGCTGCACGCTGGTGGGCGCCGGCCCCGGCGACCCGGAGCTGCTGACCGTCAAGGCGGTCAAGGCCATCGGGGCAGCCACCCTGCTGCTGGTCGACGACTTGGTGAGCGAGGCCATCCTGGCCCTGGCGCCGGCCAGCGCGCGCATCGTGTACGTAGGCAAACGCGGCGGCTGCAAAAGCACGCCGCAGGCGCATATCGAGGCGCTGATGGTCGAGGCCGTGCGCGCGGGCGAGAGCGTGGTGCGCCTCAAGGGCGGCGACCCCTTCATCTTCGGCCGCGGCGGCGAGGAGGTGCAGCACCTGGCATCGAAAGGCATCAGCGTGCAGGTGGTCAATGGCATCACCGCGGGCCTGGCCGGCATGACGCTGCTGGGCGCACCGCTCACGCACCGTCGGCATGCCCATGGCGTGGTTCTCATCACCGGCCACAACCAACCGGGCGAGACCGGCACCGACTGGCGCCAGCTCGGCGCCACGGCCCGCGATGCGCGCCTCACCCTCGTGATCTACATGGGCGTGACCAGCTGCGCACGCATACAAAGTGAGCTGCTCACCGTCCTGCCCGCCGGCACACCCGCGGCCGTGATCCAGCATGTCAGCCTGCCGCAGCAGCGCCATGCGGTCACCACGCTGGGTGAACTGCAGGACACCATAGAACGCGAACGCCTTGCCAGTCCCTCGGTGATCGTGATCGGAGATGTGGTGCAGGGCGTGTCCGCTGCCAGCAGTACCGCGGCCTGATCAACTTTCCGCGCTGGCCTGCGCCGCCTGGCGGATCTGCTCGAAGCGCTCGGCCTGCTCGCGCCGCAGGGCCTTGCGCAGCACGGCGGCCTCCCAGCGGCGGCGCTCGTCGTGCCCCTGGGGCGTGTGCGACGGCACGGGCGTGGGCTTGCCCGCATCGTCCACCGCCACCATCGAGAAAAAGCAGCTGTTCACATGCCGCACCACCTGGCTGCGAATGTTTTCGGCCACGACCTTGATGCCGATCTCCATCGACGACTTGCCCGTGTGGTTGACGCTGGCCAGAAAGGTCACGAGCTCGCCCACGTGGATGGGTTGCAGAAACATCACCTGGTCCACGCTGAGCGTGACCACGTAGCTGCCCGAATAGCGGCTGGCGCAGGCGTAGGCCACCTGGTCGAGCAGCTTGAGGATGGCGCCGCCATGGACGTTGCCCGAGAAGTTGGCCATGTCGGGCGACATGAGCACGGTCATGCTGAGCTGGTGCGCGGGAAGGTTCATGCGCCGCATTGTAGAAAGCACCGCCGACGCCCGCTCGGCGACAATCTGCGGTTTTGCCCGCCTTCAGCTCCGTGTCCACTTCCTTCTTTGATGCCGTCATCATCGGCGCCGGCGCCGCCGGCCTGTTCTGCGCCGCCCGGGCGGGCCAGCGCGGCCTGCGGGTGCTGCTCGTGGACCACGCCGAGAAGGTGGCCGAGAAGATCCGCATTTCGGGTGGCGGGCGCTGCAACTTCACCAACCGCGAGCTCGACGTGCGCGCGCCGCAGCGCCACTTCGTGGGGCAGAACCCGCAGTTCTGCCGCTCCGCCCTCTCGCGCTTCACGCCGCAGGACTTCATTGCGCTGGTGCAGCGCCACGGCATTGGTTTTCACGAAAAGCACAAGGGCCAGCTGTTTGCCGACGATTCGGCCGAGAACATCATCGCCATGCTGCTGGCCGAATGCGCCGACGGCGGGGTGCGGCACTGGCAACCCTGCGGCGTGAAAAGTATTGCGTTTTCAGCCGCCAGCCCCCAACAGGAAAGCGCAGGCAGCTATCAAATCGATACTGACCGCGGCCTTGTTCAGGCGCGCAGCCTGGTCGTGGCGACGGGCGGGCTGTCCATCCCCAAGATAGGCGCGAGCGATCTGGGCTACCGGCTCGCCCGGCAGTTCGCGCTGCCGCTGGTCGAACGCCGCCCGGGCCTGGTGCCGCTGACCTTCGATGGCGAGGACTGGGCGCCGTACGCGGGCCTCGCAGGCCTGGCCCTGCCGGTGGAAATGGCCACCGGTGCCAAAAAGGAACGCATGGCGTTCCACGAAGACCTGTTGTTCACCCACCGCGGCCTGTCGGGCCCGGCGGTGCTGCAAATATCAAGCTACTGGCAGGCGGGTGCGCCGCTGGCCATCAACCTGGCGCCGGGCATGGACCTGCCCGAGGCGCTGGCACAGGCCAAGGCGCGCTCGAAGAAGCGCATTGCCAACGAGCTTGGCACCCTGGTGCCAGGCCGCCTGGCCGACGCCTGGGCCAGCACCGACGCCGATTGGCAACGCCCCATCAACGAGGCCAGCGACAAGGCCCTGGCGCGACTGGCCGAGCAGTTGGCGCGCTGGCGGCTCACGCCCACCGGCACCGAGGGATACAAAAAGGCCGAGGTCACGCTGGGCGGCGTGGACACCCGCGCGCTGTCGCAGCAGAGCATGGAGGCCAAGACCCAGCCGGGGCTGTACTTCATCGGCGAGGTGGTGGACATCAGCGGCTGGCTGGGCGGCTACAACTTTCAGTGGGCCTGGTCCAGCGCCGCGGCCTGTGCGCAGGCATTGCCGATGCACTGACAGAGGTCAAGAGTCCACCCTTCGCGTGGACCGTTGTTCTCGCGTCCGTTTTAATGTTCATATAAAATGAATCTTATCGGGCCCAGTGCCCTGTCTTGAGTCCACAGGCCCATGCCCCAGCCACTGCCACCACTCATGTCCATCTCCGACAAGGCCCAGCCCGCCGCCGCCGCCATTGCGCTCAAAGGCTGGCCGCTGCTGCGCCTCGGTTTTCGGCCCTTCTACCTGGGCACGGCCCTGCTGGCCTGTCTGTCGGTGCCGCTGTGGATCGCCATATTCCTGGGCCGCATGCAGATGCGGCTGGACATGCCGGCGCTGCTCTGGCATGGCCATGAAATGCTGTTCGGCTTTGCCGCAGGCGTGGTGGTGGGTTTCCTGCTCACGGCCGTCAAGGCCTGGACGGGGCTGGAGACCGCGCGCGGCCCGCTGCTGGGCGTGCTGATCCTGCTGTGGCTGGCGGCGCGCTTGGCGGCGCTGGTGGCGCCCTACCCCGTCTTTGCCGCGCTCGACATGGCGCTGCTGCCGGCTGCCGCGGCCATACTGCTGCGCGTGCTGATCAAGGCCGGCAACAAGCGCAATATCCCGCTGATCTCGCTGCTGGTGCTGATGGCCATCGCCAACCTGGTGTTCCACCTGGCGGTGTTGGGCGCCATCGCCGTGCCGCCCGTCTCGGCCCTGTATGCCGAGCTGGCGCTGATCATCATGGTGGTGTGCGTGATGACCGGCCGCGTCGTGCCCATGTTCACCAAGAACGTGACGCCCGGCCTGGCCATCAACGTGCCGCGCAAGTTCGAGCTGACGCTGCTGGCCGTCACGGCCCTCACGCTGGCACTGTGGGTGCTGGCCGCCCCCGCCCCGGTGCTGCTGGCAGCCAGCCTGGCCGCCGCCGTGCTGCACGCCGCGCGGCTGTGGATGTGGCATCCGCAGGTCACCTTCAAGCGCCCGATCCTGTGGATCCTGCACGCCTCCTACGCCTGGCTGCCCATCGGTTTTCTTCTGCTGGCGCTGGCGCAGCTGGGTTGGGTGGCGCAGTCGCTGGCCGTGCATGCGTTTGCCGTGGGCGTGATCGGCGGCCTGATCATCGGCATGATCACGCGCACGGCGCGCGGCCACACCGGGCGGCCGCTGCAGGCCTCGCGCGGCGAGGTCGTGGCCTATAGCCTCGTGATGCTGGCCGCCGTGCTGCGCGTGCTGGTGCCCGCCGTGCAGTCGCACTGGTACCCCTATGCGCTGGAGGGCGCGGCCTGCCTGTGGGGCATCGCCTTTGCCATCTACCTGTTCATCTACACCCCCTGGCTGACGCGAACGCGCCTGGACGGCAAGGACGGCTGAACACCGTGCGCGGCTTCCTTCGTTTTTCTCTCACTGTCCTTTGAAAGGTTGAACCCATGAGCAATGCTGCTTCCGTGATTGATGTGCGCACCATCGCCCCCTTCGAGCGCCACGCACGCATCTTTGGCCAGCTGGACGCGCTGGCCGCCGGCCAGGCCCTGCAGATCGTCAATGACCACGACCCCGTGCCGCTGCACCGCCAGCTCGAGGCCCGCGCGCCCGGCCAGTTCCAATGGGCCTACCTGAAGGCCGGCCCGGACCTGTGGCAGATCGAGATCACCAAGAAGGCCGCCCAGACCAAGGCCGCCGCCGAGGCCGAAGATTCCTGCTGCTCCGGCGGCGCCTGCTGCGGCTGACGGGGTTGCGGCCCCGACGCGCAAACGCGGCGGGGCTCGCCGCATTTCAGGGCACCACGACGATCCGGCCCTTTACCGCGCCCGCGGCCATTGCCGCGTGCGCCCGGGCCGCATCCGCAAGGCCATAGGTCGCGCCCACGCGGGCGCGCAGCCTGCCCTCAGCCAGCATCCTGTTGATGCGGGCCGCAGCGCGTGCCAGGTCGGCGACCGAGGCATTGCTGATGGCAAGGCCGTGCAGGCTGACGTCGCGCGTGTACATGGCGCCCACGGGCAGCGCCGCCGCCTCGCCCTGCAGGCCCGACATGACCACCACCCGGCCGCCCATGGCTAGCAGCGGCAGGCACTGCGTAAAGCGGTTGTGGCCGCTGGCGTCCCACCAGACATCGATGCCGCCGGGAGCGGCCTCGCGCACACGCTCGTACAGCGGCTTCGCGTGGTAGTCGAACCAGGCCTGCGCGCCCAGGCCCTGGACCCAGGCCGCGTCCGACGGAGCCGCCGTGGCGATGACACGCGCCCCAATGGCGCTGGCCATCTGCACGACGGCGCTGCCGACGCCGCCACCTGCCCCCTCGATGAACAGCGTCTCGCCGGCCAGCAGACGGGCCTCGCGCACGAGCCCGATATGCGCCGTGGCCGCGGTGTGCAGCACCGAGACCGCCGCTTTCACATCCACACCCTCGGGCAGCGGGTACAGGCGATCTTCGGGAACCACCGCGTATTCGGCAAATGCCCCCTGCCGGCCATGATGGCCCAGACTGTTGCACCAGACCCGCTGGCCGACCTGCAACGCCGCGACACCCGGCCCTGCCTTCACCACCGTCCCTACGAGATCACGGCCGATCACGAACGGAAACGGCGTGGGCGTGCGATAGGCGCCCGAGCGCACGAACAGGTCCACATGGTTGACGGCGCTGGCCTCCATGCGCACCAGCAGGTCGGTCGGGCCGGGCCGCGGAACGGGAAGCTCGCCAATCTCAATCTGCTCGACACCGCCGGTGGCGCGGATGAATGCCGCGCGCATGGTCTGGGGAATGGTCATGGCAACCTCACTTCAGCCCGGCGGCGGGATGCACGCCCTGCGCTTGAATCGCCAGCCGCGGCGCCGGAGTGGCGCGGCCACACTCTACAAACCCAGCGCCAGCTGCGCCTCCTCGCTCATCATGGAGCGTTCCCAGGGCGGGTCGAACACCAGGTTCACGGTGATGTCGCCCACGCGTGGCAGGGCCAGCACCTTGTCGCAGACCTCGTTGGCGATGGCCTCACCCATGCCGCAGCCCGGGGCGGTGAGCGTCATGTCGATGACCACGCGCACCTTGTCGGGCTCGTCATGCGGCTCGAAGTCCAGACGGTAGACCAGGCCCAAATCGACGATGTTGACCGGGATCTCCGGGTCATAGCAGGTGCGCAGCGTCTCCCAGATGAGCGGCTCCAGGTCGTCGATGTGCAGGTCCTCGGGCACGGCGATGGCCTCGGGCGGCTGCTTGCCAATGGCGTCGGCGTCCACGCCTTTCAGGCGCATGAGCTGGCCCTCGACCAGCAGCGTGAAGGACGAGCCCAGCGCCTGCGTGATCTGCGCCAGCATGCCGGCCTGCAGTTCCACGGGATGGCCGCTGGGGATGGTCTCCACCATGACGTCGCGGCGCACCAGCACGTCTTCGCGGTGGCGGCGGTTCATCATGGCCGGCCCTCCTCGGTCGATACGGGCCGGCCGTCGTTGTCGCCAATGGCGTGCATGAGAGCGTGCCAGCCCAGCAGCGCGCATTTGATGCGGCTGGGATATTGGCGCACGCCCGCCAGGCTCACGAGCTTGCCCAGAGGCGCGCCTTCGGGGTCTTCCTCGCCCGTGAGCACGGCGCGGAAATGCTGCTGCAGCGCCTGGGCCGTGGCCAGGTCGCGGCCCTTGACGGCCTCGGTCATCATGGAAGTGGAGGCCATGCAGATGGCGCAGCCCTGGCCGGTGAAGCGGATGTCGGCCACGCGCTCGCCATCGAGCTGCAACTCGACCGCCACGCGGTCGCCGCACGACGGGTTGGTGCCCTGGGCGCGGTGCGTGGGCGCGGTCAGGTGCCCGAAGTTGCGCGGTGCGCGCTTGTGCTCCAGCACCACTTCCTGGTAGAGCTCGTTTTCGGCACTCGTCATCGAAAGACCTTTACTGCATGGGCCACGGCCGCGATGAGGCGATCGACCTCTTCACTGGTGTTGTACAGCGCGAAAGAGGCGCGCGTGGTCGGCCCCAGGCCCAGGTGATCGAGCAGCGGCTGGGCGCAGTGGTGCCCGGTGCGAACGGCAATGCCGCGCTCGTCGAGCAGGGTTCCGATGTCGTGCGGATGCACATCCCCGGACACGAACGACACCAGCGAGGCCTGCGTGGCATGAGGCGCGAGCACGGTCACCCCATTGATGGCCGACAGCCCCGCCACCGCCTGCGCACGCAGGCCATGCAGGTGCCGATCTATGGCGGCCTTTCCGGCGCCGTTGATGAACTGCGCCGCCGCGGCCAGGCCCACGGCTCCAGCCACGTTGGGCGTGCCGCCCTCCAGGCGCGCGGGAAGCTGGGCCCAGCCGGCCGCCTCGTAGCTCACCCAGTCCACCATGTCTCCGCCCAGGCGCAGGGGGTAGAGCAGCTCCAGCGCCGCGCGCCGGCCGGCCAGCACGCCCGTGCCCATGGGGCCGTACATCTTGTGGCCGGAGAAGGCCATGAAGTCGCAGTCCAGCTGCGCCAGACCGGGCATGTCATGGCCCACGGCCTGGGCGGCGTCGAGTACCGTGAGGGCGCCCGCCGCGCGTGCCAGGGCCAGCATTTCCTCGTAAGGCGGGCGCTCTCCCGTGGCGTTGGCGCCGGCCGTGACGGCAAACACACGCGTGCGTCGCGTCAGCACGGCCTGCAGGTCGCGCACGTGGAGGCGGCCCTGCGCGTCGGGCCGCAGAATGACGAGCTCGGCCCCGCTCATGCGCGCCGCCTGTTGCCAGGGCACGAGGTTGGCATGATGCTCCAGGCCGCTGACGACGATGCGGTCGCCCTCGCGCAGCCAGGCCTTGGACGGCCCCGCGGCCCACAGGCCCTGGGCAACCATGTTCAGCGCCTCGGTGGTGCCGCTGGTGAAGACCAGTTCATGGCCGGCATCTGCACCAATGAAGCTCTTCAGCGTGGCGCGCGCCGCCTCGAAGTCGTCGGTGGCACGCTGGCTCAAAGAATGCACGCCGCGGTGGATGTTGGCGCGGTCATGCTGCTCAAAGCGCTGCATGGCCTGCTGCACGGCCAGCGGCATGTGCGTGGTGGCGGCATTGTCCAGGTAGGCCAGCGGGTGGCCATGGATCTTCTGCTGCAGCACCGGGAACTGCGCGCGCAGCTCATGCACGGGCAGGCCCCCGCCGGCGGCGTCCGGCAGCAGATATTCAGGCAGCTTGTCACCCATGATGCACCTCCGCGCGCGTCTGTAGTTGTGCACCAATGGTGCGCGCAAGCCAGCCACCCTGCAGCCATTGGGCCAAAAGACCATCTTCCTCGCCGCCCAGGCAGCGCTCCAGCAGCGCGCGCGCCATGCCCTCGATGATGAGGGCGCGGGCACTCGCCTCGTCCAGCCCGCGCTGGCGCGCATAGAACAGCGCGTCCTCCGGCAGCGCACCCCAGGTGGCGCCATGCGCGGCCTGCACGTTGTCGTGCAGTATTTCCAGGTGCGGGCGCAGGATCAGGCGCGGATTGCCCGACAGCGGCACCCCCATGAGGCGCTGGTGCACGTCGGCCTCGTCGCAGCCCGGTGCTATGCGCGTGTGCGCATTGGCCACGGCATGCGCGCGGCCCTGGGCCAGCACCAGGGCCTCGACCTGGCTGCGGCTGTGCATGGCCTGCATGCGGGTGTAGGTCTGCTGGTCGATCTGCTGCCCACCGGCCAGCACCAGGGCCGCGCTGCACGCCCGTGCGCCCTGGCCCTGCAGGTCGATGCTGTTGCGCTGCAGATGGTAGCCGGCGCTGGTGGCGACCAGGGCCTGGGCATACTGCGCGCCCGCGGCCAGGCTGGCGTGGATGTGGTGCGCCACGCTGTCGGCGTCGCCGGGGCTGACGACGCGCAGGTGCTGCAGCTCGGCGCCGGCGCCCAGTCGCACATGGGCGTGCAGGTTTTGCGCCACCTGGTGGCCGCAGCCATCGGCCTGACGCTCGTGGATTTCTATGAGCACGCAGCGCACACCCGGATCCACGTCCAGCACCAGCAGGGGCGCCTCGGCCTGGGCGCGCGGCTGGTGGCGCAGCTCCAGCCAGACGGGCTCGCGCTCCTTGCCCGGCGTGGCGCCTATGCGCAGGCGCAGGCCCAGGCGGCACAGCGCACGCTGCGCCCAGGCGAAAGGCGCGGCCTCGCCATCGCCGGGCTGGGGCAGACCTGCGAACAGCTCGGCGCGCTCGGCCGGGGCCAGGGCGTCCAGCCAGCGCGCGTGTATGCCGCTGGCCGCATGGCTGCCCAGGGGGTGCAGCGTCCAGCCGGCGCCGCTGAGCACAGGCGCGGCGCAGGTCTCCTCATGGGCGTTGCCCAGCCACTGCGCGAGCGGCGGCGGCGGCAGATGGTGAAAGGCCTCGCTGCGCCGCGCAACCCAGCCCTGCTGCTGCAGGTGGGCGCGCGCGGCGAGGATGTCGGCTCTTGCGCTGTCCATGGGCTCAGGCCTCCACCGTTTGCCGTGCACGCGCAAAGCCAGTGCGGGCTATGCCGCGCGCGAGCTCCAGGCCGCCGGTCTCGGCGATGCAGCCCTGGTCCAGGCGCAGCACGGCGTCGGGTTCGAGTTGCTCGATCATCTGCAGGTAGTGCGAGACGACGACGAAGGCCGTACCCTCGCGGCGCAGCCTTTGCACCAATGCGACGACGGCGCGCACGCCATCGACGTCCATGCCGGAGTCGATCTCGTCGAGCAGCGCCAGACGCGGCTTCAGGAGGGCCAGCTGCAGCAATTCGTTGCGCTTGCGCTCGCCGCCGGAGAAGCCTTCGTTGACCGGACGGCCCAGCATGGCCTCGGGCAGGCCCAGTTCCTTGGCGGTCTTCTTGGCGCTGGCGAGAAAGTCGAAGGCATCCAGCGGCTCCTGGCCCCTGGCCTCGTGCACGGCGTTCAAGGCCGTGCGTATGAACAGGTTGTTCTTCACGCCCGGCACATCGGGCGGCGACTGAAAGGAGACAAAGAGTCCCGCGCGGGCGCGCTCATGCGCGGGCAACTGCAGCAGGTCCTGCCCGTCCAGCAGTGCCTGGCCGCCCTGCACGGCGTAGCTCGGATGCCCGGCCAGCGCCATGCCCAGCGTGCTCTTGCCGCTGCCGTTGGCGCCCATGAGCACCACGAGGTGGCCGGCGGGCACGTCGAGCGAGACCGAATGCAACACGGTGCGCTCGCCGACGTTGACGCGCAGGTCGCGCACTTGCAGCAAGGGGGTGGGTTGGGTCATGTGGTTTCCTATCGTTTTAATAGCTACCTGCACTTGATACATAAGTGCAAAAGCCCGTTTTTCTCAAAAATCAGCCCACCGCGTCTTCGAGCGACACGGCCAGCAGCGCCTTGGCCTCGAGCGCGAACTCCATGGGCAGCTCCTCGAGGACGGCCTGGCAGAAGCCGCCGACGATGAGGGCCGTGGCCTCCTGCGCGTCGATGCCGCGCTGCTCGCAGTAAAAGAGCCGTTCCTCGGAGATGCGCGTGGTCGTCGCCTCATGCTCGACCACGGCGTCGGCGCGCGCGGTGTCCACATAGGGGAAGGTGTGGGCGCCGCAATGGCTGCCTATGAGCAGCGAGTCGCACTGCGTGTGGTTGCGCGCGCCCGCGGCGCCGGGGTTGACGCGCACCAGGCCACGGTAGCTGTTTTGCGCGTGGCCCGCGCTGATGCCCTTGGAGATGATGCGGCTGGTGGTGTTCTTGCCCAGGTGGATCATCTTCGTGCCCGTGTCCGCCTGCTGCCAGTGGTTGGACACGGCGATGGAGTGGAACTCGCCATTGGACTCATCGCCGCGCAGCACCACGCTCGGGTACTTCCAGGTGATGGCCGAGCCGGTCTCGATCTGCGTCCACGCGATGCGCGAGCGCCTGCCCGCGGCCAGGCCGCGCTTGGTCACGAAGTTGTAGATGCCGCCCTTGCCGTTCTCGTCGCCGGGGTACCAGTTCTGTACCGTCGAATACTTGATGAAGGCGTCGTCATGCGCAATGAGCTCGACCACGGCCGCGTGCAGCTGGTTCTCGTCACGCTGGGGGGCGGTGCAGCCCTCCAGGTAGCTGACCTGGCTGCCCTCCTCGGCAATGATCAGCGTGCGCTCGAACTGCCCGGTGTTCTGCGCGTTGATGCGGAAGTACGAGGACAGCTCCATCGGGCAGCGCACGCCCTTGGGGATGTAGACGAAGGAGCCGTCGGAGAACACCGCCGAGTTGAGCGCGGCGTAGAAGTTGTCGCCCTGCGGCACCACCGTGCCCAGGTATTTCTCGACCAGCTCGGGGTGGTTCTGCACCGCGTGCGAGAACGAGCAGAAGATCACGCCCACGTCGGCCAGCTGCTTGCGAAACGTGGTGCCCACCGAGACCGAGTCGAACACCGCATCCACCGCCACGCCGGCGAGCGCCGCGCGCTCGTGCAGCGGCACGCCGAGCTTTTCGTAGGTCTCGAGCAGCTTGGGATCGACCTCGTCGAGGCTCTTGGGCTTGTCCTTCATGGACTTCGGGGCCGAGTAGTAGGACAGCGCCTGAAAGTCGATGGGCGCGATCTTCAGCCGCGCCCAGTCGGGCAGCTCCATGGCCTGCCAGCGCTTCAGGGCCGCCAGGCGCCAGTTGAGCAGGAACTCGGGCTCCTTCTTCTTGCGCGAGATGGCGCGTATCGTGTCCTCGTCCAGGCCCGGCGGCAGGCTGTCGGACTCGATGTCGGTCACAAAGCCATGCTGGTAGGGGCGCGCGAGCGCCTGCTCCAGGGCGGGTGCCTGTTGGGCCGGCGGCGCGTCCTGGCCGGTCATGGGTGCGCCAAGGGTGACGGTTTGTGGGGACATGTCGGATGCTGGCGTTTAAATGTTCATATCGTATGAATCTTTTGCGAATTCCGCAAACGCCATACGGGTCTCAACACCCTTGTCGGGGATATCGCTTGCCGACCTGCACAGGCTTGCTTCACAAGCGTGCAAGCATAAAACCTTGCGGCGTGGAACCGAACGACTATAATGCTTGGCTTTGCTGGCAACGCCCCGTCGGCCGGATACTAGTTACAGACGGGCAAAACCGCCACGCATGGAATGCCGAGCCCGATCTTCTTGGCAAACCCTCTGCGGGCACATTTGGAACACATTCGCTAATGACGACCATCCGTGTAAAAGAAAACGAACCCTTTGACGTGGCCCTGCGCCGCTTCAAGCGCACCATCGAGAAGCTGGGCCTGCTGACCGACCTGCGCGCCCGCGAGTTCTACGAAAAGCCCACCGCAGAGCGCAAGCGCAAGAAGGCCGCGGCCGTCAAGCGCCACTACAAGCGCGTGCGCAGCATGCAGCTGCCCAAGAAGCTGTACTAAGCACAGCAGGCGTCACCACACGCCCGCCAAACCCGCGCCAGGGACGCCGAGCGCGGGTTTTTTGTTTTTTGCGGATTGGCCAAAAGACTTTTGGTGTCGTTTCGGCGCCCTGCCCGCGCAACACCAGCGCCTGCGGCGTTGTGCCCGGTCTGAAAGACTTTTGGCAAACCCTGCCCCCCGTCAACCACGGATCGAAGGAAGCTGCCATGAGCCTCAAGGACCAGATCACCGAAGACATGAAAACCGCCATGCGCGCCAAGGACGTCGAGCGCCTGGGCACCATCCGCCTGCTGCTGGCCGCGATGAAGCAGAAGGAAGTGGACGAGCGCATCACGCTGGACGATGCTGCCGTCATCGCCATCGTGGACAAGCTCATCAAGCAGCGCAAGGACAGCATCACCGCTTTCGAGGGCGCAGGCCGCCAGGACCTGGCCGACAAGGAAAAGGCCGAGCTGGCCGTACTGCAGGCCTACCTGCCCGCGCGCATGTCCGAGGCCGAGATCGTGCAGGCCGTGCGGGACATTGTGGCCGAAGTGGGTGCCAAGGGGCCCGGCGACATGGGCAAGGTCATGGGCGCGGTCAAGGCGCGCCTGGCCGGCAAAGCCGACATGGGGCAGGTGTCCACCGCGGTCAAGGCGGCGCTGGCGGGCTGAATCCGAGGCCTTTTGGTGCCCCTCTGGTGCCGGGCCCCTGCTGCGGCCACGGCGCGGCGTCCTGTCGCTAACCTGCCGCGGCAGGCGAGGAAGACGGGGCTATAGCCTCAAGCCGCTGCGCGCAGGCGTCGCGCCATTGCACGACCGCGATGTCGCCCACCTCCTGGCTGTCCTGGAGCTGCGGCCAGCGGCCGTGGACGAGGTTCACGATGCTCTGCAGCTGCCACAGCGCCTCGCGGCCCAGCAGGTCCACTTCGAGCAGCCCCTGGGCGTCGCCCTGAAGGTGTGGCAGCACCTCGACCAATTGACGGGGGTGTGAGCCGGCCTCGAACAGTGTCTTCTGCAGCGCCGCCAGGCGCTGCGCCACAAGGGCGCAGGCCTGTTCGGACGGCGGTTGCAGCAACTGTGGCGGCAGTCCGGCGCATTGCTGCTCCCAGTCGCCAAGCGCCGTCGCGAGCAGGCCTATGGTGCGCTGCGCATCTTCCTGCGTGACCGTCAGGTCGGACTGCACGGCGCGCAGCTGCAGTGCCGGCAGCATATGGGCGACCAGATCGGCGGGGAGCTTGCGGTGGTTCAGCCTCAAGGTGAGCGACAGGCGCTGGGCGGCCGCGTCCTCGGCGTATTTCTCGAAAAACGCGGCCACCACCTCGGCCAGCAGCAGCACCTGTCCCATGCGCGAGATCTGCTCGCCCCGCAGGCCCCGCGGGTAGCCGCTGCCATCCATGCACTCATGGTGCTCCAGCACGGCCTGCCCCACCGAGCGCGGGTAGATGTTCTGCTCGCGCACCAGCAGCATGGCCGTGACCGGGTGCACCAGGAGCTGCTTGCGCCCGGCCCCGCTGACCTTGTTGGACGGGTCATGCCATACCGGATCCATGTGCATGACGCCAAGATCATGCAGCAGGGCCGCCGTGGCCAGGGGCACGCATTCACGCTCGTCCCAGCCGGCCTTGATGCCGAGGTACACCGATACCAGCATCATGCGCACGCTGTGGGCAAACAACGCCGGATGCTGCTCACGCATGACCGTGAGCTTGAAGGCCAGGGCCGAGGTCAGCATGATGGCGCGCACCGGCGCAAGCAGCCTGTCGGTGGCCATGCCGTCGAGCGTGTGCACCAGCAGGTAGGCCAGCGTGTCGCTCTCGCATTGCGCCGCCGCCACCTGCACCAGGGACGGCACGCTGACCATGTCCTCGACGGCCAGCTGCTCCTCGATCTTGCCGCGCAGCTTGTGCTTGACGAGACGGTCGTAGAGCTGGCTGTCCACGCGCACACCCTTGTCCACCAGCTTGACGCCACGGTCGGTATAGAGAGCGTCCTGCGTGACCACGCTGCGGCGGTCAGCCATGTCGGTGAGGGCACGCAGGTAATGGCGATCGTCGACCGCCGCGGCTGCGGCCGCTTCGGTGATGGGGTCGGGAGCACTCATGCGTAGGGATGGGGAACGTTCACAAAGGGCAGCGCCGACTATACGGCGCTTTGCCGGCAGGCAAAAAGGCGAAAAGCCGGGCATTCGTCCCGGCTTGTCGCTTGGGTGGCAACACCCCGACTGGGCGGGGCCGCCGGCAACGGATCAGATCAGCGCAGCAGCGTCACGCCGGTCTTGGACTGTATGTCCTCGAAGCTCACACCGGGAGCGAGCTCCACGAGCTTGAGGCCCTGGGGCGTGACGTCCATCACGCCCAGGTCGGTGATGATGCGGTTGACCACGCCCACGCCGGTCAACGGCAGCGTGCACTGGGGCAGAATCTTCAGGTCGGTGCTGCCGTCCTTCTTCTTGGCCACATGCTCCATGAGCACGATCACGCGCTTGACGCCGGCCACCAGGTCCATGGCGCCGCCCATGCCCTTGACCATCTTGCCGGGGATCATCCAGTTGGCCAGGTCGCCCTTTTCGCTGACCTGCATGGCGCCCAGGATGGACAGGTTGATCTTGCCCCCGCGGATCATGGCAAAGCTCTCATGGCTGCCGAAGATGGACGATCCGGCGATGGTCGTCACCGTCTGCTTGCCGGCGTTGATGAGGTCGGCATCGACCTCATCCTCGGTGGGGAACGGGCCTATGCCCAGCATCCCGTTCTCGGACTGCAGCCACACTTCCTTGTCGCCCGTGTAGTTGGCCACCAGCGTAGGGATGCCGATGCCGAGGTTCACATAAAAGCCGTCCTGCAGCTCCTGCGCCGCGCGTGCGGCCATCTGTTCTTGGGTCCACGGCATGGTCAGTCTCCTTTTTTCTCGCTCAGGGTACGCTTCTCGATGCGCTTCTCGGGATGAGGGTTGTGCACGATGCGGTGCACGTAGATGCCGGGCAGGTGGATTTCGTCGGGCACCATGGCCCCGGTCTCGACGATCTCCTCGACCTCTACGATGCAGAGCTTGCCGGCCATGGCCGCGGCCGGATTGAAGTTGCGCGCCGTCAGGCGGAACTGCAGGTTGCCGCTCTTGTCCGCGCGGTGGGCCTTGACCAGCGCCACGTCGGGCACCAGGGAGCGCTCCATGACATAGGTGTGGCCATCGAAATCGCGCAACTCCTTGCCCTCGGCCACGATGGTGCCCACGCCGGTCTTGGTGAAGAAGGCCGGAATGCCCGCGCCGCCGGCGCGCAGCTTCTCGGCCAGCGTGCCCTGGGGCGTGAACTCCAGCTCCAGCTCGCCGGCCAGGTACTGGCGCTCGAACTCCTTGTTCTCGCCCACGTAGGAGCTGATCATCTTCTTGATCTGGCGCGTGTTGAGCAGCTTGCCCAGGCCAAAGCCATCGACACCGGCGTTGTTGGAAATCACCGTGAGGTCCTTGACGCCGCTGGCGCAGAGCGCATCGATCAACGCCTCGGGGATGCCGCACAGGCCGAAGCCGCCTACGGCCAGCAGCTGGCCATCCGCCACGACGCCCTTGAGCGCCTCGGCCGCAGAGGGGTAAAGCTTTTTCACTACTGTCTCCTGGGTGCTAGTTCGATTCGCTACGATACTACGTATCTGCTTAAGTAGTATTCCCTAAAGACTTGCACCACTATGAATGTTGCCGACTACCGCCTCGCCTTTGAGTTGGCACCCGTGGGGCTGGTGATTTCGCGCCACCGCACCATGGTGGACTGCAATAGCCATCTGTGCGAGATGTTCGGCGCCTCGCGCGAACTCCTCATCGGCCAGTCCTTTCGCATTCTGTATCCGACGGCCGAGGAATACGAGCGCCTGGGCAGGCGCATGGAACCGATACTGAACGCGCGCGGCCATTACGCCGACAACCGCATCATGAAGCGCGCCAACGGCGAGACCTTCTGGTGTCACGTGTCGGGCCGTGCCCTCGATCGCGACGACCCCCATGCCTCGGGCATCTGGAGCTTCGAGGATCTTTCCGCCCAGCGGCCCGTAAAGGCCGAGCTCACCGCGCGCGAACGCGAGGTCGCGGCGCGCCTGCTCGACGGCATGACCTCCAAGGAGATCGGCCGCGCGCTCGACATCAGCCACCGCACGGTGGAGATCTACCGTGCGCGGCTGATGCGCAAGTACGCGGCGTCAACGGCTGCCGACCTGGTGCAAAAGCTCCTGGCCGCTTGAAAAACAGGAGCTGCAGGCATTTGACGTGCAATGGCTGCAGGCCCAAAAAGGTAACAAAGCACGCCTGTGCCAAGACAACGCTTCCGAGGAGGAGCCCATCAGCCGGGGACTGCACAAAAGTCATCATTCCTGATGAATGCTGACACTTGGCTACGACTTATGCCAACTCCCCTCCCTAGAATTTGCCGCACTGGACGCTGATCCAGGGCGGCATGCGCGGCGTGCATGCCCCGCACCCCACAACAGGGTGCCGCCTCAAGCCTGGCCGTGGCTCTCCCGCGGCGAATTTCGTGCCGCCCCTCGGGGATAGCCGGCGATGTCGACAACCCACTGCGCGCCGCAGATGCGGTGCCCGAGCGCACCAGCCAGACCCGTTTTGCCCCACAAGACTCTCCACACCCGACGCGACGACGCCACCACGCAGGGCGATCCCTCCAACGCCCTGGCCTACAACCCAGCCCTGGACGGCTTACGCGGCGTGGCCATTCTTCTCGTCGTCCTGTCGCACGCACACGCCCCGTTGTTCGACGGCGCGTTCTACGGCGTGGACCTGTTCTTCGTGCTCAGCGGCTTCCTGATCACCACGCTGTTGCTGAAGGAGCTGCAAAGTACGGGGCGCCTGGACTACTGGCGCTTCTACCGCCGGCGCCTCTGGCGCCTGACGCCGGCGCTGGCGCTGCTGCTGCTGGCCTACTGCGTCTTCGCGCCCATGCTGTGGCCGGGGCTGAACGATGTGTACTCGGACGCCCTGGTGTCGCTGCTGTACCTGGCCGACTATGGCATTGCCTTTTTCGACAGCCCGGCCACGCTGCTGCACATGTGGTCGCTTTCAGTGGAGGAACATTTCTACCTGGTGTGGCCGCCGCTGCTCGTGGTGCTGGCACGCATCACCCCGCGCGGCAGGCTGTGGAGCCGCGTCGCCGTGCTGCTGTTGCTGGCCTGGGCCTGGCGCCTGCTGTGGGTGCTGGCCGGCCAACAGTTCTACGAGATATTCTTTCGCTTCGACACCCGCGCCACGGGGCTGCTGACCGGCAGCATGCTGGCGGCGCTGGTGCTGGAGCGACCGGCCTGGTTCACGGCGCTATGCCGACATCTGACGCACTTCATGTGGCTGGTGCTGGCCGTGCCCCTGCTCATGGCCCAGGCCTGGGACGACATGAATGCGATGGCCTGGGGCATGACGGTGGTGGAAGGCGCGACCGTGGTCGTGCTGCTGGCGCTGCTGCAGCGCCGCGGCGCGGTGTACGAGATGCTGAGCGCTGCGCCGCTGGTCTGGCTCGGCAAGCTGTCCTACGGCATCTACCTGTGGCATTACCCGGTGGTGCGCTACCTGCGCGCCGACCTGCCCTGGCCCATGGTTGTGCTGCTGGGCTTGTTCATCTCGACGGCGCTGGCTGCTTTGTCCTACTACAGCATCGAGCGCTGGGCACTGCGCAGGCGCGACGCCCGACCCGTGCCCCATGCAGCGCCCGCACCCAAGGCGCGGCCACGTGGCCCGACAAACGCGGGACCTACCCTGCCCGCACACCACGGACGTTGACGGCACGCAGCGGCCGCTGTCACAGCAGCCGTGCCCCGAACGGGAATTTCGCTGCCCGGACACCGGCTGTCCGCGACTTATCCCTGGTGAGTCCAGGCTGATTCCGGTCACTTTCAACGGATGACAAGCGCCAATAGCTATCAAATTGAAAGCAATGCCCACCAGCGGATCCGCGCGCTGGGCACGGCGCGGCGGCAGCCGCTACACTGCGCGCTGCGCTTGCAGGCGCCGCTGCCACCATCGGGATGGCGTGGGGGCCGCAGGCGTTTTTTCTTCGTCCGTTCTTTGCCCGCGCCACTGCCCATGTCCACGGTCTTCAACTTCACCTTCGTCCCCTGGTTTCGCTCCGTGGCGCCGTACATCCACAAGTTCCGGCACCAGACTTTCGTGGTGGGCCTGACGGGCGAGGCCATTGCCGCGGGCAAGCTGCAGAGCATCGTTCAGGACCTGGCCATGATCCAGGCCATGGGCGTGAAGATCGTGCTGGTGCACGGCTTTAGACCGCAGGTGAATGAACAGCTCGCGGCCAAGGGTCATGCCGCCCGGTATTCCCATGGCATGCGCATCACCGACCCGGTGGCCCTGGACTGCGCGCAGGAGGCGGCCGGCCAGCTGCGCTACGAGATCGAGGCCGCCTTCAGCCAGGGCCTGCCCAACACGCCCATGGCCGGGGCGCGCGTGCGCGTGATCTCGGGCAACTTCCTCACGGCTCGGCCCGTGGGCATCGTCGATGGCGTGGACTTCCAGCACACGGGCCTGGTGCGCAAGGTGGACGTGGCAGGCATACGCCGCTCGCTCGAATCAGAGGCCATGGTGCTGATCTCGCCGTTTGGCTTCTCGCCCACGGGCGAGGCCTTCAACCTCGCCATGGAAGAGGTGGCCACGCGCGTGGCCAGCGAGCTCAAGGCCGACAAGCTGCTGTTCCTGTCGGAAGTGCCGGGCATACGCACGCGCCCCCAGGAACCCGAGAGCGACGACAACCCCATAGACACCGAACTGCCGCTGGCCCAGGCGCGCCAGCTGCTGACCCAGATGCCAGCAGCCCAAAGCCCCGCGGACCCGGCCTTCTACCTGCAGCATTGCGTGCGTGCCTGCGAGCATGGCGTGGAGCGCAGCCACATCATCCCGTTCGCCGTCGACGGGGCGCTGCTGCTGGAGATTTACGTGCATGACGGCATAGGCACCATGATCGTCGATGAAAAGCTCGAAGAGTTGCGCGAGGCCACGGCCGACGACGTGGGCGGCATCCTTCAGCTCATCGAGCCCTTCGAGAAGGACGGCACACTGGTCAAGCGCGATCGAACCGAAATCGAGCGCGACATCGCCGCCTACACCCTGATCGAGCACGACGGCGTGATCTTCGGCTGCGCCGCGCTCTACCCCTACCCCGAAGCCGGCACCGCAGAGATGGCGGCCGTCACCGTCTCGCCCAACAGCCAGGGCACGGGCGACGGCGAGAAGCTGCTCAAGCGCATAGAGCAGCGCGCACGCATGCTGGGCCTGTCGAGCATTTTCGTGCTGACCACGCGCACCATGCACTGGTTCATCAAGCGCGGTTTCTCGCCGGTGGACCCCGGCTGGCTGCCCGAGGCGCGCAAGCGCAAGTACAACTGGGACCGCAAGAGCCAGGTGCTGGTCAAGAAGCTGTGACCTGCTCCGGCAGCGCCTGCAGGTCCAGCTGTGCGGGCTTGAGGAACTGCCGGGCGTAGCGCAGGTGGACGCGCTCGCGCACGAACACATCGAACAGATCGGGGTCGATATGGCCGCTGTCGCGCATCTTGCGCATGACGGTCAGTGCCTGCGACAGCGTCATGGCCTGCTTGTAGGGCCGGTCGGCGGCGGTGAGTGCCTCGAAGATGTCGGCCAGGCCCAGCATGCGCGCCTGCCATGACAGCTGCTCGCGCGTGAGCCCGCGCGGGTAGCCCCTGCCATCCATGCGCTCGTGGTGGCCGCCCGCATATTCCGGCACGTTGCGCAGGTGCCGGGGCCAGGGCAGGCTCTCCAGCATCTTGATCGTGGCCACGATGTGGTGGTTGACGATGCCGCGCTCCGCCCGCGTGAGGGTGCCCGAGCGAATGCTCAGGTTCTCCACCTCGTCCGGCGACAGGAAGTCCACCTCCTGCCCCTGCGGACTGCGCCAGCGGCGCCGGGTGGCGATGTCGCGCACACGTTGCTGCTCGTGGGGACGCATGGCCTCGCTGCCCAGGTTGCAGTGGCGCAGAAAGGCGCGCTCGGCGTCCAGTTCCTCGAGCTGCGCCTGCAGGCGGCACTGCAGCTGCACCTCGGCCGCGGCATCGGCCTGCGGGCGCAGCGCCAGTTGGCGGCGCAGCATGTCAATTTCGGCGTCGCGCCGAAGCACCTCGAAGCGCGTATCCACTAGGCCGATGCGGTCGTAGAGGGTTTGCAGCTTGGTGGCCTTGTCCACCACATGCACGGGCGTGGTGATCTTGCCGCAGTCGTGCAGAAGTCCGGCCATCTTGAGCTCATAGCGGTCGCGCTCGCTCATGCTGAACGCCGCGAGCGGCCCCTCGGTCGTGGCGTCGGCGGCCTCGGCCAGCATCATGGTCAGGGCCGGCACACGCTGGCAATGCCCACCGGTGTGGGGCGACTTCTCGTCGATCGCCAGATTGATGAGGTTTACGAAGGACTCGAACAGGCGCTCGTGCTGCGTGATGAGCAGGCGGTTGGTCACCGCGATCGCGGCCTGCGAGGCCAGCGACTCTGCGATGCCACAGTCCTCCTGAGAGAACGCGCGCACCGCACCCGTCGCCGGGTCGATGGCATTGATGAGCTGCAGCACGCCGATCAGCTCGTCGTCATGGTCGCGCAGGGGCACCGTAAGAAAGGAGCGCGAACGATAGCCCGTGCTCCCGTCGAAGGCGCGCGCGCCGGCAAAGTCGAAGTCGGCATTGCCATAGGCGTCGGCAATGCTCACCGTGCGGTCATGCACGGCGGCATGCACGGCCACCAGCGAGTCGTTCGCACGCCCATCGGGCAGGTACAGCGGTAGGTCGGGGAACGCCACCGCCTGCCCCGAGCGCCCGCCCTGGTACAGCCCCAGCGAATGGGTGCGCACGAGCGCAAAGCGCAGCGCGCTGCCATCGTCGCTCACGCGGTACAGGGTGCCCGCATCGGCATGGGTAAGGGTCTGCGCCGCATCCAGGATGCGCTCAAGCAGCAGGTCGATGTCCCGCTCGCGCGAGAGTGCCAGGCCCACCTCGTTGAGCTCCTGCAAACGCCTCAGCAACTTCTGCGATGCATGAGGCATGCAGCCCTCCCCTGGTCAAGCAATGAATCCGATGGCTGAATTGCACCGGTCGGCGCGAACACGCCGTTGATTGCCGTCGCATTTATTTACAAAAATTGGCGGCAGTAACAACGGCTGTGGATTCTACGCATACTTCTCTTGCCCGCCACCGGACCGCAGCAACAGCGCCAACAGCAGCAAGCCCAAGGCCGTGAACCCGACGAAGGACCAGTTGGCGATGGAGCCGCCCAGAAAGGTCCAGTCCACCGCCGTGCAGTCGCCCGAGCCACGGAAAATCATGGGGATGGAGCGGCTCAGGGAATAGTGCTCAATCATGCCGTAGAAGTCGCGCCCGCAGGTCGCCACCTCGGGCGGATACCACTGCAGCCAGCTCTGGCGCGCGGCGGTGAAGGCGCCGAAGCCCGCCGCAGCCAGCGCCAGCGCGGACCAGATCACCCTCCAGGTTTTTCGGCTTCCAGCACCCGCCAGTCCTGCAAACACAGCTACACCAATAAGAGCATACCGCTGCACTATGCACATGGGGCATGGCTCCAGGCCCACCACATGCTGCAAATACATACCAAAAGCCAGCATGGCGACACAGGCGGCACTGATCAGCACCAGGGTGCGGCGCGGGGCCGCGGTTATCCAGTTCATCAACACTTTTTTCTTTTCCCTATAACGCCGGCGCTGTGACTCAGATGCCGGCGGCTTCGTCCAGGAACACCTTGGCGCGCCTTGGGGTGACGACCAGCATCTCCCCCTCGCGCAGCCCCATCTCGTGGAACTGCTGCGCCGGGATCTGCGCCTCGATCAACGTGTCCGGAGACGCATTGTCCGCCGATTGGGTGCTGCCCTCGGGAATAAGTTCCAGCCGCGCGATGGGCCCGACGACGATGGCGCGCGTGAGCTGCACCACGATGCCGCGCGGGCGGCCGTGCGCGTCGAGCGCCTGGCCCGGGCCGCTGTAGCGCTCCACGTCCAGGTCGTGCGGACGCACGTAGGCGAAGGCCTGGGCGCCGTCGGCGTGGCGCGCCTCGGGGCTGTCGAGCTGCATGCCCTCGTCGAGGTGGATGCGGCCGTCGTTGGCGCGGCCCTTGAACAGGTTCACGTCGCCGAGAAAGCCGTAGACAAAGGGGCTGGCCGGGTTGTCCCACACCTGCTGGGGCGTGCCCTGCTGCTCGATGCGGCCCTGGTTGATGACGACCACGCGGTCGGCCACCTCCAGCGCCTCCTCCTGGTCGTGGGTGACGAAGATGCTGGTCACGTGCAGCTCGTCGTGCAGGCGGCGCAGCCAGCGGCGCAGTTCCTTGCGCACCTTGGCATCGAGCGCGCCGAAGGGCTCGTCCAGCAGCAGCACCTTGGGCTCCACCGCCAGCGCGCGCGCCAGGGCAATGCGCTGGCGCTGGCCGCCCGAGAGCTGGGCGGGGTAGCGGTCGGCAATCCAGTCGAGCTGCACGAGCCTGAGCAGCTTCATGACCTTGTCGCGGATCACGCCTTCCGCCGGGCGCTCGCGGCGCGGCTTCATGCGCAGGCCGAAGGCCACGTTGTCGAACACCGTCATGTGGCGAAACAGCGCGTAATGCTGGAACACAAAGCCCACGCCGCGCTCGCGCACGTGCACGTCGGTCGTGTCCTCGCCGCTGAAATGGATGCTGCCCGTGTCGGGCGTCTCCAGCCCCGCGATGATGCGCAGAAGCGTGGTCTTGCCGCAGCCGGAGGGGCCGAGCAGCGCGATCAGCTCGCCCGACTGGATGTCCAGGCTCACGTCGCGCAGCGCCTGGAAGCTGCCGAACTGCTTGCTTACGTTGCGGATTTCGATACTCATAAATCAATAGCTTGCTGCGCTTTGCACATGCGCCCTGGATCCCAATATCACTACTATTCTG
>JAFECU010000233.1 GCA_018242005.1 Pseudomonadota bacterium | reverse complement strand
GGCACCGACACCTTTGTCGTGCGTCAGGGCCGCATCGTTGCGCAGACTTTCGCGCTGTACGCGGCCGCTGCCACGCCTTGACAAGGCAGTCCGACATGCCGCGTCCGGTCGCCCGCTATTTCACCCTCCCGCTCACGTGTCGTCGACGCGCGAGCGGGTGGGCCGCGGCCCCCCGCGCTGCGCGGCCTTGAATCCATCGACAACCCTCACGGAGACCCATCATGCGCAGACTGATTTCGTTTCTCTACGGCGTGGCCGCCTACGCCGCCGGCCTCGCGGCCCTGCTGTACTTCATCGGGTTCAGCGCCAACCTGATCGTGCCCCGGTCGGTCGACATCGGCCCCGCGGCGCCCTGGCCCACGGCACTGGGCGTCGACCTGCTGCTGATCGCGCTGTTCGGCGTGCAGCACAGCGTGATGGCGCGCCGCGGCTTCAAGCGCTGGTGGAGCCGCCTGGTGCCCGAGGCGGTGGAACGCAGCACCTATCTGGTCGCCACGACGATCGTGCTGACGCTGCTGTTCCTCTTCTGGCGACCGATTCCGGCGCCGCTGCTCTGGAAGGTCGACGGTGGCGCCGGCGCGGTGCTGCTGTGGGGACTGTTCGGCCTGGGCTGCGTGCTGGTGCTGCTCAGCAGCTTCCTGATCAACCACTTCGAGCTGTTCGGCCTGCAGCAGGTCTACGCGCGCCTGACGCAGCGCCCCATGCCGGCCGCCGAATTCAGGACGCCGCTGCTGTACCGCCATGTCAGGCACCCGCTCTACTTCGGGCTGCTGCTGAGCCTGTGGGCGGTGCCCGTCATGAGCGCCGGCCGCGCCCTGTTCGCGCTGGGCCTCAGCGCCTACATCCTGATCGGCATCGTGTTCGAGGAACGCGATCTGGTGCGCCAGTTCGGCGAGCGCTACCGCAGCTACCAGCGGCGCGTCGGCATGCTGATACCGCGCATGGCGCCCTCTGAGTCGGCCCCTTGCGAAGAGCCGTCAGCGAAGACGCACACCCGGTAGGCGTCTGTCCCGCAGGGTATTCGCGCACGGCCCCACTGCAGCAACCATGAATGTTTCAGGCCCGGGAATAGGTGGCGTGCCCGCCCAGCCAGCGCGCCACATGGCGCTCGGCCAGCTGCGGGTACTGGTCCAGCATCACCGGGGCCAATGCGCGTGCCCATTCGAGCAGCAGCGTATCGGTGGCCAGGTCGGCAAAGCGCAGCAGCGCGTCGCCCGACTGGCGTGCGCCCAGAAACTCGCCGGGGCCGCGTATATCGAGGTCGCGCCGCGCGATCTCGAAGCCGTCATGGGTCTCGGCCATGGCCTTGAGGCGGCCCTGCGCGGTCTCGCCCAGGCGGCCGGAGTCGCCCGTGGAGTACAGCAGCACACAGGCCGATGCCGCGGCGCCGCGCCCCACGCGCCCGCGCAGCTGGTGCAGCTGGCTCAGGCCGAAGCGCTCGGCATGCTCGATCACCATGAGCGAGGCATTGGGCACGTCCACGCCGACCTCGATGACGGTGGTGGAGACCAGCACGCCCATGGCCCCGCTCTTGAAGGCCTCCATCACGGCCTTCTTCTCGGCCGTCGGCATGCGCGAGTGCAGCAGGCCGACGGCAACGCCCGGCAGGGCCTCGGCCAGCTCCACATGCGTGGCCGTGGCGTTGGACAGGTCCAGCGCCTCGCTCTCCTCGATGAGCGGGCAGACCCAGTACACCTGCCGCCCCGCGGCCACCTGGGCGCCTATGCGCTCGACCACCTCGTGCCGGCGGCTGTCGGCGATGAGCTTGGTGACCACGGGCGTGCGCCCGGGCGGCAGCTCGTCGATGGTGGAGACATCCAGATCGGCGTAGTAGCTCATGGCCAGGGTGCGCGGAATCGGCGTGGCGCTCATCATCAGCATGTGCGGCTCCATGCTGTCGCTCATGCCGTCGCTCCGCAGCTTCTGCCGCAGCGCCAGGCGCTGGGCCACGCCGAAGCGGTGCTGCTCGTCGATCACCGCCAAGGCCAGGTTTTTAAAGCGCACCTGCTCCTGGATCACGGCGTGCGTGCCCACGACCAGGGCCGCGACGCCGCTTCCTATGCGCTCGAGCATGGCGGCGCGCTCCTTTTTCTTCTGCCCGCCGACGAGCCAGGCCACCTGCTGCCCGCGCTCGGCCAAGAGCGGCTCGAGCCAGCCGATCAGCTTGGCGAAATGCTGCTCGGCCAGGATCTCGGTGGGCGCCGTATCATTAAATTGCCAGCCCGCGTCCATACAGACCGTGGCGGCCAGCGCCGCGACCACGGTCTTGCCCGAGCCCACGTCGCCCTGCAGCAGGCGGTGCATGGGCACGGGCCGGCCCAGGTCGCGCGCGATCTCCTCGCACACCCGGCGCTGCGCGCCCGTGAGGTCAAAGGGCAGCCGGGCCAGCAGCCGCTCATGCAGCGCGCCCGTACCAGCGCCTGCCTGCGGGCGCAGCACGGGGGCGCGCAGGCGCGCGCGCTCGCGCTTGGCCGTGAGCTGCGAGAGCTGCTGCGCCAGCAGTTCCTCGGCCTTCAGGCGCTGCCAGGCCGGGTGGCTGTGGTCCTGCAGCGTGGCCAGGGCCACGTCGGGCGTGGGGTGATGCAAAAACAGGAGCGCTTCGCGCAGATTCCAAGGGCGCTGCAGGCCATTTTGGCTATCAAACCTGGCCAAGGGCGGCTCCTGCCCTGGTGGCAGCGTCTCGGGCAGCTGCACGCGCGCAAGCGCCGTGGCCACGGCGCGGCGCAGGTAGGCCTGGGGCAGCTGCGCCACGGTGGGGTAGACGGGCGTGAGCGCCGCGGGCAGCTCGCCCTCGGCCTTGCGAAACGCCGGATGCACCATCTGCCGCCCCCAGAAGCCGCCCTTGACCTCGCCGCGCACGCGCAGGCGCGCGCCCACGGCCATGGTCTTCTGGTGCGAGGGGTAGAAGCTGAAGAAACGCAGCTCGCAGCTGCCCGTGCCGTCCTCCACCGTCACCACCAGCTGGCGGCGCGGGCGCAGCTGCACCTCGCTGGCCGTGACCGTGACCTCGATCTGCACGGTGTCGCCCTCACGCGCGCCGCGTATCGGGGTGATGCGCGTCTCGTCCTCGTAGCGCAGCGGCAGGTGCAGGGCCAGGTCGATGTCGCGCGTGAGGCCCAGCTTGACCAGGGCCTGCTGGGCGGGGCTGGCGGGGGCCTTCGCCGGTCGAGGCCTCGGGACGCCAGCCGTGCCGGCGATGGGGAATTCTTCGGATAAGGGCACGGCAAAAAGACTACCATGCCGGCCCTGCATTTTTGAACCCGCCCGCGTTTCCTGTTTCTCCATGCTCAAGCGTATCCCCGTCAATCAACTCACCCTGGGCATGTATGTGCACGAGTTCTGCGGCTCCTGGCTGCATCACCCGTTCTGGCGCACGCGTTTCTTGCTGGAGGCTCCCGAGGACTTGGCGCGCATCCGCGAAACGGCCATCGCGGAGGTCTGGATCGACATCTCCCGCGGCCTGGACCCGGCCCCGGACAAGACGGCAAGCCCGCACGCCGCCGAGGCCCCGACGCGGACAGGGTGCGAGATGCCGGCGCCGCCGGCACCACCGCAAGAGGCCCCGGCCGCCAACGCCATGGAACAGGAACTGCGCCGGGCCGCCGCCATCTGTTCCAACGCCAAGCAGGCCGTGATCTCCATGTTTGCCGAGGCACGCATGGGCCGCGCGGTGGACGCGGCCGGCGCCCGCGGCCTGGTCAACGACATTTCCGACTCGGTCACGCGCCACCCCCATGCCCTCTTGAGCCTGGCGCGCGTCAAGAACGCCGATGAGTACACCTACATGCACTCGGTGGCCGTGTGCGCGCTGATGGTGGCGCTGGCACGGCAGATCGGCCTCGATGAGGACGGCTGCCGCATGGCGGGCCTGGCCGGCCTGCTGCACGACCTGGGCAAGGCTGCCATACCGCTGGAGGTGCTCAACAAACCCGGCAAGCTGACCAACGAGGAATTTGCCCTGGTGCGCGAACACTCCGTGACCGGCCACGCCATGCTGCAGGGCAGCGGCCTGCCGCAGCCCGTGCTCGACGCCTGCCTGCACCACCACGAAAAGATCGATGGCACAGGTTACCCGCATCGCCTCGCGGGCGACGGCATTGCCACGCTCGCGCGCATGGCCGCCATCTGCGACGTGTACGACGCCATCAGCTCCAACCGCCCCTACAAGCGTGGCTGGGACCCGGCCGAATCGCTGCGCCGCATGGCCGAGTGGACGCGCGATCACCTCGACAAGCGCCTGTTCCAGGCCTTCGTGAAGAGCCTGGGCATCTACCCCGTGGGTTCGCTGGTTCGGTTGAGCTCGGGGCGCCTGGCGGTTGTCACGCATCAGGGCAATGCGGCGCTGACGACACCGCATGTCAAGGTGTTCTATTCCACCAAGTCCGACATGCGCGTGCCGCCCTACGAGCTCGATCTGTCGGCGCCCGGATGCAAGGAAAAGATCGAGGGCCGCGAAGACCCGGACCGCTGGCGCTTCCCGGACCTGGACGAGCTCTGGTCCAGCCTGCCGCAGCAACCCTGGTAGGCGCTCGGCACGGCAGAATTTGGGACAATCACCGGCTTTTCTTGGAACGGGCCCGTCCGGCCCTCAAGCCCCGCATGTCCTCTGTCTCCGCCACCACCGCCCCCCGCAGCTTCACCCTGAGCGACTTCGACTTCGAGCTGCCCGAGTCTCTCATCGCCCAGCACCCGGCCCCCGAGCGCAGCGCGTCGCGCCTGCTCGACGGCCGCACCAGTCCCCCCACCGACCGCATCTTCCGCGAGCTGCCCGCGCTGCTTGCGCCGGGCGACCTGGTCGTGTTCAACGACACGCGCGTGCTCAAGGCGCGGCTGTTCGGCGAGAAGGCCAGCGGCGGCCGGCTTGAGCTGTTGATCGAGCGCGTGCTGACCGGCAGCGAGGTCGTGGCCCACATGAAGGTCAGCAAAAAGCCCCTGCCCGGCGCCACCGTGCACATGGCCGGCGGTCTGGCCGCGGGCGGCTTTGACGCCAGGTTGATCGCGCGCTGGCCCGACGCCGACGGTCCGCTGTTTCGCTTTGCACTGCAGGGGCCGGCCGGCGAGAGCGCGTGGGAGCTCATGCAGCGCCACGGCCACCTGCCGCTGCCGCCCTACATCGCGCGCCAGCAGAACGCGGACCACGACCCCGACGCGGCAGAGGACGCCGAGCGCTACCAGACTGTGTTCGCGCGCGCACCGGGTGCCGTGGCCTCACCCACGGCGGCGCTGCATTTCGACCAGGCCGTGCTGGACCAGCTCACCGCACGTGGCATCGAGCGCGCCAGCGTCACGCTGCATGTGGGCGCGGGCACCTTCCAGCCCGTCAAGACCGAGAACCTGGCCGAACACCGCATGCACAGCGAGTGGTACGACATTCCCCTGGGCACGCTGGCCGCGCTGGAGCGCTGCCGCCAGCGCGGCGGGCGCGTGGTGGCCGTGGGCACGACCACGGTGCGCACGCTCGAATCCTGGGCGCAGAGCGGCCAGACCACGGGCGACACCAACATCTTCATCACGCCGGGCTTTGGCTTTCAGGTGGCGGACCTGCTGCTGACGAACTTCCACCTGCCCAAGAGCACGCTGATGATGCTGGTCAGCGCCTTCGCGGGGTACGAGCATGTGATGGCGCTGTACCGCCACGCCGTCGCGCAGCGCTACCGCTTCTTCAGCTATGGCGACGCCATGCTGCTTGAGCGCCAACCGTCCCGAAGCGGCGCAGACAGCAAAGCCTGTTGAACAGGAAAGGCTCAGGTAGCGATTTCCGTTGAAGCGCCCCCGCTTCGTCATGCCCGCGAAGGCGGGGATGACGGGCTCCGAGCACATCGCGTGCCGTGGGAAGACGAATCAATGGGAAGCGCTACTTGCGCCCCTGAAACGATAGCTGTTAGCGCTTTACTGGCAAGGGTTACAAGCCTGTTACCGCCAAATCCTGCTGGCGATGATTGACGCCGCTGCGGTGCGGGCCTACCGTGCCGCTCATGACCGACCGCATGTCCACCCGCTCGGCGCTGGAGCAGCTGCGACGCGACGAACGCGCGGCAATCCTGCGCCGCCGTCGCCGGGCGGGCTTTGACAACGCACGCGCACGCCAGCTGCCCACCGTGGGGCTGGCGCTGTCGGGCGGCGGCGTGCGCAGCGCCACCTTCGGCCTGGGCCTGCTGCGCGGGCTGGCGACGCAGGCTCTGCTGGCGCGCGTGGACTATCTCTCCACCATCTCGGGCGGCGGCTATGTGGGCGCGATGCTCGGGCGCCTGGTCAGCAGCCTGGGCCTGGGGCCGACGCAGCAGATGCTGGCCGCGGGCGGCTCTCCGGTGCTGGACTGGCTGCGCAGCAACGGCCGCTACCTGGCGCCGGCGGGTTCGCGCGATGTCGGCATCCTCATCGTCAGCTACCTGCGCGCCTTTCTTGCCGTGCACATCGAGGCCGGCTTCGCCCTGGTGCCCGTGGCCCTGCTGCTGACCCTGCCGCACCTGCTGCAGCACGGACTGAACCTGCTCGACGCCAAGGCCTGGCAGGACTGGGCCTCGCCCTGGTTTGCTATTGCCCTTCTGTGGGCCGCCGCCCTGTTGCCCTTTTTGCTGGTGGGCTATTGGGCGGCGCCGGAGACGCGCAGCCCGGAACTGGGCAGTCGCCGCCTCTACCCGGCCGACAGCATCCTGCTGGCAGGGCTCATCGCCGTGGCGCTGCTGCTGACGCTGTTTCCCGGCCCGCCATCGCTGCTGCGTGCCTGGCGCCAGGCCGCGCCGGCGCTGCCGCTGCTGGTGCTGGCACTGTGGTCGGCGGCGCTGGGCCATGGCAGTTCCATGACCTACCTGGCGCTGGCCGGCGACGCACGCCCCCTGGCCGTGGCGCGCCTGCGCAACCGCCTCACCTATGGTCTGCGGGCCGCGCTGCTGAGCTGCCTGCTGCTGGCCTGCGCCGGCGTCGTGGACTGGGCCAGCTGGCAGCTGCTGCTGACGCTCTCCAGCAGCCAGCCGCCGCAATGGGTATGGGGCGGCCTGGGCCTGGGCGGGGCGCTGCTGCTTGCGCTTCGCGCCCTGGCACCGGTGCTGCAGCAGCTGGCGGTTCAGGCACAGGCGCGGCGCACCTCGGCGCTGGGCCCGCAGTTGCTCAATGCTGCCGGCCATCTGGGCGCCGTGCTGCTGCTGCTGGCCTGGCTGCTGGGCGTGCAGTGGTGGGTGTTTGCACAGGAGCCGCTGGCGGCCGTGCGCGACTGGCCGGCCTGGCTGCGCTGGGCCCTGCTGGCCGCGCTGGCACTGGCCTGGTGGCTGAGCACGGCGCGGCTGCCGCAGGCGGCCAATGCGTCTTCGCTGTCGGGCTTCTACCAGGCGCGCCTGGTGCGTGCCTGGCTCGGGGTCGGCAACCGCCACCGCGGCCTGTGCGCTCCCTTCACACCGGCCGACCAGCGCCTGCGCAACGTCACCGAGGTGGCCGAGGGAGACGACGTGGCGCTGACCGCCCACCGCCCGGAAACCGAGGGCGGCCCCGTACACCTCATAGGGGCCTGCGTGAACCAGACGCGCAACGATGCCTCGGGCCTGTTCAACGCGGACCGCAAGGGGCTGCTGGCCATCGCCTCGGCGCGCGCCCTCGAGGTGGGCCCGCGGGAGGTGGTGCGCTGGGGGCAGGACGGCACACCCGAGCAAGGCCCACATTCGGCCGGGACGCTGGGCCGTTGGGTGGCGGTATCGGGGGCCGCCGCCGCGCCCGGCGCCGGCGCCTATACCTCGCGCGGCTGGGCGCTGGTGATGTTCCTGCTGGGCATACGCCTGGGCCACTGGATCGCATCGCCCCTGCCGCAGGCGCTGCCGCGGCTCAAGGACTGGCTGTGGCAGCGCGCACCCAAGCCGCTGATGCTGTGGAGCGAGGCGCGCGCCACCTTCTTCGGCATGGCACGGCCCTGGTGGTATCTGTCCGATGGCGGCCATTTCGACAACACGGGCGTGTACGCGCTGATCAAGCGCGAGTGCGACTTCATCATCCTCTCGGACGCCAGCGCCGACCCCGACTACCGCTTTGCCGACATCGAGAATCTGGTGCGCAAGGCCCGCATAGACCTGGACGCGGAGATCGAGTTCTACGCGCGCCAGGAGGCCGCGCGCTTCCTGAGCCTGGCGGGCGACGGCCTGACCGTGCTGTCGCCCGACGAGCTGGCCGACAACAGCACGCGCCGCGGCGTGCTGCTGGCGCGCATACGCTACCGCCGCAGCGACCCGGCGCGCGGCGAGCGCGAGGGCACGCTGCTGGTGGTCAAGCCCAACCTGCATGTGGCCCTGGACCTGGACCTGCTGGCCTATGCCCAGCGCCATCCGAGCTTTCCGCACGAGTCCACGGGCGACCAGTTCTTCGACGAGGCGCAGTGGGAGAGCTACCAGCGCCTGGGCGAGGACATAGGCCAGGCGCTGTACGACCGCTGGCTGGCCCAGCTGCCGGGCTGGGACCGCGTGCAGCTACACAAGCTGGTGCAGCCCGAACGCCTGCACCAGCCGCCCGAGACCCCGGCGCCCCTGGCGGCCGGCGCGCAGGCCGGCGTGCCACGCTGGCGGCGCAGTGCCAGCACGGCGGCCATAGGCACGTCGGTGGGCCTGGGCGTCACCGGCACGTTGCTGCTGTCGCTGTGGCAGGTGCAGGAGCAACTCAACCGTGCGGCCGACAGCCGCCAGTCCGAGATCCGGCAGCTGCTGAGCGATTCGTCGAAGGAACTGCTGGCGGCCGCGGGCAGCTGCGTGCGCGTCGGCGCCCAGACGCTGGGCCATGTGGAGCAGCTGCGCGTGCTCGACGGCAGCGCAAGCCTGAGCGCCGCCGAGCAGATCACCGTCACCCGGCTGCTCGAACGGCTGAAGACGCAATGCGAAGCCGCCCCCCCGCCAGCGCACGACTGCGGCGAGACCGAGCGCGCGCACCAGAAGGATCTGTGCGATGTCGCACTGAAGGAGCGCAGCGACATCAACGCCCTGAGCTACTGGCACCCGCCCCAGCCACAGCCCGATGCGGCTGCGCTCCTGCCCCCGCTGTGGGCGAAGCTGCATGGCTATTTGTCGCCACTATGGGCACTGCGGCCAGACCACGCGCGCATCGCCAGCGTGGCAACGCCGGCGTCAGGCAACGCCCCCGCGCAGGCGCCGCGCGCCGCCAGCACCATGCCGGACTGGAACGCCGTGATCGACTCCACCCAGGCGGCGCAGCTCAAGGCCGATTGCCCGGTGGGCACGCGCCTCTACACGCAGATCTACGACGA
The DNA here is from genome assembly GCA_018242005.1 of Pseudomonadota bacterium. Taxonomy (GTDB): domain Bacteria; phylum Pseudomonadota; class Gammaproteobacteria; order Burkholderiales; family Burkholderiaceae_C; genus Alicycliphilus. The sequence continues at coordinate 2,173 of JAFECU010000233.1, read as the reverse complement.
GGCCATGCGCGCGCGCGCCGAGCAGCTGCGCAAGCGCCTGCAGGATGCCGCGGGCGGCCAGCTGCGCGTGGCCCCCATCGAGAACGTGACCCGCAGCGCCGCCCTGCGCCAGCAGCGCCCACCCGTGCCCTGGCGGCAACCCACCCTCATCGTCCACGATCCAAAGGTCGGCGGCTGCGCTCAGGTGCTGGCGCAGGCAGTGCAGGAGCGCTGGGGGCCGCCGGGCGAGAGCAAGGTCATGATCACGCCGCTGCCAACCCGCCTCAAGAGCCAGCCCAAGACCCTGGAGCTGTGGCTGCCGTCACCGGCACCGGCTCCCATGGAGCCGCGCTACTGAGGCCTCATCACTTCTGAAACGATAGCGCTACGCGCTTTACCAACAAGCGTCAGAGCGCTATTTCATCTAAAACGCGACCGCGCATCCATCCTTGCGCGGGTCGGAGCCTGCGACATAGCAGTCGCCCTCGCGCAGCACCAGCTGGGCGCCGCCGAAGGCGAACACGCCGTTGCCCTCCTCCACCGTGACCTCATGGCCCAGGGCGCGCAGGCTCTTGACCACGGCGGGGTCGAAATGCGGCTCCACGGCCACGCCGCGCCCGCCCGTCACGCGCCAGCGCGGCGCATCGGCCGCGGCCTGCGGGTTTTGGCCGTAGCGCAGCACGCGCAGCGCCATCTGCACATGGCCCTGGCTCTGCATGGGCCCGCCCATGACGCCAAAGGCCATCAGCGGCCGGCCGTCGGCATGCATGGCAAAGGCCGGAATGATGGTGTGGGACGGCCGCTTGCCCGGCCCGACCTCGTTGGCATGGCCGGGGACGAGGTTGAAGCCATGGCCGCGGTTCTGCAGGCTGATACCCGTGCCCGGCACGACCACGCCCGAGCCGAAGCCCATGTAGTTGGACTGAATGAACGAGACCATCATGCCCTGCGCGTCGGCCGCCGCCAGGTACACCGTGCCGCCGGGCCGCGGCGCGCCGTAGCCGGGCGCGCCGGCGTGCGCCGGGTCGATGAGGGCAGCGCGCGCGCGCAGGTAGTCGGGGCGCAGCAGGTCGGCGGGCGCGACGTGCATGTGGGCGATGTCGGCGTTGTACTGCTGCAGGTCGGCCAGGGCCAGCTTCATGGCCTCGATGCTGGCGTGCACCGTCTGCACCTCATCCACGCCATGGCTGCCCACGCCATGGGCATCGAGCATGCCCAGGGCCATGAGCGCGGCGATGCCCTGGCCGTTGGGCGGAATCTCGTGGATCACCGAGTCGCCGAAGCGCTGGCTCACCGTGCCCACCCAGTCGGCCCGGTGGGCGGCGAGGTCCTGCAGTGTCATGGCCCCGCCATGGGCCTGGGCGTGCGCCACCATGGCCTCGGCCAGCGGGCCGCGGTAGAAGGCCTCGCCCTCACTCGCGGCAACCCGCTCCAGCGTGCGCGCATGGGCCTCGCTGCGAAAGATCTCGCCCGCGCGCGGCGGCCGGCCATCCGGCAAAAAACATTGGGCAAAGCCGGGCTGGTCGCCGAGCTTGTCGGAGCCCAGCTGCCACAGGCGCGCGATGGTGGGCGACACGGGAAAGCCGCTGCGCGCATAGCCGACCGCGGGCCGGGCCAGCTGGGCGAACGGCAGCCGGCCAAAGCGCCGCGACAGCGCCACCCAGGCCGACACGGCGCCGGGCACGGTGACCGCGTTCCAGCCCTTCTCGGGTATGCCGCCCAGGCGCGCGAAGTACTCGGGCGTCCAGGCCGCGGGCGCGCGCCCCGAGGCGTTCAGCCCGTGCAGCTGCCTGCCGTCCCAGACGATGGCAAATGCGTCGCTGCCAATGCCGCAGCCCGAGGGTTCGACCACGGTGAGCGCCATGGCCGTGGCGATGGCGGCGTCCACCGCGTTGCCGCCGGCCTGCAGCATGGCCAGGCCGGCCTGGGCCGCGAGCGGCTGTGAGGTGGCGACGACATTGCGCCCCAGCACCGCGCTGCGCCGCGAGGCATAGGGCTCGCTCCAGTCAAGCTGCTGCATGGTGGTCACTCCGCCGTGGTGATGGCCGTATCAGTAGCCATGTTGCGCGCGGAACGCACGCGCCTGGCCGAAATGCCCACAACCGATGAAGGGCTGGGGCGGGCGCAGCGCCGACAGCGGCGAGGGGTGGTTGGCCGTGAGCACCAGGTGGCCGCGGTCCTGCGGGATGAGCGC
>JAFECU010000232.1 GCA_018242005.1 Pseudomonadota bacterium | reverse complement strand
TTCATGACTATTTCACCTTCAAACACTCAACGCACAGGCCCACGATCGGTAATGACCTTGGGCGTAATAAACACCAGCATTTCACGCTTGGCGGATTCCTTGGTGCGGCTCTTGAACAGATTTCCCACCACAGGCACGTCACCCAGCAGGGGGATCTTGTTTTCCTGATTGGTTTCTTCCATTTCAAAAATACCGCCGATCACCACGGTGCCTCCGTTTTCCACCAGCACCTGGGTCTTGATGTGCTTGGTGTCGATGGCAACCTGACCGGTGGCGGTGGTTTCGCCGCGGCTGTCCTTGTTGACGTCCAGGTCCAGGATGATGTTGCCCTCGGGCGTGATCTGCGGCACGACTTCCAGCTTGAGCACGGCCTTCTTGAAGGCGATGGTGGTGGCGCCGTTGGGTGCGGTGACCGAATAGGGGTACTCGGTACCCTGTTCGATCAGGGCCTTGGTCTGGTCGGCGGTGATCAGACGCGGGCTGGACACCACCTTGCCCTGGCCGTCGGCCTCCATGGCGGACAGCTCCAGCGTCAGGAAACGGTTGGCGGCCGAGTTGAAGATGGACAGGGCGAACGAGCCCACGGCCTGGCCGCTGGACAGCGAGGCCGGCAGGTTGACAAAACGCCCGCCCACATCCACCGGTCCGCCAAAGCCAGAGGAGTTGGTGGCATTGCTGTAGTTGGTGCCCCAGGCCAGGCGGTTGTCGCCGCCCAGACTGTAGCCGCCGTCGCCGCCGCGGTTGGCGCGCAGGTCGCCGCCGCCCAGGCGCACGCCCAGGGACCGGCCAAAGGTGTCGCGCGCCTCGACGATGCGAGCCTCGATCATGACCTGGCGCACGGGCACGTCCAGCGTGAGCAGCAACTGGCGAACTTCCTCGAGTTTTGCGGGCGTGTCGGTCACGAACAGCTGGTTGGTGCGTGGCTCGGCGATCGCGCTGCCGCGCTCGGTCAGGAAGCGCGTGTTGCGCCCCGTGCCACCGCCGCTGCCCGACGAGGTATTGGTGGTCAGCTGCACCACCATGTCGGCGGCCTTGGCGTAGTTGAGCTGATACGCCTGGGTGCGCAGCGGCTCCAGTTTCTGGATGGCCTGCGCGGCCTCATAGTCCTTGCGGGTGCGCTCGTCGATTTCATCCTTGGGCGCGATCCACAGCACGGTGCCGGACTTGCGCATGCCCAGGCCCTTGGCATCCATGATGATCTGCAGGGCCTGGTCCCAGGGCACATCCTTCAGGCGCAGGGTCAGCGCGCCCGTGACGGTGTCGGAGGTGACGATGTTGAAGTTGGTGAAGTCGGCGATCACCTGCAGCAGCGAGCGCACTTCGATGTTCTGGAAGTTCAGCGACAGCTTTTCGCCCGTGTAGTTCGGACCTTGCGTGAGCTTGGTCAGGTCCACCTTCTTGGGGCGTATTTCGACGACGAACTGGTTGTCGCTCTGGTAGGCGCTGTGCTCCCACTCGCCGACCGGATCGATGGTCAGACGCACGCGTTCGCCCTGCTGGGCAGCGGTGATGGTTTGCACCGGGGTGCCAAAGTCGGATACATCGAGCCGCCGGCGCAACCCCTCGGGCAGTGAGGAGCGCAAAAAGTCAACGACCAGCGCCTTGCCTTGTACGCGCAGGTCCACACCGACCTGGTTGCTGGGCAGGCCGACGACGATGCGCCCGGCACCATCGCTGCCGCGGCGGAAGTCCAGGTCCTTCAGCGCCTGTACGTCGGCGTTCTGGCTTGGGGCAAATGTGCTTGCCTGCGGGCCCGGGACCTTGGCACTGCTGGTGACCGAGTCGAGCAGCACCAGCACCGTTTTGCCATGGAGTTCGGCGCGGTAGGTGGTGGGTTGCTTCAGGTTCAGCACAATGCGTGAACGCTCGCCCGCCTGCACGATGTTCGCGGACTTCACATTGCCCTGATTGATTTCCACCATCGTGCGGCCCGAGGCATTGCTGACGCCTGGGAAATCAAGCGCGATGCGCGCCGGGCTCTGGATGGAAAAGCCGGTGGGCACATTGGCCTGTGGTTCGGAAAAATCGATGCGCAGCACCTCGGAACCACCTTGCATGGAGCCCGTAACGGACTCGATGACACCCGCCGCATGTGCCAAGCCGGCACCCAAGGTGGCCAGGATGGCAACGCCCGCCGCCCACAGGTGCCGCCGCAAACGCGTCGTCTTTTGTTGCCTCATTTCCTCACCTCATTTCCCTCTTGCAGGTCCAGTGTTGTCATGCGCTCCACCCAATCTCCCGTGGAGTCCTGGACGATCTCCCGAATTCGCATATTGGTTTCAGAAATACCGACGATCTTTCCGTAGTTCTGCCCCAGGTAGTTACCCGCGCGCACCTGGTAGAGCAACTTGTCAACGCTGACCAGGGCAGTCGGAACGCCGGTCTTGTTCAGGCTGCCGACCATCTTCACGGCATCGAGCGGATAGGCCTCCAGCGGCTCCTTGCGCCTGGCCATCTCGGGCGCGATCAGGGTGGCATTGGCCGCCGTTTCCGACGATTCGCGGCGCAATGCCTGAGTCAGCTTGATCGGGTTGAAGGGGTCCATGCCCTTGTCGCCGGCATAGTCCTCGGGCAGAAACTGCTTGGGCTCCTTCAGGGGCGTGATACGCGGTTTCGTGGTGGCGCGCAGATCGGCCATCCAGTGGCGCAGTTCGTCCTCGTCACTGCTGCCGCAGCCCGACAAAATCAGCAGGCCCACCAACGCGAGGAGCAGCCTGCCATGGCGAAGGCGCATCATTTCTTGCCTCCCTTCGCTGCGGCTTTCTGTGCCTGTATCTCCTCGGCGTCGAGATAGCGGAAGGTCCTGGCCGTGGCCTCCATGGTCAGGTTGCCGGCTGCATCCTTGGTGGCAGGAGCAATCGACAGGTTGTTCAGCGTCACGATGCGAGACAGATTGGCCACGTCGGAGGCAAAGGCGCCCACGTCGTGGTACTTGCCCACCACGCGAATGGCGATGGGCAACTCGGCGTAGTAATCCTTGACCACCACCTGACCCGGCCGGAAGAGCTCGAACTGCAGGCTGCGCCCCAGGCCGGCCTGGTTGATGTCGGACAGCAGGGCCGACATTTCTGCCTTGCTGGGCAGCTGCTTTTCCAGCTGGATCACGTATTGCTGGATTTGTTCGCGCTGCTTCTTGAGGGCATCAAGGCTCACGGCCTTGACCAGCTTCTTCTGGTAGTCGGCGCGCAAAGTCTGCTCGGTGTTCTGCTCGGCCGTCAGCTCATCCTGGTAGTCACTGAGTTTGAAAAACCACAGGCCGGTCGCCACGCCGCCCGCAATCAGCAGGCACAGCAGCGTGCGCGGCAATGTCGGCCACAGCGAGGGATCCTTGGGATCGAGGTTCTGGAACTGGCGCTGCACTTCGGCCTGCAGCTTGGCGAAATCGAATTTCGGCGCTTTCTTCTTTGCCATGCTCACTTCCCCGCTACCACTTCACTCGCGGCGTCCATGGCCTTGTGCGCCTCCGAGCTGCGCACCAGACGGAAACGCAGGTTGAAGGAGGCCACACGGCGCTGGTCCTTGGGTGTCAGTGCCACCTGGGCGGCCACGATTTCCACCAGTTCCGGCTTGGAAAACCAAGGCGTGTTGTTGGTGAGATTGCGCAGCATCTCGGACACCCGCTCGTTGGACTGCGCCATGCCCTGCATGGTGACGACCTGATCGGTCTGCTTGAGGCTGGTCACGTACACGCCGTCGGGCAGTTGCTGCACCAGTTCGTTGAGCAGGTGCACCGGCAGGTTGCGATCGGACTGCAGGTCTTCGACGGCCTTCTGGCGTGCCTGCAGGGCAGTGATTTCCTCCTCGATGGTGGCAATTTCCTTGATCTGCCGTTCCAGGACCTGGATCTCACCCCGCAGGAGGTTGTTCCTGTCCTGCTGGTCGGTGATCATCATTTGGAACCACCAGTAGATGCCGGCCGCGATGGCCAGGCCCACCAGGGCCGAGCCTCCCATGATGGCCTGAAAAATCTCGCGCCGGCGCTTGCGTGCCGCCTCCCGGTGCGGGAGCAGGTTGATGAGAATCACTGCAGGAACCTCCGCATCGCCAGCCCGCAGGACGTCAGGTATGAGGGTGCCTCACGCGCCATCTTTTTGAGGCGCACGGCGCTGCCCACATCCATGCCCTCAAAGGGATTGATGACGCTGCAGGCAAAACCTGTGTTCTGGGTCACGGTCTGGGTCAGGCCGGCCAGCGGGGCAGAGCCGCCCGCCAGCATGATGTGGTCCACACGGTTGTATGGCGTGCTCGTGAAGAAGAACTGCAGCGCGCGCCCGATTTCCTGCGCCAGACTGTCCACGAAGGGCTGCAGTACCGCCGATTGGTAGTCTTCCGGCAGGTCGCCGTTGCGCTTCTTGCTTTCCGCTTCCTCCAGCGAAAAGCCGTACTGGCGGACGATGAGCTGGGTGAGCTGGGCACCACCAAAGGCCTGGTCGCGCTCATAGAGCACGTCATCGTTGCGGATAACCTGCATGCTGGTGGTCAGCGCTCCCACCTCAAACAGCGCGACCACGCTGTCCACGCCGCGATTGGGCAAGGCCTCGATGAGGCGCCCGGCGGCCAGGCGCGCAGCATGGGACTCAATGTCGATGATGACTGGCTTTAGGCCTGCTGCCTCGGCCAGGCCCTGGCGATCCTGCACCTTCTCCTTGCGCGAGGCCGCAATCAGCACATCCACATCGCCGGGCGCATTCTTGCTCTGACCCGCAACGCAGAAATCGAGACTCACCTCGTCGAGCGAAAACGGGATGTACTGGTTGGCCTCGGACTCCACCTGCACCTCCAGCTCCTGCTCGGTCATACCGCCTGGCAGCGAGATGCGCTTGGTGATGACGGCCGAGGGCGGCAGGGCAAGGGCAACGTTCTTGGTCTTGGTGCCACTCTTCCTGACCACGCGACGCAGGGCCTCGGCGACTTCATCGAACTTCTCGATGTTGCCATCGGCAATCCAACCACGCTCCAGCGGCTCGATGGCACAGCATTCGAGCACCAGTGCCCCCCCCTTATCGCGCCCCAACTCGACCAGCTTGACACTGGACGAGCTGATGTCCACCCCCAGCAACGGGGCTGACTGACGACTGAACAACGACCCCATAGAGATCAAGGTGCCCCCTGTAAAAGCTGGCGAGACTACGCAACAAAACTTAACACTTCACATAGATGCTATCAGCATGCTCCTACACCAGCAAAGAGTTTTACGACGTTGATACGTCTTGGCCGTTGTCAAAAGCCGACGGCTTCCCTAGTCCACCGAGGGCGCCCCCAGTGAATTCACCTGAGGGCGGGCACTGACTCTCATCCAGGCAAACCCGGCCGCGGAGTGCGGATTTTTATAATGGACGGTTGCTTTCCGATTGAGCCCTATGCCCCATTCCCGAGACAATGCCTCCCAACGACCCGCTTCCCATACGCCGCGATGGCTGCGCTGGCTGCTGCGCGGGTTTGCCTGGCTCATCGGCTTGGGTGTGGCGGGCGTGCTGGCGGGCGTGCTGGTGGTGGGCATGGGCCTGGCCATGGCCTACCCCAACCTTCCGGATGTCTCGGACCTTGCCGACTACCGCCCCAAGCTGCCGCTGCGCGTGTATTCCACCGAGGGGGCACTGCTCGGCGAATTTGGCGAGGAGCGCCGCAGCCTCACACCAATTGCCGACATCCCGCCGGTGATGACCAACGCGGTGCTGGCCATCGAGGATGCCCGCTTCTTCCAGCATGGCGGTGTGGACTACAAGGGCGTGCTGCGCGCGGCCCTGGCCAACCTGGGGCGCGTGAAGAGCCAGGGTGCATCCACCATCACCATGCAGGTGGCGCGCAATGTGTATCTTTCGTCAGAAAAAACACTGACTCGAAAGATTTATGAAATATTGTTAACTTTCAAGCTCGAGCATTTGTTGACCAAGAATCAAATTCTCGAGATTTACATGAACCAGATTTATCTGGGCAACCGCGCCTACGGATTTGCCGCGGCCTGCGAGACCTATTTCGGCAAGCCTCTGAAGTCGATTACCGTCGCCGAGGCCGCCATGCTGGCCGGTCTGCCCAAGGCGCCCTCGGCCTACAACCCCATCAGCAACCCCAAGCGCGCACGCATACGCCAGCTCTACATCATCGATCGCATGCTGGAGAACGGCTTCATCACCGCCGACCAAGCGGCCGCCGCCAGGCAGGAGGACCTGAAGCTGCGATCTTCGACCAACAGCACGCGCGTGCACGCCGAATATGTGGCCGAAATGGCGCGCCAGCTCGTGTTTTCCCAGTATGGAGCCGAGGCCTATACGCGCGGGTTGAACGTATACACGACCCTGAATGCGGGCGAGCAGGAAACGGCCTACAGCGCCCTGCGCAAGGGAATCATGGATTACGAGAGGCGCCAGCATTACCGTGGCCCCGAGCGCTTCGTGAACCTGCCCAATTCAGCGGCCGAGGCCGAGGACGCGATCGATGACGTGCTCGCCAGCCACCCGGACAATGGCGATGTGCTGGCCGCCGTGGTGCTGGAGGCCAATAGCAGGAAGATCGTGGCCGCCCGCGCCGATGGCGAGCAGATCGAGATCACGGGCGACGGCCTCAAGCCGGCTCAGTCGGGGCTCAGCGACAAGGCCCCGCCCAATATCAAGCTGCGCCGCGGCGCCGTGATTCGCGTGGTGCAGACACCGAAAAAGACCTGGGAAATCACCCAGTTGCCTGAGGTCGAGGGCGCATTTGTTGCCATAGACCCACGCACGGGCGCCATTCAGGCTCTGGTGGGCGGCTTTGACTTCGACAAGAACAAGTTCAACCATGCCACCCAGGCCTGGCGCCAGCCGGGCTCGGCCTTCAAGCCCTTCATCTATTCCGCAGCACTGGAAAAAGGCTTCTCACCTGCCACGGTGGTCAACGACGCTCCGATATTCTTCAGCGCCGGCGCAACGGGCGCCCAGCCCTGGGAGCCCAAAAACTACGACGGCAAGTACGACGGCCCGATGACGCTGCGCACCGGCCTGGCCAAGTCCAAGAACATGGTTTCCATCCGTGTTCTGCAGGCCGTGGGCCCCAAGACGGCGCAGGAATGGGTGAGCCGCTTCGGCTTTGACGCCGACAAGCACCCGGCCTACCTGACGATGGCACTGGGCGCGGGCTCGGTCACGCCGATGCAGATGGCGACGGCCTACTCGGTGTTTGCCAACGGCGGCTACCGCATCAATCCCTGGCTGATTGCGCGCGTGACGGATCAAAAGGGCCGGGTGCTGTCCGATTTTCAAGCTCCCCCGCTGCAGGAGCAGCAACGCGCCATCGACGCGCGCAATGCCTTTGTGATGGACAGCCTGCTGCAGGAGGTCACGCGCAGTGGCACGGCGGCACGCGCGCAGGCCACGCTCAAGCGCCCCGACCTGTATGGCAAGACCGGCACCACCAATGACTCGATGGACGCCTGGTTCGCGGGCTTCCAGCCCACGCTCACGGCAGTGACCTGGATTGGCTACGACCAGCCGCGCAACCTGGGCAGCCGCGAAACCGGCGGCGGCCTGGCACTGCCGATCTGGATCAGCTTCATGGAAAAAGCGCTCAAGGGCGTGCCCGTGGCCGAACCTACCGTCCCCCCCGGCGTGGTGAATGTGAGCGGCGAGTGGTACTACGACGAGTACGCGCGCAATCAGGGCGTGGCCAGCCTGGGTGTGGATGCCCCGGGCACAGCGGCGCCCAGCGTGGCGCCAGCGCCCGAGGAGCGCAGCCGCATACTGGATCTGTTCCGGAACTAGAAGGAGTGTTGAGCGTCTCGCGTTCGGCGGCTTTGCCGGTACCGGCGCTTCGCGCCCGATCGTCAACGCGAAACCACCCTACGACCCGCCCCGTCCGTCAGGCCGCGAATTGCAGTGGCTGACCGGCCTGGCGGCTGGCATCACGACTCAGGGCCGCGAAGAACTCGCCCTCGCCCTTGCTGCCCATCCAGCACGCACCGTCGAAACGGTAGTGATAGCCGCCCGACTGCGCGGCCATCCAGACTTCATGCAGCGGCTTTTGCAGATTGATGACGATCTGACTGCGATTGCGAAAGCTGATGGTGATCATGCCGCCCGAGCGCTGGCTGTCGAGGTCGGCATCGCTGACTTCGTTGATGCGGTCGCAGCCCTGCTCCACCGCAAGCAAGAGTTGCTCGGCACGGTCCATGAATTCAAGGTCGGTCATTACAATTTGCGTATGTTGATTGCTCGCCAAATTCTAGTCAGGACGATTGCCCTTGCAACGAGCGCGGCGGCCCTGGGTTGCGGCCAACGCGGTCCGCTGTACCTGCCGACCGAACCGGCGGCGGCGCAACGCGCCACCCTGCCCGAAACACTCAACCCCACAGCCACGCGCGCCACGGCGCCCGCCGCACCCTCCTCCGCCCCCGCACCATCGTCCCAACCATGACGCCACCCGTTTTGCCCGGTCAACCCCAGCTGCACTACCGAGACCAAACCCTGTACCTCGAAGAGCAGCGTCTGTCTGAGTTGGCGCGTTCGCATGGCACGCCGCTGTACGTGTATTCCAAGGCCGCCATGCTGCAGGCGCTGGATGCCTACCAACGCGGCTTCGCCGGGCGCAAGGTACAGATCTGCTACGCCATGAAGGCCAACTCGTCGCTGGCCTTGCTGCAGTTGTTTGCGCAGCAAGGCTGCGGCTTCGACATTGTCTCGGGCGGCGAGCTCGAGCGCGTGATGGCCGCCGGCGGCGACCCGGCCAAGGTGATCTTCTCGGGCGTGGGCAAGACCCGCGCCGAGATGCGCCAGGCGCTGGAGGCCGGCATCGGCTGCTTCAACGTGGAGAGCGAGGCGGAACTGGAGGTGCTGAGCGACATCGCCCAGGCCATGGGCTTGCGTGCACCCGTGAGCATCCGCGTGAACCCGAACGTGGACGCCAAGACCCACCCCTACATCTCCACGGGGCTCAAGGACAACAAGTTCGGTATCGCCCATGAACGCACCGTGGCCACGTACCGCCGCGCTGCGCAGCTGCCCGGCCTGCGCGTGGTGGGCATAGACTGCCACATAGGCTCGCAGATCACCGAGGAGACGCCCTACCTGGACGCCATGGACCGCCTGCTAGACCTGGTGCAGGCCATAGAGGCTGCGGGCATCGCCATCCACCACATCGACTTCGGCGGCGGCCTGGGTATTGACTACAACGGCGATACCCCGCCCGCCGCCGATGCGCTGTGGGCCCTGCTGCTGGCCAGGCTGGACGCCCGCGGCTATGGCAATCGGCAGCTCATGATTGAACCGGGCCGCTCCCTGGTCGGCAATGCCGGCGTCTGCCTGACCGAGGTGCTATACCTCAAACCCGGCGAGCAGAAGAATTTCTGCATCGTTGACGCCGCGATGAATGATCTGCCACGGCCTGCCATGTACCAGGCCTATCACGCCATCGTGCCGCTCGATGCCAGCGCGAAGATGCCGGAGCAGGTGTACGACGTGGTCGGCCCGATCTGCGAGAGCGGCGACTGGCTGGGCCGCGAGCGCAGCCTGGCCGTGGCGCCTGGCAGTCTGCTCGCCGTGCTTTCCGCCGGGGCCTATTGCAGTTCCATGGGTAGCAGCTACAACACGCGCGCGCGTCCCGCCGAGGTGCTGGTCGATGGCGCGGCAGCGCACCTGATCCGCGCGCGCGAGAGCGTCAGCGACATCTTCCGCAACGAGCGCCTGATTCCCACCACGGCAGCAGCCAAGCAAGTTGTCGCCTGAAGGGTGGGAGCCAGGCTGCCCGCTGGGTGGCCTGATGCTCCCTATGGGTGGAAATTCGGCGTTGAGGCGAGCCTCCATGATGCGGACCCGGTCGCGGGGCTCGCCGGGCCCCATCGCTGGGGGTGGGCACTGCGGGCGCGTTTCCAGACCTGCCGGCGCTGTTCGGTGCTCTTGATGGGCACAAGGCGACTCTGCGGACGGGTGACCGATCCGGAACCCCATATACCGCACATGGAGAGTTGTCACCGCCGCCATGCTCGCGTCCCGGCATGGCGCGACCGTCATGGGTTGGAAGGCGATTGCCGAGTTCTTCGGCTGGCTCGGCGACCTGGCGTGCGGCATGGACTTGTACGAAGGACGCACAGTCCACGGCGTTGCGGCACGCATCAATGCGCGCACGTACCAGACCAAGCCGCCGCTGCAGGCCGTGGGCGCCTGATTTCCATCTGCATCAGCGTGATCCGCGGCGCAGCCACAAGCGGGACATCAGCAGCGCCGCCAGAATGAAGGCATAGACCGCAACCTCGGAAAAATCGTTCTTTCCGGCACGCATCCAGAAGAAATGCAGGATCGCAAGGCCCGCGATCAGGTAGACGCTGCGGTGCCGCCGCTGCCAGCGCCGCGCACCCAGCCAGCGTATGGCGCGGTTGAACGAGGTGGCCGCCAGCATCAGCAGGAGCACGAAGCCGAACATGCCAACGAGGATGAAGGGGCGCTTGAGCACATCGCGCGCGATTTCGGCCCAATCCCACCCCATGTCGAACCAGGCGTAGCTCAGCAGGTGCAGCGCGGCATAGACAAACGTATAGACGCCCAGCATGCGCCGAAAGCGCGCCAGCGCGGGCAGTGCCAGGGTCAGGCGCAGGGGAGTCACGGCCAGGGTCAGGCATAGCAGGCGCAATGTCCAGTCGCCCAGCGAGCGGATCAATGCCTCTGCGGGGTTGGCACCCAGGCGGTCCAGGGCCGCACCGTAGACCAGCCAGGCCAGCGGCAGCAGGCACAGCACGAACAGCAGCGGCTTGGCCGCCCGGTGCAGCAGCATCCGGCCCAGCAGGGCGCGCGGTCCGGCCACGGCGCCGCGGCCGGCAAGGCTTGCGTAGGCCATCAGAAATACTTCTTGAGGTCCATGCCGGCGTAGAGCTGGCCGACCTCGGCCCCGTAGCCGTTGAACAGCAGTGTCTTGCGACGCTTGGCAAATAGCCCGTCCTCGCCTATGCGCCGCTCCGTGGCCTGGCTCCAGCGCGGGTGATCCACATCGGGATTGACGTTGGAATAAAAGCCGTACTCATTGCGCGCCGCCTTGTTCCAGGCCGTCCCCGGCTCCTTGTCGGTGAAGCGTATCTTGACGATGCTCTTGGCGCTCTTGAATCCGTATTTCCAGGGCACGACAATGCGCACTGGCGCACCGTTCTGGTTGGGCAGTACCTCGCCATACATGCCGAAGGCGAGCAGCGTGAGGGGGTGCATGGCCTCGTCCAGACGCAGTCCCTCGGTATAAGGCCAGTCCAGGATGCGGCTGTTCACCCCGGGCATGGTGGCCTTGTCGGCCAGGGTCACGAACTCAACATACTTGGCACTGCCCTGAGGCTCCACGCGCTTGATCAATTCCGCCAGCGAATATCCCACCCAGGGGATGACCATGGACCAGCCCTCCACGCAGCGCAGGCGGTAGATGCGCTCTTCCTGCGGCGACAGCTTGAGCAGCTCGTCGATGTCGAAGCGCCGCGGCCTGTTGACCAGGCCCTCGACCTCCACCGTCCAGGGCCGGGTTTTGAGGGAGTGGGCGTTGCGCGCCGGGTCGGCCTTGTCGGTGCCGAACTCGTAATAGTTGTTGTAGCCCGTGGCGTCCTTGTAACTTGTGGGTTTTTCCATGGTCACGGCGCCGCTGATTGTGGATGGCCCACCGACCAGTGCGTCCAGCTTGCCGGGACGCGCAACCGCGCTGGCCAGGGCCTCGCGCCCGGCCCAGGCGGCCAGCACCGCACCGGCAGCACCGCCCGCCATCAGGCGCAGCAGCGCGCGGCGTTCCTCATAGACCGCGTGCGGCGTGATCTCACTACCGTGCGGGTGGTTAAAGGCGTTGTTGCGCGAATGAATCAGCATGGCTTGGTCTCCGGTCCTTCATGGTGGGGGACTCTATCGAGAGAGCCCCACAAGCGCTAATTCGTTCCCGCGGGCCGGCTGGTTACAGCCATGCCAGTCAGAGCGTACCGTAGCTGTGCAGCCCGCTCAGGAACATGTTCACGCCCAGGAAGGCGAAGGTGGTCACGACCAGCCCCACCAGCGCCCACCAGGCCGACATGGTGCCGCGCAGCCCCTTCATGAGCCGCATGTGCAGCCAGGCGGCATAGTTGAGCCAGACGATCAGCGCCCAGGTTTCCTTGGGGTCCCAACTCCAGTAGCCGCCCCAGGCCTCGGCCGCCCACAGAGCGCCGAGCACGGTGGCGATGGTGAAAAAGGCAAAGCCCACGGCGATGGCCTTGTACATCACGTCGTCGAGCACCTGCAGCGCCGGCAGCTGCTCGGCAATGCGCCTGCGTCCGAACAGGATGCCGGCCACAATCAGCGCCGAGATGCCGAAGTACACCATCCAGTACGCGCCGCCACCCTCGACGGCACCCTGGCGAAAGACAATGGGTTCGAAGCACAGCACCACGCCCAACAGCCACAGCGGCGCGAGCTTGTACCAGTGTGTCTCGGTCGCCTGCTGCTTGATGAGGTAGGCAAACGCCACCATGGCCGACATCGCGAAGGTGCCATAGCCGATGAAGTTGGCCGGCACATGAAGCTTCATCCACCAGCTCTTGAGCGCGGGCACCAGGGGCTGAATCTCGTGCGCCTCGCGCACCACGGTGTACCACAGCAGAAATCCCACGGCCGCGCTCACGACCAGCATCACGAAGCCGCCCAGCGCACGCGTCTGGTACTGCTCTTCGTAGTACAGGTAAAACAGCGCCGTCATCCAGCAGAACATGACGAAGACCTCATAGAGGTTGCTCACCGGGATATGGCCGATGTCGGCGCCTATCAGGTAGCTCTCGTACCAGCGCACCATGGTGCCGATCAGTGCCAGCGTCACCGCCACCCAGGCAATGCGCGAGCCTATGCGCATCATGGCCTGGCCCTGACCGCGTGCGAACATGCCAATCCAGTAGAACACCGTGCTCATGAAGAACAGCATGCTCATCCACAGGATGGCCGACTGGCTCGACAGGAAGAACTTGAGGCCGAACACCGTCTCGGCGCGCGCCAGATCGCCCGCACCTTGGTCCTGGTACAGGGCGATGGCCAGCAGGGAGCAGGCCGCCACGGCCAGCATCAGTGCGCGCAGCGGGCGCCAGAACCAGCCCAGCCAGATGGCGCCGGGCATGGACGCGAGCAAGATACCTTTCTCGTACACATCCATGTAGGGTGCGTAGCGCTGCAGCACGAACAGGCCGCCAGCCACCACAGCCAGGGCAAACAGCCAGTCCAGCCAGTTGCGGCGTGCGAAATAGCCTTCGTTGAGGGTCAGCGTCGTGGTGGCGGTGTTCATGAGGTACCTCCGTGGGGTGGCTGCGCCGTTTCCAGCAACTGGGTGCGCAGCTGCGCGAATTCGCGGTCCGTGTCCAGCGTCCTGCGGTTGGCCGAAAGAGCCAGCGTGGCGCGCGCGCCGTCGGCCTCGGGCGCCAGCCAGACCCACAAGCGGCGGTCGCGCACATAGAGCATGGCAAAAACGCCCAGGATCAGCAGCGCACAGCCCAGATACACCACGTTCTTGCCGGGGGCACGCGCCACCTGGAACACGCTGGCCTGCACCTGCTTGAAGTCGCGCAGCTCGAAAACCAGGGGTGCCGGGTAGGCCTGGGCATCGCTCAAGGACAGCACAGCCTGGGTCATAAAGGCCTGGGTCTTGGCGTCCGGCGGCAGCGGCGCGAGGCCGGCGCGCTCGCGTGTGAGCTGCGCCAGCTCGAACAGCGCGCCGTTGAGGATACGCACCAGCACCTCGCCAGCACGCTGGCGCTCGGCCTCGGGCACGTTGGCCTCCATGAAGTCGGAGATGGCCTGCAGGCCGCCGTGCGGGCGAGCCTTGGTGCCGGCCACGCCATCGTCGGTCGCACCACCAGCAGGCACATCGCCCGCAAAAAGCGCCAGCGCACGCCCGGCCGATTGCGCCAGCTGCGTGGCAAGCTCGGGACGCGCGCCGTCCACGGCCTGGGCTGCATAGCGGCGCACCGCCAGCTCACGCAGCTGCGGATCGGCCAGCGCCAGGCGCATGCGCAGGAAGCCGTCCATGCCGCCCTCGGCGTCCACGGGTACGCGCAGGTAGCGCAGCGGTTCGGAGGGAGTGTCACGCACGCCCAGCAGGAACACGGGCTGACCGTCGCCTGTGTCCACGGGAAGCATGAAATTGTTGAACTCGCGCGCCTGGCCCGAGGCGTCGCGCAGCTTGTAGCTGATGCTCGGGCCCACGTTGCGCAGCTCGCGCTTGCTTTGGGTCTTGTTGCCTGCGCCCAGGCGCGACTCGATGGATTCGCGCAGATCAACCTTGCGCACGTCAGCGCCCGACCCGCCGCCCGCATCGCCAAAATTTTCCACATTGAGCACGCGCAGGCCGGTGAATTCGAGCGTCATGGCCTCGCCCGTGCCCTGGCGGGTCAGGCGCGTGGAGCCGCCAATCACGCCCTTGACATCAAACGGCTCGGCGCCCGGCACCATGGGACGCGCGCGCAGGTGCACCTCGGAGCCGCCATCGTCAAAGCTGGACTGGTAGATCTCCACGCCCCGGTAGCTGACCGGGTGGTTCACTTCCACGCGCGCAGGCGTGACCTGGCCCGTGACCCGGTCGTGGATCACGATGTCGCTGGCGAACAGCTTGGGCATGCCCGTGGAGTAATGCTCGACGACGAATTTCTTGAGTTCGACCGAGAATGGCAGCTCCTGCAGCAGCACGCCGTCGGACTGGCTCAGGATGGCCGTGCCCGACTGCGAGCCCTCGGACACCACCAGGTTGCCGCGGAAGGTGGGGTTGCGCTCGGACAGGCGGTGCTCGGGCTTGACCTCTGAGACCAGCCCGCTGCCCGTATACGGCGTCTTGCCGCCGAACCACATCTGCGCGCGCACGATCAGGTCGCCGTCGAGCAGCCCACCCAGACACACCAGCACGATGGCGCTGTGCGCCGCGATATAGCCGAGCTTGTTGGCCGCGCCGGCCTTGGCCGCTACCATCCAGCCATCGCCCGCGGCTGTGGGGCGCTGCTGCAGGCGCACCTTCCAGCCGCCGGAAACCAACAATTTGCCAATACGCTGCGCGGCCGCTTCGGGGAGTTCACCAGCCAGGGAGGCGTTGGCCTTGTGGTGGAAGGCCTGCAGGCTTTGCTCGCGGATGTTTTCCTTGTAGTTGCGCAGATCGGCGAGGTACTTGGGCGCATGGCGCGCAATGCACAGCGACGTGCTGACCACCAGAAACCCCAGGATCAGCAGGAACCACCAGGCACTGTAGACGGCGTTGAGCCTGAGTGCCAGGAACAGGTCGGCCCAGAACGGCCCAAACTGGTTGACGTAGTTGTTGACCGGCTCCTGCTGCTTGAGCACCGTGCCAATGACCGACGCGATGCAGATCACCGTCAGAAGCGCAATGGCAAAGCGCATGGACGCCAGCAACTCGGTCATGGAGCGCGTGGCATGCGGGCGCCAGGCATGGCCGTGGCCCAAAGAGTGTTCAGACATGAGGAACGCGAGGAGCCGAAAGTGAAAAGGGCGGACCATCCGTTCAGATGGGCCCGCCCGTCTTGGGTGCGATTATCGGCGCAAGGTTCCTGGGGCGCACCCCAGCACCCCTACTCGTTTGACGTGAATCAACGCAGGCCGGAGATGTAGTCGGCCACCGCCTTGATCTCGCGGTCGGTCAGATAGGCCGCCACGTCGTGCATCGGGTCGCTGTTGGCGCGCTTGCCGTCGCGGAAGTCCGACAGCTGCTTGACCGTGTAGTCAGCATGCTGGCCCGACAGGCGCGGATACTGGATCGGAATGCCAGCGCCATTGGGGCTGTGGCAGCCGGCGCAGGCGGCAATATGGCGGTTCTGTATGCCGCCACGGTAGATGCGCTCGCCCAGTGCGACCAGGTCCTTGTCCTTGGCAAAGCCATCCTTGGCCTTTTGCGAAGCCAGCCACGCGGCCACGTTGCGCATGTCGTCATCGCTCAGCATGGCGGCCATGCCCTGCATCACGGGGTCGGCCCGCTTGCCGGACTTGAAGTCCTGCAGCTGCTTGACCAGGTACGCCGGGTGCTGCTGCGCGAGCACGGGGTTGGCGGCAATGGTGGAATTGCCGTCTGCAGCATGGCAGGCCGCGCACACCGCGCCATAACTGGCCGCACCCTTGGTCAGGTCAGGCTTGGCCGGCGTTTGTTGCGCGAAGGCTGGAATAGCGGGCGCTGCCAGCGCGGCAGCCATGAGCAAGGAGGCGAGCAACTTCATAGCGGGTTCTTATCTCGTGGGCGCAAAACCCCGCGATTCTACAATGCGCGCTGATTCGTTCCATCCCTTGAAAACCCGATCTATGTCAACCACACCGCATGTACCTGGGCCCGGCGCCCCCGACGCCAAGGTCGCCCTGGGATGGATGCACACCGCACGCTTTCTGACCACGGCCGCCCAGCTGCACCAGCTGCCCACCATCACGGTGCCCGAAATTGCCTTTGTCGGCCGCTCCAACGCCGGCAAGTCCACCTGCATCAACACCCTCACGCAGCAGCGCCAGCTCGCCTTTGCGTCCAAGAAGCCGGGGCGCACCCAGCACATCAACCTGTTCGCCCTGGGCAAGCAGGGCGTGACCGACGCCGTCCTGGCCGACCTGCCCGGCTACGGCTACGCGGCCGTCTCGCGCTCGGACAAGCAGCGCTGGCAGCAGGTGATGGCCAACTACCTCGTCAGCCGCCAGGGGCTCACGGGCATCGTGCTGCTGTGCGACCCGCGCCTGGGCCTGACGGAACTTGACGAGGCGCTGCTGGAGGTGGTGCGCCCGCGCGTGGAACAGGGCCTCAAGTTCCTGGTGCTGCTCACCAAGGCCGACAAGCTCACGCGCTCGGAGCAGGCCAAGGTGCTGTCGATCACCAAACTCAACGCTGGCGGCGGCGAGGTGCGCCTGTTCTCGGCGCTCAAGCGCCAGGGCGTGGACGAGGTGGCTCAGCTTCTGTGGCAGTGGGCGCACCCGCCGCAGGCCGAGGTACCGGATGCAGACACCGCACCCGACCAGCCGTAAAAATGATAGCTGTCAGCGCTTACCCATAAAGCGCTAGCAGCCAAAAATCAATAGACCGACTCCTGCCCCTCGGGCCGCGTCTTGAAGCGCTTGTGCACCCAGTAGTACTGCGCGGGCATGGTGCGGATGGCGGCCTCCAGCTCGCGGTTCATGCGCGCCGTGTCTGCCACCGGGTCGTCGGTGGGGAAGTTCTCCCAGGCGGGCGTGAGCTCGGCCACGTAGCCCTCGGGCGTCATGCGGCTGTAGAGCGCCACCACCTTGGCCCGGCCCAGGCGCGCGAAGCGTGACAGGGATGGGATGGTGGCCACCTCGGACATGGCGAAAAAGGGCACGAAGACCGAGTCGTTTCGCCCGTAGTCCATGTCGGGCAGCAGGTACAGCAGGCCGCCCCTGCGCAGGCTGGCAATGATGGGCTTGACGCCGTCGGCGCGGTTGAGCATGCGCACATTGCCAAAGCGCTGGCGCCCTCCCATGAACCAGGCGTCGAGCGCCGGGTCGGGATTGGTCGCAAAGATGGAGGTGAACTCGCGCGCGGTATTCAGCGGCAGCGCCAGCCCGCCCGCGTCCATGCTGTAGAAATGCGGAGCAAACACGATGGTCGGCGTGTCACCCTCGAGCTCCTGCACGGCGCCCGTCAGCTTCACGCGGCTGCGCACCAGCGCCTCCGATCCTGCCCACAGCCAGCTGCGATCAAGGAAGGTCTGGCAGAACACGATGAAGGACTCGCGTGCCCAGGCGCGGCGCTGCGCCTCGGGCAGATCGGGAAAGCACAGCTCCAGGTTGCGCAGCGCCACCTTGCGCCGCGGCACGGCCAGCACGAACAGCAGCCGGCCAATCAATCCACCCAGCGCCCGCAACCAGGGCAGCGGCAGATGCGCAAGCAGCCCCATGAGGGCTACGGCCAGGCGCGTCGTCATGCACCAGCCTCCTCGGGCTGGGCGCTGGCGTGCAACTCGGCTCGCGGCTGCTTGTAGCGTGCGTAGCCCCACAGGTATTGGTCGGGGCTCTGGCGAATCAGTTGTTCCATGGCCTGGTTTATCTGCAGCACGGCGGCGTCGAGTGTAGGGGCCAGCGGATGATCCAGCGCCTGCAGGTGCAGCACATAGCCGCGCCCGCGCGGCAGGCGCTCGCAGCGCGCCAGGATGACAGCCGCGCCCGTCTGCTGCACCAGGCGCGCGGCCAACGTCATGGTGTAGGCGCTCTGGCCGAAGAACGGCGACCATAGGCCCTGCCCCTGGGGCGGCACCTGGTCGGGCAGCAGGCCCACGGCGCGGCCGGCGCGCAGGGCCTTGAGCATCTGGCGCACCCCCTGCAGCGTGGTGGGAACGGCCGCAATGCCGGGGCGATTGCGTGCGGTCTGCATCACCTGAGCCAGCCAGCGCTGGCGCGCAGGGCGGTACAGGATGGTGAACGGCCCGTGCCGCCCCGACCAGCGTCGCGCACCCTCTTGCACCGACATCTCGAAGCAACCGATGTGCGGCGTCAGGAAGACGATGCCGCGCCCCCGCTCCCAGGCCTGTTCCACGCAGGCGGCGTTGCTCACCTCGCAGGGGGGCGGCTCGGGCGCCAGCCACAGGCGCGGCGCCTCGGCCACCATGCGGCCAGCATGGGCCACTGCGGCGCGCACCTGAGCTAGTGAATAGCCGGCATGCGCGGCATTGGTGAGAAAGCGGCGCCGGTATGTGGCCGAGGCCAGAAACGCCACCCAGCCCAGCAACGCGCCGATGGCATGCAGCAACCACAATGGCAACGCAGAAAAAAGGCGAAAAATCGATGGCATTACAATGACGCGGTCGCCGAGTTAAATGAGCAACTTGCAGGGCGACGTAAAACACAACTGCTAAAGCGTTCGCCACAGCTCCCAAGGCTATGGGCAACGCCCAAAAATGCTGAACCGTGGAGTTTATTCAAATGGCGAACGATTTCCTCTTCACATCCGAATCAGTCTCTGAAGGCCACCCCGACAAGGTCGCGGATCAGATCTCGGATGCCATCCTGGACGCAATTTTCGAGCAGGACCCGCGTTCGCGCGTGGCCGCCGAGACGCTGACCAACACCGGCCTCGTCGTGCTGGCCGGCGAGATCACGACCAACGCGCATGTGGACTACATCCAGGTAGCGCGCGACACCATCAAGCGTATCGGCTACGACAACACCGATTTCGGCATTGATTACAAGGGCTGCGCGGTGCTGGTGGCCTATGACAAGCAGAGCAACGACATCGCCCAGGGCGTGGATCATGCGTCAGACGATCACCTGAACACCGGCGCCGGCGACCAGGGCCTGATGTTCGGCTACGCCTGCGACGAGACACCCGAGCTCATGCCCGCGCCCATCTACTACGCGCACCGCCTGGTCGAACGTCAGGCCCAGTTGCGCAAGGACGGCCGCCTGCCCTTCCTGCGCCCCGACGCCAAGAGCCAGGTGACCATGCGTTATGTGGACGGCAAGCCGCACAGCATAGACACCGTGGTGCTGTCCACCCAGCACAGCCCCGACCAGAGCGAAAGCGCCACCAAGATGAAGGCCAGCTTCACCGAGGCCATCATCGAGGAAATCATCAAGCCCGTGCTGCCAGCCGAGTGGCTCAAGAACACCAGGTACCTCATCAACCCCACGGGCCGCTTCGTCATCGGCGGCCCTCAGGGCGACTGCGGCCTGACCGGGCGCAAGATCATCGTGGACACCTATGGCGGAGCCTGCCCGCATGGCGGTGGCGCCTTCAGCGGCAAGGACCCGACCAAGGTGGACCGCAGCGCCGCCTACGCCGCACGCTACGTGGCCAAGAACATCGTCGCCGCCGGCCTGGCGCGCCAATGCCAGATCCAGGTGGCCTACGCCATCGGCGTGGCACGGCCCATGAACATCACCGTCTACACCGAGGGCACGGGCGTGATTTCCGACGAGAAGCTCGCCAAGCTGGTGCACGATTATTTCGACCTGCGCCCCAAGGGCATCATTCAGATGCTGGACCTGCTGCGCCCCATCTACCAGAAGACCGCCGCCTACGGTCATTTCGGCCGCGAAGAGCCCGAGTTCACCTGGGAACGCACGGACAAGGCGGCCGCGCTGCGTGCAGCGGCCGGGCTGTAAGCACGGCAACCCGCGCAGCGGGTTCGGCCGCCTTGCGGCGCAGGCTCATTTCGCGCAGCGAAGTGAAGGCCCGCAGGGCCGGGCCGAAGCCACAAAACTGCCGCGCTGCGTGCAGCGGCCGGGCTGTAAGCACGGCAACCCGCGCAGCCGGTTCGGCCGCCTTGCGGCGCAGGCTCATTTCGCGCAGCGAAGTGAAGGCCCGCAGGGCCGGGCCGAAACCACTAAGCCAAAGCGCTGCGTGCAGCGGCCGGGCTTCGAGGCGTAGATCCTGTCGCGCAGCGATGTGAGCGAAGACCACAAGGCCGCCATCCCCTCACCCATTGACACGCCACTTTGCCATGCACGACGCCGCAGTCCTCATAGGGCGCTTTCAGCCCGTGCACAACGGCCACGTGGCCCTGCTGCGCGAGGCGCTGGCGCGGGCAAGACAAGCCATCGTCGTCATCGGCTCGGCGCACCAGGCGCGCACGCCAAAGAACCCCTTCACGTGGCAGGAGCGCGCCGCCCTGCTGCGCGCCGCCCTGCCCGAGGCCGAGCGCACGCGCCTGACCGTGCTGCCCATGCGCGACTATTTCGACGAGCCGCGCTGGGCGCAGGCCGTGCATCAGGCCGTGGCACAGGCCGCCGCACCCGGTGCGCGAATCGCGCTGGTGGGCCACTTCAAGGACGACAGCAGCGGCTACCTGCGGGCCTTTCCGGGCTGGGAGCTGATCGGCATGCCGCGCCAGGGCGCCATTGATGCCACGCCGATACGCGACGCCTACCTGGGCGCAAGCATTGCCACACTCGATCAGGCCCTTGTGCCGTATGCCGGGCAACTGCCGGCAGCGACGCGCGACTGGCTCGAGCGGTTCAGCCATACCCCGCATTACCCCGCCCTGCAGGAAGAATGGCGCATGCTGCGCGCCTACCGCGAGAGCTGGGCCGGCGCGCCCTACCCGCCCGTCTTCGTCACCGTGGACGCACTGCTGCGCTGCCAGGGCCGGGTGCTGCTGATCCGCCGCGCCCACGCCCCCGGCAAGGGCCTGTGGGCGCTGCCCGGCGGCTTTGTGGAGCCGCGGGACACGCTGTGGCAGTCCTGCCTGCGCGAACTGGCCGAGGAGACCCATTGCCCCCTGCCCGAAGACCGCCTGCGCCGGGCGCTTCGCGCCGTGCGCGTGTTCGACCACCCGGGCCGCAGCCAGCGCGGGCGCGTCATCACCCATGCCTATTTCTTCGACCTGGGCGACGAGGCCCTGCCCGAGGTGCGCGGCGGCGACGATGCCGCGCATGCGCAATGGGTGGAACAGGCGGATCTGGCCGGCATGGAAGACCAGTTCCATGACGATCATTGGCACATCCTGGATCAGTTTCTGGGCCTCACATCCCCAGCGGATGCGGACGCGCCGGCGCGCAAATCCCCCTAAATTTCCGGGTCTGCCCCCTTGAAGCCGCGCGAAACGGCCTTATTATTAGCACTCGTAAGAGTTGAGTGCTAACAGCGCCACCCTTTCCTCAGGCAGCCCTTTGGGGCTGCCGTCGTTATCACCCTTTGTTTGTGCATCGCAAGGAGATCTTTATGAACCTGCGCCCTCTCGCCGATCGCGTGATCGTCAAGCGCCTCGAAAACGAAACCAAGACCGCCTCGGGCATCGTGATCCCCGACAACGCCGCCGAGAAGCCCGACCAGGGTGAGATCGTGGCCGTCGGCCCCGGCAAGCTCGACGACGACGGCAAGCGCATCGCCATGAGTGTGAAGGTGGGCGACCGCGTGCTGTTCGGCAAGTACAGCGGCCAGACCGTGAAGATGAACGGCGAAGAACTGCTCGTGATGAAGGAAGACGACCTGTTCGCGGTCGTCGAAAAGTGATTGCCCTGGAGGCAACCACTTTCGTCGCAGGCTAACCTGGCGCGGCCAGGTCAAGGGCCGCAGGCCCGGCCGAAGACAAAGGCAATTCCCTCATTTTCATAGCTGCTCACGCTCTATACACAAGCCTCAGCAGCCTATTTCATCAAATATTCTTAGGAGCCACACATGGCAGCAAAAGACGTAGTTTTCGGCGGCGAAGCCCGCGCCCGCATGGTTGAAGGCGTGAACATCCTGGCCAACGCGGTCAAGGTCACCCTGGGCCCCAAGGGCCGCAACGTGGTGCTCGAGCGCAGCTTCGGCGCCCCCACCGTGACCAAGGACGGCGTGTCCGTGGCCAAGGAGATCGAGCTCAAGGACAAGCTGCAGAACATGGGCGCCCAGCTCGTGAAGGAAGTGGCCTCCAAGACCAGCGACAACGCCGGTGACGGCACCACCACCGCCACCGTGCTGGCCCAGGCCATCGTGCGCGAAGGCAGCAAGTACGTGGCCGCCGGCCTGAACCCCATGGACTTGAAGCGCGGCATCGACAAGGCCGTCGCCGCCCTGGTGGACGAGCTGAAGAAGGCCTCCAAGGCCACGACGACCTCCAAGGAAATCGCCCAGGTGGGTTCGATCTCCGCCAACTCCGACGCCAGCATCGGCGAAATCATCGCCAACGCCATGGACAAGGTCGGCAAGGAAGGCGTGATCACCGTGGAAGACGGCAAGAGCCTGAACAACGAGCTGGACGTCGTGGAAGGCATGCAGTTCGACCGCGGCTACCTGTCGCCCTACTTCATCAACAACCCCGAAAAGCAGGTCGC
>JAFECU010000231.1 GCA_018242005.1 Pseudomonadota bacterium | reverse complement strand
TCGCTGCCTCGCGCGTCAGGCCCTTCTCGGCCAGCATGCGCACGTACAGCGTGGGCACGCCCATGAACACGGTGGCGCGCGCCATGGCGGCGATGGCGGCGCGGGGCTCGAACTTCGCCACCCAGATCATCTTGCTGCCGTTGAGCAGCGCCGCGTGGATGGCAACGAACAGCCCGTGCACATGGAAGATGGGCAGCGCGTGGATCAGCACATCCCCCGGCCGCCAGCCCCAATAGTCCTTGAGCACCAGCGCATTGGACAGCAGGTTGCCATGCGACAGCATGGCGCCCTTGCTGCGGCCGGTGGTGCCGCTGGTGTAGAGGATGGCGGCCAGGTCGTCGGCCCCACGCGCCACGCAGGCATGTTCGTCGCCGAAATGCGTGGCA
Source organism: Pseudomonadota bacterium (assembly GCA_018242005.1). GTDB lineage: Bacteria > Pseudomonadota > Gammaproteobacteria > Burkholderiales > Burkholderiaceae_C > Alicycliphilus. The sequence continues at coordinate 6,304 of JAFECU010000231.1, read as the reverse complement.
CGCTCGAGCAGGCTGCCCGTGCGGTCGTCGCCCAGGGTGAACACATGCTGCGTGCCCGCGGTGAAGGCGATCTTCGACACCCAGCCGAAGTTGCCCGGCGTGCAGACGACCACGGCGGGCTCGGCGTTGGCTATGAAGTATTCGATCTCGGCGCTCTGATAGGCGGTGTTGAGCGGCAGAAACACATAGCCCGCGCGCAGCGTGGCCAGGTACAGCAGCATGGCCTCGACGGACTTTTCCACCTGCACGGCGATGCGGCTGCCCTCGGGCAGGTGCAGCGAGGCCAGCAGGTTGGCGATGCGGGCGCTGGCACGGTCCAGGTCGCGCCAGGTGTAGAAGAGCGGCTGGCCGTCGGCGCTGCTGGCCTCTACGGCGATCTGGTCAAGGTCCGCGGGGAATGCGGTGCGCAGGGCTGCAAACAGGTTCTGGTCGATGGTGCTCATGGTGATTCGGATACGAAAAACTAGAAAATGGGAGCGCGCTTGGCCAGGAAGGCGGTGATGCCCTCGCGGTGCTCTGTGCTGTCGGCGTAGGCATAGGGATCAGCTATTGAATCAATAGCTGCTTGCGCTTTTGTAGTGGGCGCTGGTGGCATTTTCTGCATCAAAACCGTGCGCAGCGTCTGCTTGTTCATGCGTGCCGCGGCGGGCGCCAGCGCGGCAATGCGCAGCGCACTCGCCAGGGACTCGGACTCCAGGCGATCGGCCGGCACCACGCGGCTCAGAAAGCCGCGCTGGGCCATCTCCTGCGCGCCGAAGGTGGCGGCCTCCAGCAGCATCTGGCGCGCCGTGACGTCGCCCACGGCCGCGGCCACCAGGGCGGCCTCGCGCGGCGCCATCGGAAAGCCCAGCTTGGCAATCGGCGCACCAAAGCGCGCGCCCTCTTCGGCCATGCGGATGTCGCAGCAGCTGGCGATCTCCACACCCGCGCCCATGCAGGCGCCGGCAATGCGCGCGACGATGGGTACGTCGCAGGCCAGCATGGCCGCCAGGCCACCCCAGACCTCGCCCTCATGGAAGTCGCGCAGCTGCGCGGCATCGAAGCGGAACGACGGGTACTCCGAGATGTCGCCACCGGCGCAGAACGCCTGGCCTGCCCCTTCGATCAGCACGCAGCGCACATCGATGCGGCGCTGAATGCTCTCGAACACAGAGCGCAGCTGGCGCCACATGGCGCGCGACATGGCGTTGAGCCGCCCGTCGTGGCGCAGCGTCACGCGCAGCACGCCGCGGCCCGCGGCCTCGCCCATGACCGGGGCGGCAATGACTTCGGCAGCCACGGCCGCCATCACTCCAACCTGGCGCCGGAGGCCTTGACCACCTGGGCCCAGCGCTTGACCTCGCTGCCAATCATCTTGCCGAAGTCGGCCTGCGACAGCTGGCCGAACTCGGCACCGTTGCCGGCCCAGATGGCCTTGATCTCCTCGGACTGGCCCAGCTTGCGCATCTCCTCGGCGATGCGCGCCTGCACATCGGCCGGCGTGCCCTTGGGTGCCCACAGACCGTACCAGGTGGAGACGGTGTAGTCAGGCAGGCCCACTTCGGCCGCGCAAGGCACGTCGGGGAAGGCCGGGTTGCGCCTGGCGCCCGAGACCATGAGCGCCTTGATGCGCCCGCCCTTGATGTGCGTGGCGGACGAGCCCAGGCCGTCGAACATCATGTCCACGTTGCCGGCGATCAGGTCCTGCAGCGCCGGGCCCGCACCGCGGTAGGGGATGTGGGTGATGAAGCTGCCGGTCTGCATCTTGAACAGCTCGCCCGCCAGGTGGTGCGAGCTGCCCGAGCCGGCCGAGCCATAGTTGAACTTGCCGGGGTTGGACTTCACGAGGTCCAGGAACTGACGTATGTCCGCCACCTTGATGTTGCGTGGGTTGACGACCACCACCTGGGGCACGCTTGCCAGCAGTGCCAGGGGGACGAAGTCCTTCTCGATGTCGTAGTCGAGCCTGGGGTACATCGACGGCGCAATCACATGGTGCACGCCGCCCATGAACAGGTTGTAGCCGTCGGCATGGGCCTTGGCGGCGGCGCTGGCGCCCACGGTGCCGCCGGCGCCGCCGCGGTTGTCGATCACCAGTGTCTTTCCCGTGGATTTGGAGAACTGCGCCGCCAGCGGGCGCGCAAACGCGTCCGTGCCGCCGCCCGCGGGGAAGGGGACGATCAGGTTCACGGGTTTGGTCGGCCAGGCGGTGCCCTGGGCCCAGGCGCCACCCACGGTCAGTGCCAGGCCTGCCGCGCCTGCGGCGCGCAGCATGTCACGCCGGCGCGTGATGGTCGTGATTCCGGTACTGTCGATGTCGTTGTGCATTGCCTCGTCTCCTGTGGTTTGGGTTTGGGTTGTTGTGTTCAGTCGCGGCACAGGGCCTCGATGTCGCCCGACACCGGCACGCGGCCCTGGGCCAGCAGGTCGCGGTGCTTGTCGATGCGCTTCAAGTCATACAGGTAGTTGACCATGAGGCCGAAGGACTGCTTCAAGCCCTTGGCCGAGGGGTCGCCCGCCCAGTTCAGGCGCTCCACGCGTGCGCCGTTGCCCAGGTGAAAGCGCGCCACGGGATCGAGCGGTTTGCCGTCCTGAAGCTCGCGCCCCAGATAGCGCGCCGCGCATTGCATGAGCAGCTGGCGCACGGGGGATTTGGCGGGCAGTTCCAGCGCCTTGTCGGCCGCGGCCAGCACATGGGTGATCTGAGGCGGTTCGAACCCCACGGCGCGGCCCAGCTCGGCGCGCTGCCTGTCGTCAAGTCGCTCCAGTTGCGCCGCGCCATGGCGGGCCAGCCAGGACCGGAAACCGGGTATGGGCGACAGCGTGGCGAAGCGGCGCAGGCGCGGAAACTCGGCGGTCAGCGTCTCGGCCACATGCTTGATGAGCGAGTCGCCAAAACTCACGCCGCGCAGCCCCGTCTGGGTGCTGCTGATGGAGTAGAAGATGGCCGTGGTGGCGCGCTGGATGTCAGTGGCCTCGGCCGACTCGTCCAGCAGCGGCGTGATGCTGACTGAAATTTCGTTGACCAGCGCCACCTCCACGAAGATCAGCGGCTCGCCGGGCAGGCGCGGGTGAAAGAAGCCGTAGCAGCGACGGTCGCTGTCCAGGCGGTTCTTCAGGTCGGCCCAGCTGCGGATGTCGTGCACGGCCTCGTATTTGATGAGCTTTTCGATCAGCGAGGCCGGCGAGTCCCAGGACAGGCGCTTCAACTCCAGGAAGGCCACGTCGAACCAGGTGGAGAACAGCTGCTCGAGCTCGACCTCCAGCGGCAGCAGGCGCTTGTCGGCCTTGAGCTCACGCAGCAGTTCGGCGCGCAGGTCCACGAGGAAGCGCATGCCCTCGGGAAACACGGCAAAGCGCTGCAGCAGCCGCGTGCGCTGCGACACCATGGCGCGGCGCAGATGGGCCTCGGCCTGGGGTGCGTCTGCGGTGCCGGCGGCCGCCTCATAGCGCTGCTGCGCCGACTTGAAGCGCGTGGCATCGGGCGCGAACTGCTCGCACATCAGCAGCCACAGGTCGCGCCGCTCCTCGGGCTCGGCCGCGGCATACCAGGTGGCCACGGCCTGGGCGCGGCGCCCGCCTTCGATCTCGCTCACGCGGGGAGCCACCACGTCCTGCAGCTCGGCCAGCAAACGGCGCAATGCGCGCGGCGACAAGGCCTCGCCTCCCTTGCGCAGCGTGGCCTGCAGGCGCTCGTGCGTGCCACGCACCGGTGCGCTTCTGCGCGCGACGCCGTCACCCTCCCTGTCCGCGGCTGCGGCCTTGCCACGGGCGGAGCGCAGGCGCTCCACGTTGCGCGAGATCCAGGTCGATGTGGCGTTCATGGTGCGATCCGTGAAGGGTGGTGGCGGGCCAGTTCACGCAGCACATCGCGCTGCGCCAGAAGATGCTGGCGCATGGCCCGCTCGGCGGCCTCGGCGTCGTGCCGCTGCAGGGCGGAAAACACCGCCAGATGCTCGGCCAGGCTTTGCTGCAGCCGGCCCGGTGCCTGCAGCGTCTGCTGCCGCGCCAGGCGCAGGATCTTGCGCAGGTCTCCAATCACCTGGGCCAGCCAGCGGTTGTCGGCCAGGGTGATGAAGGCCTCGTGGATGGCGTAGTTGACCTCGTAATACTCGGCGACAAGGCCCGCCTCGGCATGCGCGCGCAGGCGCTCGTGCAGCCGCTGCAGCGCGGCAATGTCGGCGGGGCCGGCGCGTTCAGTGGCTTCGAAGGCGGCGCGCCCCTCAAGCAATGCGATGACCGGGAAGATCTGGTCCACATCGCGGGCCGTGATCTCGGCCACGAAGCAGCCGCGGCGTGGCTCATGGCGCAGCAGGCCTTCGGCGACAAGCACCTTGAGCGCCTCGCGCAACGGTGTGCGCGACACTGCCAGGCGCTCGCACAATGCCCCCTCGTCCACAAAGCTGCCGGGCGCCAGCTCGCCGGCAAAGATCTGCTGGCGCAGCGTCTCGGCGGCCTGGTGGTGCAGGGAATCGGCAACGCAGCGCATGGCGATGATTGATCCTGGCTGTTTTTTCTGTCCTGCCTGCGCGGAAGTGACGTGCGCCGGCTATGGCAGCGGCGGCGGCGTCAGGCCCACGTCAACGGTGCGCAAGCGCGGGTGCGACGAAGAGGAGGGCAGGGCATGAAATCGGTGATTACGCATAATTTTCAATAATTATGGGAATGACGCACCGCGGCGGCGATCGGGGCAACTACCTACGTGTCCAGCCAACGCGTCTTGTAGCGTGGCTCAGGGAGTGACTCGTCACCGCAGGGCCGGCGATGGACGTGCGGCCCGTCATCCCCGCAAACACGACCACGAGGGGATGACGGCGGTTGACACGCCATCAGAAATCGCTGCTTGAGCCGTAGAGTGGCCAACAGCCGGGAGCCAGTCCAGTCCCCCAGACGAAAGCCCTTCAGCCCGGCGTGCGCAGCGGTTGTGTCCCGCGGTCGATGCCGTCAGGCTCGCCCACCACGGCAGCAAGGGCAACACCCGCGACGGGCGGATGGCGCTGATCGACAGCCCGCGTTTTCCGTTCGGCAGCAACGGCGCGCAGTTCGGCCACGCCGGCCGCGAGGCCGTGCGCGCGTGATTGCCCGTTCGGCGCGCCAGCCGCTTGCCGTGGCCTGGTGAGGCGTGACCACGGGCACGCGGACCGTCATGCGACCGTCACACCTGCGGACTACAGTGCGCACAGGTGGGAAACGCGGGCGAGCGGGCGATGGCAACCCAAGGGCTTCGCGCGATTGCAGTCCATGTGCCTGCGCATTGGGCCAGGCAACTTCTGCAGAGTGCGATCGGCTTTGGGGTCCGGTGAGGGCGGTTCATGCCGCGCGCCCGCGTGGCGGCGCGTACCATGGATGCCCCGTTCGCCAGATACCAAAGGATTGCCAACATGCTCATGGGCCTAGCCGCCAACCGCCTGCACCATCAGAGCGAGGACGCCGCTCTGTTTGCCCTGCTGCGCGCCTGCGAGTCGGGCATGCGCGAGCTCAACCTGGGCCTGCATGCCGTGGGCCGTACCTATGACGCGATCGCCGCCGCCGGCATGCTGCGCGGCCATGCCCCGCTGCTGCGCTACCCCTATGGGCGCGACGGAGGGCTCATGAAGCTCGTGGCCGAGGTGGTGGGCATGGCGGAGCCGGGCCGCACGCTCGATGGCGCCATCTACCTCATCGACCCCGTGGACCCCTCGTCCATCTTCCCCGAAGCGCTGGCGCTCAAGCGCCAATGCGTGATCCACGGCAAGCCGTTTTTGTCCACCGTGGCCAGCGCGCGCGACTGGGTGGAGATGGAGCGCGTGCATGCCGGCCTGGCACCCGACCGCCATGCCGACCGCTTTCACGATCATGGCGCTCAGACCCTGGCGCTGATCGCGCACGACGCGATGAAGGCCACCATGCTGGACTTTGCCGCGCGCAACTTCGATCTGCTGTCGCGCTTTGGCCGGCGCGTGGCCACGGGCACCACGGGTCAGCGCCTCAACGAACTGGCCTGGAGCCGCGGCTGGCCCGCGGACCAGCCCTGGGTGGACCGATTCAACAGCGGACCGCTGGGCGGCGATGCGCAGATCGCCGATCTGGTGCTCGAGCGCCGCTGCCAGCGCGCCATCTTCTTCGAGGACCCGCATGTGGCGCGCCAGCACGAGGCCGACATCCAGCTGCTGGAGCGCGCCGTCGCCACCGCCACGCATGACGCCGTGTGCACCACCTCGCCCCAGGTCGCGCAGCGCTGGTGTGATGCGGCGCTGCTGCGTGGTCAGCGCGCCGCGCGGTGATGCGCCGGGCGGCCGTCGCCCTCTGCCTGGCCCTGGCGGCCCTGCGCGCCTGGGCGCTGCCC
>JAFECU010000230.1 GCA_018242005.1 Pseudomonadota bacterium | reverse complement strand
CGAGACCACGGCCCGGATCACCGAGTCGTTCACTTCGGCCTGCGACAGGAAGCCCGCCCAGCGGCCGATGCGCGTCAGCAGGTCGGGATCGACCTGGGCCAGCAGGCGCGCACGCAGGCCGCTGTTGCCGTCCGACCACCACGGCCGGCAGGTGGGGTAGCCCCCACCGCTGTCTACCTGGGCCAGCCCTGCATCGCGCGTCGCGTCGTAGGGCCAGGCCGTGCGCGGCGTGTTGGAGTGGTAGGTGTCGTAGAAGCCCGCGTTGTCCAGGAAGTAGCTCGACCCGATCCAGGTGACGTCGTTCATCTGATCGTCGGAGAGCGTGGGCCGGCTCATGAACAGCTTGGCCCGCGACGGGCCGTAGCAGTCGTGCACGAAGTCACCCACTTCCTGGGCAGCACGGGCTTCTACGACACATACCACTCCAACACGCCCCGCACCGCCTGGCCGTATGACGCGACGCGCGATGCGGGGCTGGCTCAGGTGGACAGCGGCGGGGGCTATCCCACGTGCCAGCAATGGTGGTCCGACGGCAACAGTGGCCTGCGTGCGCGCCTTCTGGCCCAGGTCGACCCCGATCTGCTGACGCGCATGGGCCGCTGGGCGGGCTTCCTGTCACAGGCGGAGGTGAACGACTCGGTGGTCCGCGCCGTGGTCTCGCCAAAGCAGCAGAAGATGAACCAGGGCTCGGTCTACACCGACTACGGAGGGCAGATCGAAAAGACGCTGCCCAACATCGTCACGCGCGGCGCCGGCGACCTCGGCATGACGATGGGCTCGCTCGGCGTTTTCCCGGCCATGGACGTGGTGCGCCAGGCGCTGCCGATGGTGCTGTCGCTGCTCAAGATGGCGCTGGTCATCTGCATCCCGCTGGTGCTGGTTTTCGGCACCTACGAGCTGAAGGCCCTGGTCGCGGTGAGCTGCGTGGAGTTCGCGCTGTTCTTCGTGGACTTCTGGTTCCAGCTCGCGCGCTGGCTCGACTCGACGATTCTCGACGCGCTCTATGGCTGGGGGTTCGGAGCGAACCGGCCGCACAGCAACTTCGATCCGCTGATCGGGCTAAACAACGCTTTCGGGGACATGTTGTTGAACTTCGTGATGGCGACGATGTTCCTCGTGCTACCCAGCTTGTGGATCACAGCGTTGGGATGGGTCGGTGTCCGTGCTGGCGGTGTTCTTCAAGGCCTCGCCAACGGTACTCGGGACGCGGGCCAAGCGGGACGTTCGGGAGCTAACGTGGCGATCAGTGCAGTGAAAAAGTAGAGCGTTCCGTTAGTCGTCTTTGAATCGCGGATCGGGATCATCGTCATGCATGGCCGGGTGATAGAACAGCCCTTCACGATGGTCTCTCTCTTCCGCTTTGCGCCCGAGGAAATCGGCATCGTCGTCAGAGTCGTGTTGCCAGGCCATCCTCGCAACGACCACGATGCACAGAAGCAGCAACGCCATCCAGAACGCAGCGTAGAGCAGCACGGCAAACGCTGCGATCTTGACGATCAGCATCACGCCCTTTGCGACACCGGGTTTCCAACCCTTTGCCACCAGTCCCTGCATCGCACGTCGATCCAGCCGAACGCAGCCACGCCACAGCCGGCCCAGGGTTCGGCCCACGCGCTCGGGGAATGTTGTCTGTGCTGCGGTCTTCATGGTGCTACCTCATGTTCAATTCATCTTTCCTGGCGAGGCCTGGTCATTCGTTGCCTCCGTACCTTCGTCACTGTCGGGTCGATCTGACTGCTCAGTGCATCCGACTGTTCGCGGCTCGGTGCTATCGCCGTAGCCCGGTCCTTGAGTGCTGCGAACACGATGACTTTCGCCCTCGCGTCGTAGCGGAAGAACAAGCGGAACCGCCTGCCGATCCTCGCGCACCGCCAGTTGGAGTGCGCCGGCTCCGCGATGTTGCAGTAACGAAACTCATCCCGCGAGGGATCGCCCGGCACGGCGTCCATGACCCGATGGCTCAACGCCTGAAACAGCTTGGCGTTGGCATCGCCATCGAACTGCTGCGGCTCGCTGTCGCTGAGCGGCACTGCGGCCGCCTGTACCTTGCGCAACTGCTCGATGAAGCCCTCATGGAACAGCAGGGTCCAGCCGTGCCGCTGCATCAGATTTCCACGCGCCCATCGAAGTCGTCGCCCAGGACAACCTCATGGCCTGCATGCTCCAGCATTGTGCGAGCCAGTTCCTCGGGCAGACCGCGGATGTTTCGCCCTGCCTCGATGTCACGAGCCAGCAGGGTCAGGAACGCACCGATAGCCGGGTCTTCATGCTCTGCCTCCCCGCGGCTGACGACGACCTGGCCATCCTCGCGCAACTCGAACGCCACCTTGTCGCCGGCCTCCACGCCCAGCGCCTGGCGAACCGCCTTGGGCAGGGTGAGCTGTCCCTTGGACGTGACAGTGGCGAGTTCCTTGACGTTGGGCATGACGGCTCTCCTGGCAATCACCGCAAGGAAAATTCCTTACGATGTCAAGGGGTGGCGCCGTCAGGCGCGATTAGAAGTTGCATTGAAAATACCCGATGAGGCGAATTTCAGCGCTGAATCCTGTCCTCTGGAAGCGCTTGATTGGATTCTGTGCTATTTTTCCACGATGGATGGAAATTCACGGCATCAAGTAATCAAGCGGCTGCAGACCACGCTGCCACGTGGTGCGCCGTTCGACCTGACCACCCTGGCGCCGCTGGGGGTGTCGTCCAAGCTCGCCGCGCGCTATGCCGAGGGCGGCTGGCTCGTGCGCCTGGCCCAGGGCGTCTACGCCTTCCCGAACGACGAGTTCGGCGTCTACGGGGCGCTGAAGTTCCTGCAGCAGCGCGTGCCCGGCCTGCACGTCGGCGGCAAGAGTGCGCTGGGCCTGCAGGGTGTGCGCCACAACCTCGGCCGCGACACGCTGGTCCTGTGGGGCAACAGCCGCTACGAGCTGCCGGTCTGGTTCACTTCGCGCTTTCCGGCACGCTACGTCCATGCGCACCTGTTCGACTGGCCCGATGCCGCACTGGCCGACAAGACCCTGACCACGCCGCCCGGCCTGCCCGATCGGTTGCAAGTCGCCGTGTCCGAGCGCGCCGTGCTGGAGCTGCTCTACGAGGCCGGGACGAAGCAGAGCCTGGAAGAGGCCCGCAACCTCTTCGATGGCCTGCGCTCGCCGAGGAAGGAACTGCTCGGGCAACTGCTGTCGTGCTGCACCAGTGTGAAGACCGTTCGTCTGTTCCTCACCTGGGCACGCGAGACGCAGGTGGTCGACGTCAAGGATCTGCTGGAGCGGCATCCGCTGCGCACCGGCAGCGAAAAACGCTGGATGAGCCGACTGGCCGACGGCACCTTGCTGAGCCTGAATCCCCATGGATAAGAACTACGCCGATACCGTTCGCCTGCTGCTGGCCGTCACGCCCGAGGTCTTCGCCAACGACATCTTTGCGATGAAGGGCGGCACAGCGATCAACCTGTTCGTGCAGGATATGCCGCGCTTGTCGGTGGACATCGACGTGGTGTACCGGCCCTGGCAGGTCGCACGCGACGACGCGCTGAAGGCGATCAACGGCGAGCTGGCCGCCATCGCGCAACGCGTGCAACCGCTGGGCATCCAGACGCGCCTGGTGCGCAGCAAGGATCTCGGTGACACCAAGCTGATCGTCGAGAACGACACCAGCCAGGTCAAGATCGAGGTGAACGTCGTCTTCCGCGGCACGGTGCTCCCGGTTGAACGAAAGCCGTTGAGCGCCAAGACCGGCGACCTGTTCGGTGTCGAGTTCGAGGCGCCGATCCTGGCGCGCGACGAGCTGTATGCCGGCAAGTTGGTGGCGGCCCTGGACCGGCAGCACCCACGTGACCTGTTCGACGTCTGGCAGCTCTATGGGTCTGGCGGCCTCAGCGACGGCATGGTCGAGTGCTTCGTGCTCTACCTCGCCGGCCATAACCGGCCGCCGCATGAAGTGCTGTTCGGCAACGACAAGGACATCGCAGCGGAGTACGAGCGCGCTTTCGTCGGCATGACCGAAGTGGAGTGCTCGCTGGACACGCTGCTTGCCGCTCGTGCACAGATGCGACAGGAACTGCCTCGTCGCCTGACCGAGGGGCACAGACAGTTCCTGAGCGGGCTGGTACGCGCCGAGCCCGACTGGTCGCTGGTGCTGTGCCCGCACGCGGCCGAATTGCCCGCCTTGCGCTGGAAGCTCGCCAATCTGGAGGCGTTTCGCAAGCGGCGCCCAGCGGACTTCGCAGCGCAGGCCAACGCCCTCGATGAGGGGCTGGGTCAGGCCTGACGGCGATCCTGCTGGTCATCGACGGCTGTGGAGAGCGGCAGGAGGCGTTTCAGTCTTTGGCGCTGTTTCAACGGCTGCTGAAAGCAGGCCGTTCCTTGAAACATCATCACCAATCGGCCTGGGCCAGCTCCGTATTGGTTGTGGTCGGGACACCCTGGTTGCCCTATATCCAAAGGCTTCCAAAGGCCAAAGGGCTGGGGAAGGGGCAAGGGAATGGGGCCAAGGGGAATGGCCCTACCCGAAAAGGCCAAAAGGCTCCCCCGACCGGCCCGCCGTCCGGGGTTCGCCATGCTCTCGCTGTTCCAACGCAAACGGCCGCCGCCATCCTCTGGCACGACGCCGACACCCATACCTCCCGCCGACACCGGCAAAGGGTTGATGCGGCCCGAGCCGGCCGCATCGCTGCTGGCGACGCCCCGGCGGCAGAAGCTGTTGGAGCACATCTGGCAGCGCACCTCGCTGTCGCGCAGGCAATT
>JAFECU010000022.1 GCA_018242005.1 Pseudomonadota bacterium | reverse complement strand
GCTAGGCCTGGCGCGGCGCAACACCGCCTTGCGTGTGATCTATCTGGACGCCATCCTCTACTTCCTGGGTGGACTGGTCGGCACCGGCCACCACTGGTACTTCAACGGCCACAGCAGTTTCAACATGGCCGCTGCGGCGCTCGTGTCGGTGCTGGAAGTGGTGCCGCTGACCCTGCTGACGCTCGATGCCTGGGACTTCGTCAAGACCACCCGTGGTGGCCCTGGAGCCGAAGGCCAGCGCGTGGTTGCCGCGCACAAATGGACGTTCTACTTCCTGATGGCCGTGGGCTTTTGGAACTTCTTTGGCGCCGGCGTCTTCGGCTTCCTCATCAACCTGCCCATCGTCAGCTACTTCGAGATGGGCACCCAGGTCACGCCCACGCATGGCCATGCGGCGCTGATGGGCGTGTTCGGCATGCTGGCCATCGCCGTGATGGTGTTCGTGCTGCGCCAGACCGCGAACGAGCGCGACTGGCCAGCCATCGAAAAATACATCCGCATCACCTTCTGGGGCACCAACATCGGCCTGATGATGATGGTGCTGATAAGCCTGTTTCCCAGCGGCGTGCTGCAGCTGTGGGACGTGCTGCAAAACGGCTATTGGCATGCGCGCTCGCATGCCTATACGCGCACCACTCTCGCCCTGACAATCGAATGGATGCGCCTGCCCGGCGACCTGGTGTTCATTCTCTTCGGATCGATACCGCTGAGCATTGCCGCCATCAAGGCCTGGCTGGGCGTGCGCCGGCAAGCGGCCGCCGGAACCGCCTGAGCCTGGGCGCGCGGCACGGCCGCGCGGAGTGCGTTGCAGGCAACGACTTCGGGGCTATGGGGTTGCCGGCCTACCGCACCTGCATAGCGGCTCGTGGCAACGCAGCCTCAGCCAGCAAACCCTGCTCGACCATGGTGACCAGTCGCTGCGCCAGCGATTGGTATTGCGACTCGGCCAGGCCACGCAAGGGGCCGTCTAGCACCAACATTGCCATGCCATGCACGGCGGACCAAGCCATGAATTCGGCACCGGGCCGGCGCGAAGGTGGAAGCAGGCCGGCATCGACCATGCCGTCGAGCGTGTGGCACAGCAGCTCGAACGGATCCATGCCGCTGGGACCGCGTGCCGCGCCGTCATCGGGAGCGCGTTCATTCACGTCAAAAGGTCGCGCCGCGAACGCCGTGCGAAACAGGCCCGGCTCCAGCCGCGCAAAACGCAGGTAGCCCAGGCCCACGCCGCAGAACGCGGCGCGCGCGCGCCGGCGCGGATCTCGCAGGCGCCGCGTGGTGTCGATCTCGGACTCGATGACACGCGCCAGCTCCGACAACGCAATCGCGCGCACCGCTTCCAGCAATGCCTGATGGCTGTGGAAATGTCGGTACGCCGCATTGGGTACCACGCCGGCACGCCGCGTGGCCTCGCGCAGCACGATGGCCGACGGCCCACCCTCGCGCGCCAGCGCCACGCCGGCGTCCAGCAAGGCACGGCGCAGATCACCGTGGCGATAGGTACGGCGAACAGGGCTTGAATTCTCGTCCGACATTTTTACGGGGTTTTACACGGCCGCTGCGCCATCCTGGTGCGCATGCGCGTATAAAAGTGTACATCGTCCACAATGGGAAGTGGGCCATGGAATCAGAGCGACAAGGGCTTCATTGGGCCGAAGTTTTTTTGCTCGTGGTACCAGTTGCTCCCATGTGCAAGTTTCGTATGAAGTCGGGCGTGGACGACGCGCGTAACGCACGGCCTGCTGACGGCCGTGCGCTTTGATCACGTTTGACAGCCTCCGGAGACAAACATGCAGTTCATCCCCTACATCAACTTCGACGGCAATTGCGCCGAGGCCTTCGCCTTCTATGCCAAGCTGTTTGGCGGCACCGTGGTGCGCCAGGCCACCTTTGGCGAGATGCCCCCCAACGCTGAAATGCCGGCGCTGCCGGAGCCGATCAGGAACCGCATCATGCACGTGCACCTGCAGATCAAGGATCAGGCGTTAATGGGCTCCGACGCCCTGCCCGCCGCACCCGGCCAGGACCCCGCCCAATGCGGCGGCGGCTACCAGCAGCCGCAAGGCCTGTGGGTGTCGATCCAGGCCGCCGACGCGGCCGAGGGGCAGCGCCTGTTCGACGCGCTCAGCCCGGGCGGACAGACCGTGATGCCGTTCGCAGCCACCTTCTGGTCGCCCGGCTTCGGCATGGTGCGCGACCGCTTCGGCACGCCGTGGATGTTGAATGTCGCTGCCCAGGCTTGACCCACTGTGTTACGCACTCCCGTGGCGCTCATCAGGAATCAACCATGCCCAAAACCATCATCGTGAGCCTGCCCGTGGCAGACCTGAACGTATCCAAGGCTTTTTATAGTGCCTTGGGCTTCGTGAACAATCCGCAGCTCAGCGGCGCAGACGCGGCGCACATGGTCTGGAGTGAAACGATCAGCGTCATGCTCCTGACCCACGCAAGATGGCGCACATTCACTTCTCGCGCCATTCCGCCCAACTCATCAAGCGAGGTTGCACTGAATATCTCGTGTGAGTCGCGTCAGCAAGTCGATGCCATGAACAAAGCCGCCGCGGAAAACGGCGGAGTCGCTGACATCAACCCCGTCGAAAACCATGAATTCATGTATGGCCGTGACTTCATCGACCCTGATGGTCACGTCTGGGGCGCGCAGTGGATGGACCCATCCGCAGCGCCGTCTGCTTGATGGTGCTCGGTGAAAAAGCCGTGGCGAACAAGGCACTCGCGGATGGCGTCGCATTCGTCTCGCTGCGGCAAGGCCACCGCTGAGTTTGGGCGCCAGGCAGCGCAACACGCGCATCTGCCGCCAGGAGAAACACATGAAAATCGTCGTCTCGACAGTCGTCAACGCTCCTCTAGATGAGGTCTGGCGGGCATACACCACCCCCGACGACATCAAAGCATGGAACACCGCTTCGCCCGACTGGCATACCACCGCGTCTTCCGTGGACTTGCGTGCGGGCGGCAAGTTCTCGTCCCGGATGGAAGCCAAGGACGGCTCTTTCGGCTTCGACTTTGCCGGCGAATACACGCAGGTGGTGCCGCTCCGGCGCATTGAATACACCTTCGGGGATCGCATCGGCCTCGTCGAGTTCAACAGTGGCGCATCCGGCGTGGCCGTGACCGTCACTTTCGACAGCGAGCCGACCCACTCCGAAGAACAACAACGGGCCGGGTGGCAGGCGATCCTGGACAACTTCGCGCGCCACACCGAAGCCAAGGCCTGAACCACGCCTTCCGCCTTCACACAAAGGACAAAATGCCATGCCCATCCAGCTGTACGGCCACCCATTCGCGTCGTTCGTCTGGAAGCCGCTGATCGCCGCGTACGAGTGCGGCGTGCCGTTCGAGTTCCGCATGGTGGATGCCGACCATCCCGAGCACGCGCCCCGGATCGCCAAACTGTCCCCCCCGGGGCAGTTTCCGGCGCTGACCGACGGCAGCGTCGAGACCACGCAATCCAACGCCATCATCGAGTACCTGGACCGGTTCGGCGATGCGCCGCGAATGATTCCGCACGAGGCCGATGGCGCGCCGCACGCGCGCTTGCTGGCGCATCGGTCGGTGGCGCGCGTGGTGGACGAGGCCCTGCCCTACCGCGCGTTCTTCCCCCTCGGCGCGCCTGACCGCGACTGAAGCTGTGAGAGTCTTTTTCTTTACCCAGGAGATCCACCATGCCCACTGGAACCGTCCGCCTGCACCGCGTGCTGCGCACCACACCCGACAAGGTCTACCGGGCCTTCACCCAGGGCGCGGCCCTGGCCAAGTGGCTGCCGCCCCATGGCTTCGTCTGTCACGTCCATCAATTCGACGGCAAGGTCGGTGGCAGCTTCAGGATGTCGTTCGAGAACTTCTCGACCGGCCATAGCCATTCGTTCGGCGGCGAATATCTGACGCTGACCCCCGGCGAACTTGTCGAGTACACCGACCGCTTCGACGACCCCCATCTGCCCGGCCAGATGCATGTGACCGTGAGGCTGCGCGCGGTTTCGTGCGGCACCGACGTGAGCATCGAGCAGGCCGGCATTCCCGAAGCCATCCCCGTCGAGGCGTGTTACCTGGGCTGGCAGGAGTCGCTCAGTCAGCTGGCCGCACTGGTGGAGCCGGATATTCCGGGATGAGTCCATGGAAGCCGTAGACATGCGCTCCGATGCGCGCAGCCTTTACATCGCCGCCACGCCGGCCCAGGTCTTTGCCGCCATGAGCGAGCCGGCGCGCGTGGGCCGCTGGTGGGGGCCGGATGGCTTCACCAACACCATGCACCAGTTCGACTTTCAGCCGGGCGGCGCGTGGCGGCTGACGATGCACGGGCCGGACGGGACGGACTATCCGAACGAGAGCCGGTTCTCTCGCCTGGTGCCGGGCGAGCTCTTCGAGATCGAGCATTTCTCGGGCCACCACTACCTGCTGACGATCGAGCTGCAGCCGTCCGGCGAGGGCACCCAGGTTCACTGGCGACAAACCTTCGACACCGCCGAGCACTACCAGCAGATCGCCTCCTTCGTCGCGGGCGCGAACGAGCAGAACCTTCAGCGCCTGCGCGCCGAGGTGCTGGGCTTCGAGGGTGCCGGCACAACCCTTGAAATTC
>JAFECU010000229.1 GCA_018242005.1 Pseudomonadota bacterium | reverse complement strand
TCGCTTGCCCCAAGATCGGTGAAGCTGTCCGCGGCCACTGCAGCCCTGACCACTGAAGGCCAACAACTCGACAAACCCTTGCGTACCCTGGTTTTCGGCGAAGACGACAAGATCCCGATGGCATTGGCCGCAGCGGGCGGACCCGTAGTCAACCCGACCCTGTACTACCCTCACCGCAGTTTTTGGGAGCGTATCGGCTTACCGGAGCAAGACTGGTTCGAGGTTAACCGCTACCAGCATTTGCGGTTCAAGTTGGCCCATTCGCCAAACGGCCGCAGTTTCCAGGCCCGCCACCTTACCCCCGACACAGTGGAGGTCACCGTCGATCCACAGCACTTTGACTTCGCCAGCACAGGTGCCATGCGTGTTGCCGCGCAAGAAAAAGACGCCATGCTGCTACGCAGCAGTCCTGGCTTGACGGAAATCGGCCACTATGGCGGCCTATTCTGGTTTGCGGTGCTTTCCACCAACGCCGCTCGTATCGCTGCCCCTCCATCGCTTTTATGACATCTCTCACCACCGCCATCACCATCCTCTGCGTTCTGGGCATTTCCCTTGGTCAGATCCTTTTCAAGAAAGCAGCGGCGTCCATTGCCGACGCCACCCAGTGGCAGCAGTGGGCGTTTAACAGCTGGCTGATTACAGCCCTGGCGTTATATGGCGTTACCACGTTGGTATGGATATGGGTACTTCGGCATGCCCCACTGCACATCGCCTACCCGTTCATGGCACTAGCCTTTTTGATAGTACCCTGCCTGGGCAGGCTGCTCCTGGACGAACCCATCCACATGCAAACCCTGTTGGGTGGCGCACTGATTCTTGCTGGTGTCACGTTGGCTTCCAGAGCTTCGTGAGGACTCGCCGTGTCTAGTGAGTTGCGTATAGCCGTCGCCATCCCCTGCTACAAGGTCACCCAGCATGTGCTGGGCGTGATTGCCGCCATCGGCCCAGAAGTAGAAACTATCTACACCGTGGACGATGCCTGCCCGGACCACAGCGGCCGCTTCATCGAGGAGCACAACCAAGATTCGCGGGTACGTGTGCTCTACAACCCCGAGAACCGGGGGGTGGGCGGCGCCATCGTCACGGCCTACAAATCGGCCATCGCCGATGGCATGGATATCGTGGTCAAGATCGACGGCGACGGGCAGATGGACCCTGCGCTGTTGCCGCTGTTCGTGCGCCCGCTGCTGCAAGGCAGGGCCGACTACACCAAGGGCAACCGCTTCTTCCGCCCCGAGTCGGTCCAGGGTATGCCGCCAGTGCGACTCTTCGGGAATGCCGTGCTGTCTTTTCTCACCAAACTCAGCTGCGGCTACTGGAACGTGATGGACCCGACCAACGGCTACACCGCCGTGCACACCAGCGTGCTGGCCGAACTGCCGCTGGACAAGCTGGAGCACCGCTATTTCTTCGAGACCGACATGCTCTTTCGCCTGAACACGCTGCGTGCGGTGGTCAAGGATGTGCCCATGGATTCGGTCTATGCCGATGAGGAGTCCAACCTGAAGGTCGGCAAGGTGTTGCCCGAATTCCTGCGCAAGCATGGCTCCCGGCTGTGGCGACGCTATGTCTACAACTACCTGGTGCGCGACTTCAACGTGGGCTCGCTCTACAGCATCTGCGGCGTGCTGCTGGTGATCGCGGGCACGGCGTTTGGCATTGCCCGCTGGCTGGACAGCTCACTGACCCACAACCCGGCCACCAGCGGCACCGTGATGCTGGCCGCCTTGCCGGTGCTGGTCGGCATCCAGTTCCTCATTGCCTTTCTGCACTACGACGTGAGCAATGTGCCCACGGAGCCGCTGAGCCTGTCGCTGCAAACGCACGAACAAGACGGACGATGACCCGAATCCACTGATGACCCCGCTCCACCAATGGCCAGGCAACGCCCGCCTCTCTCTGCTTGGCATATT
>JAFECU010000228.1 GCA_018242005.1 Pseudomonadota bacterium | reverse complement strand
CTCCTGACCGTCGCGGGCGATGAACTCAGGAAAGACGGTGGCAACAGGGCCAACCGGGTTCCTCGTGCCGACCGCACCGAACAGCCGAAAGGCTGGGCTCCGAATCTTGGAATCCGGTGTGCGGTGTGAACAGCAAACCTCTTTTTGTCAGGAGAAAGACCATGCAACTCGCATCCCGTTTCGCTTCCCGCTCCCCTGCGCTGCGCAGTGACACCCCGCTGTCTGATGACCAAATTCGTCGCGTGGCCCCGTCCATCTTCGCGGATGCCCCGCACGAAAGCCGTTCCGAGCGGTACGCCTACATCCCCACCGCTACAGTGCTGACCGAGCTTCGCAAGGAGGGGTTCCAGCCCTTCATGGTGACGCAGACCCGCGTGCGCGATGAAGGCCGCCGCGAGCACACCAAACACATGATTCGCCTGCGCCACGCCAGCCAGATCAACGGCGCGGAGGCTAACGAAATCGTGCTGCTGAACTCGCACGACGGCACCAGCAGCTATCAGATGCTGGCCGGAATGTTCCGCTTTGTTTGCAGCAATGGCCTTGTCTGCGGTGACACCGTGGCGGACGTGCGCGTACCCCACAAAGGCGACGTGGCCGGTTCCGTCATCGAAGGCGCTTACCAAGTGTTGAGCGGCTTCGAGCGGGTGAAAGAATCCCGCGCCCTGATGCGTGGCATCACCTTGGACGATGGCGAAGCTGAAGTGTTCGCCCGCGCTGCGCTGGCCCTCAAGTATGACGACCCCGACAAGCCCGCGCCCATCACCGAATCGCAAATCCTGATGCCGCGCCGGTTCGAGGACCGCCGCTCCGACCTGTGGAGCGTGTTCAACCGCGCACAGGAGAACTTGACCAAGGGCGGCCTGTCCGGCCGCAGCGCCAACGGACGCCGCCAGCAAACCCGCCCGGTGCAGGGCATTGATTCCGACGTGCGCCTGAACCGCGCCCTGTGGCTGCTGGCCGATGGTATGCGCGCCCTCAAAGCCTGACCGTTCCCCCCGTCGGAGGGGCGGTTTCCCCTCCATTCCCTTGTTTCACTCGATTGGAGATTCACCATGAACGCCGTCACCCAAACCGAAGCCCGCGCCATCCAAGCCCCTGCGCTGGAAGCTGCCGACCCCACGAAGAACCTGATTCTGGTGCCGCTGTCGCGGCTGGTGCTGCGCCCCACGGGCCGCAACGTGCGCAAGACCCCGCGCATGTCCATTCCCGAGTTGGCTGCATCCATCCAGCGTGTGGGCCTGTTGCAAAACCTGATCGTGATTGCATCCGCCGATGGCGAGCATTACGAGGTGGTGGCCGGTGGCCGCAGGCTGGCCGCGTTGAAGCTGCTGGCGAAAAAGCACCGCATCAGCAAGGAATGGGAAGTGCCTTGCCTGCTGGTGGCCGACGGCACGGCCCGCACGGCCAGCCTCACCGAGAACGTGCAGCGCGAAGCTATGCACCCCGCCGACCAGTTCGAGGCATTCGCCGCGCTGGTGGCCGAAGGCAGACCCATTGAGGACATTGCAGCGGATTTTTCCGTCACGCCGCTGGTGGTGCAACGCCGCCTGAAACTCGCCAATGTCTCGCCGCGATTGATAGCCGACTATCGCGCCGATGCCGTCACGCTCGATCAGTTGATGGCCTTATCCATCACCGATGACCACGCTGCGCAGGAAAGCGCGTTCTACGATGCACCGCAGTGGCAGCGCCATCCCTCGCACTTGCGCGAACGCCTCACCGAGCGCGAAATCGACGCCTACAGGCATCCGCTGGTGCGCTTTGTCGGACTGGACAGCTACGAGGCCGCAGGCGGTGGCATCCGGCGCGATCTGTTCGCGGAAGATGACGCGGGCGTGTATCTCAACGATGCGGGTTTGTTGGAGCGGCTGGCGCAAGACAAGCTGACGGGCATCGCCGCCACGGTTCGCGCCGAGGGATGGGCGTGGGTGGACGCTGCGCCCGCTACCACGTATGCCGACCTGCAAGCCTTCCAACGTGCTCCGAGGGAACGCCGCGAGCCGAATAAGCGCGAAGCGCAGCGCATCGAGAAGCTGCAAACCAAGATGCAGGAAGTCGCCGAAGCTGTGGATGCCGCGATGGACGCCGAGGACGAGGACAAGGCCGATGCTCTGCAGGAGGAAGGCGAAGCCCTGGGCGAGCAGTTGCAGGCGCTGGAGGATGGTTTGCAAGGGTATGCCTCGAACGTGAAGGCCGCAGCCGGTGCCATCGTCACCATCGACCGTAACGGCGAGGCCGTCATTCATCGCGGCTTGATGCGCGAGGCCGAGGCCAAGGCGCTGCGCACGCTGGAACGGCTGCGCCAAGGGTTCAGCGGCGAAGGCGACGCCGAGAACGACGAAGAAGGCGAGGACGGAGACGACGACAGGCAGCCCAAGACCGCCGTCATGTCCGACCGGCTGGCGCAACGCCTGAGCGCGCACCGCACCGCCGCGCTGCAAATCGAAGTCGCACGGCACCCGCAAGCCGCGCTGGCCGCCGTGGTGCATGGCATGGTGCAGACCGTGTTGCAGGAAAGCCGCTATGGCCGCAGCCGTGATCCTCTGCCACTCGGTGTGGGCCTGAAAGTGCAAGACCGGCTGGAAGGCATGGCCCCGGACTGGCCTCACTCCGCCGCCGCCGTGGCTCTGCGCGAATTGCAGCAAGTCACGGGCGACGCCTTGCCGCAGGACAGCGCCGAACTGTTCGCCGCGCTGCTGGCGATGGAGCAAGGCGAGCTGGTGAAGCTGCTGGCCATGTGTGTGGCTTCCACGGTAGACGTGGTGACGCCCCGCGTCATGCCACACCAGCCCGGCGAGGAACTGGCGCAGGCAGTGGGCCTTGATATGGCTGCATGGTGGAAGCCGACTGCGGAAGGCTACTTTAAGCACGTTTCCAAGGCCGTGATTCTGGATGCCGTGGGCGAGTTCGCGCCGGATTCCGTGAACCGGCTGGGCAAGCTCAAGAAGGCCGACATTGCCAGCGAAGCCGAGCGGCTGGCCGATGGCACGGGCTGGATGCCCGCCATCTTCAAGGCCGCAGGCCAGCAGCAGGCAGTGCAGGAAAGCGCGCAGGAGGCAGGCCCGGAGCAGGGCGCCCCGGAGGATGTCGAGGCAATGGCGGATGAACCTGCCGAGGCGCTGGCCGCTTGACCTATGCAGAAGGCGAGCGCCCCGGCTTCGACCGGGGCGCTTCGCTGGAAGGAAAAGCACCCATGACCTACACCACCACCAGCCGCCCGCGCATGGCGGCGATCTACGCCCCCGGCACGGTACGCGCCCGCCGCTGGCACGGCGATGGCGACGTGCGCGGCTACCGACCGCCTTCAGGCTGGTCGGCCCGCGCCGACCTCACCGACATTCACCCCATCACTGGGCGAGCCTTGCCGCGTGCCGTGTGGTGGTTTATCGAGACGAAGAAATAACCGCGTTCAGCACCGCGCCCAGACCGTTCCGTCCTGGGCGCGGTGAAGCGCAAAATCCGGGCGCGGCAGTGGCCGCGCCCGGTGTTCAAGGCCAACAGCCGAATCAGAACGCCGCCGCTTTCGCGGTGGCTCAGGCGGTGGCGTTGAAGGCATCGCTGTAGCGCGCGATGCCTTCCGGCACTGGCCCATGCAGGGCCAGTGCCATGAAGTAGCCGGGCGGTACGCCCGGCAGTTGCAGGCCCGTATGGGCCTGAAAGCCGAAGCGCCCGTAGTACGCGGGATCTCCGAGCAGCACACAGCCTGCGGCCTGCATGGCCCGCAGTTTAGACAGCGCCTGTTCCATCAGGCGTGAGCCGA
Organism: Pseudomonadota bacterium; assembly: GCA_018242005.1. Taxonomy (GTDB): domain Bacteria; phylum Pseudomonadota; class Gammaproteobacteria; order Burkholderiales; family Burkholderiaceae_C; genus Alicycliphilus. The sequence continues at coordinate 558 of JAFECU010000228.1, read as the reverse complement.
TGCCTTGTCCCTGCCTGTTCGGCAGGACAGAGATTGGCCCCAAGCCGTACCAGCCTTCGGCCTTGTGGCCGAGGCCATCGGTGATGGTCACGGGCGACAGGGCCACATGGCCGACGACCTGGCCATGTTCGTCGACCACGATGGAAAGCGTCAGTTCGCCGGCGGCGCGCAGTGCGCGCACGATGAATTGCTCGGTGTGGCTGGTGTGCGGTGCATCGGCAAAGGCGGCGACCGTGACGGCCTCGATGGCGGAAGTATCGTCCGGGGTTTCGTGTCGGAGCTGGAGAGTCATGGGCTTGTCTTGGGTTCCTTCCTGAAAATATAGAACGGCCTGGGCGTGTCGGCGCGGTGCGCCGCCGGGCTTTCGGGCTGCGCCCCGTGCTTCGTGCCGAATCACGGCCATTCGGCTTCAATCCCTCACGCCTTCGCGCCTGCGCTTGCCTCCAGGGGAAAGCCCTGCGGGCCATCCCCGCCGCGCAGGCTTGGCGCCCCTCGATGCCGCCGAACCGGCTGCGCCGGATCGGCCCGGCCAGCGCCCCGCCACGTAGGCAGCGCACT
>JAFECU010000227.1 GCA_018242005.1 Pseudomonadota bacterium | reverse complement strand
GGGGCACTTTGTTCATAGTCAGTTCGTTCAAAAGTGAGACTGCACGCATGATAGCGACGCGGCGGTAGCCGGTGCGTAGGGAGCGCTTGACCTGCTTGCCGTTGATGCGCGTATGCAGGTAGTACATCGAACCGAGTTGGTAGATGGGTAGGGACAGCATGAATTGCTACCAGTTCTGCTACCACCACAAAGCAAAAAGCCTCGTAAGTCGTTGACTTACAAGGCTTTTTTAACTTTGGCGGAAACGGAGGGATTCGAACCCTCGATGAGGCTCTACACCCCATACTCCCTTAGCAGGGGAGCACCTTCGGCCACTCGGTCACGTTTCCAATCCCGCCATTGTAGCCTGATTTCAATCTCTACCGAGACAAACTCAGGCTGTGGGCTGATCCAGTTCGAAGGCCTTGTGCAGGGCGCGCACGGCCAGTTCCAGGTACTTGTCTTCGATCACGACCGAGGTCTTGATTTCGCTGGTGGAGATCATCTGGATGTTGATGCCCTCCTCGCTTAGCACGCGGAACATCTTGGCGGCCACGCCCACATGGCTGCGCATGCCGATACCGACGATGCTGACCTTGCAGATGGCGGTGTCGCCGACCACTTCCTGCGCCCCCAGGGCAGGCACGACCTTTTCACGCAGCAGTTCCAGCGTGCGCGCATGGTCGTTGTGGTTGACGGTGAAGCTGAAGTCGGTGCGGCCATCCTTGCTGATGTTCTGGATGATCACGTCCACTTCGATGTTCGCGTCGGCCACGGGGCCCAGGATCTGGTAGGCGATGCCGGGCCTGTCGGGCACGCCGAGCACGGAGATCTTGGTTTCGTCGCGATTGAAAGCGATGCCGGAAACGACGGCTTGTTCCATTTGTTCGTCTTCCTCAAAGGTGATCAGGGTGCCGGAGGCGGCCTCTTCGTTGATGTCGATGTCCCAGGGCGTAAAGCTCGACAGCACGCGCATGGGCACCTTGTACTTGCCGGCAAATTCCACCGAGCGGATCTGCAGCACCTTGCTGCCCAGGCTGGCCATTTCCAGCATTTCCTCGAAGCTCACGGTCTTCAGGCGCTTGGCCTGCGGCACGACGCGCGGGTCGGTGGTGTAGACGCCGTCCACGTCGGTGTAGATCAGGCACTCGCTGGCCTTCATGGCCGCAGCCACGGCCACGGCCGAGGTGTCCGAGCCACCGCGGCCCAGCGTGGTGATGTGGCCCTCATCGTCTATGCCCTGAAACCCCGTGATGATGACCACCTTGCCGGCGTTGAGGTCGGCGCGCACGCGCTTGTCGTCTATGGATTCGATGCGCGCCTTGGTGTAGCTGCTGTCGGTGCGGATGGGCACCTGCCAGCCGGCGTAGCTCACGGCCTCCATGCCCTCGGCCTGCAGCGCAATGGCCAGCAGGGCCGACGAGGCCTGCTCGCCCGTGGCGGCCAGCATGTCCTGCTCGCGGTGGAAGGCTGCGGTCGCACGCGCGGGTGCGAGATCCTTGGCCAGCCCCAGCAGACGGTTGGTTTCGCCACTCATGGCGCTGGGCACAACCACCATCTGGTGGCCGGCCCGCGCCCATTTGGCCACGCGCTTGGCGACGTTGCGGATGCGCTCCGTGGAGCCCATCGAGGTGCCGCCGTATTTATGAACGATCAGTGCCATGGAATATCTGCAATGACGGAACGCTGATGGGCGGCGCTATTGCGAAGATTGTTTTGGCGCGCCGCCGTCCCGTGCGGAAATGAAATCCAAAACCGGCTGATTGTACCAACCGAGCGACTCGCCCTCGCGCACCACATGGCCGCTGCCGACTTTCAGGTGGATGCGGTGGCCGCGCGTGGTGCAGGCAGCGATCTGCCGCAGCAGCGCCCCGAGTTGCGCCGCCGATGGCGTGGTGCCATGTTCGCTGCGCAGCCAGTGGCGCAGCACGTTGGCCTGGCGCGCATGGCTCAGCGCGCGCAGCAGCGCGATGCGCGGCGGCTGGCCGACGGCGGCGAGGTCCGCCACGGCCAGCTCCTGCAGCAGCTCATCGGCCTGCGCGGCATGGGTGCAGCTACGCGCGAAGGTGTCACGAAACTGCGGAAAGACCTGCTGCAGCGCGGGAAGCAGGTGGTGGCGGATGCGGTTGCGCGTGTAGCGCACATCGGCATTCGTGGGGTCCTCCACCCAATGTTCGCCGCGCGCACGCAGCCAGGCACGCACATCGCCACCGGCCACGCCCAGCAGAGGCCGGCACCAGTGCAGGCCACCACGCTGCCATTGCGCGGGCATGGCGGCCAGGCCAGCCACGCCCGCACCGCGCGACAGTGCCAGCAGCAGCGTCTCGATCTGGTCATCGGCATGCTGCGCCAATGCTATCGTTTGAATAGCTATCTGCGCTTTATTTTCAATGGCAGCCGCCTCAAAAGCCTTGTAACGCGCCTGGCGGGCTGCGTCTTCGGGGCTTTGGCCGGATGCATGGCGTGCGTCGACGCGGCACACCGTCAAAGGCAGCTGTAGCCGTGCGCACAGTGCGACGCAATGACGCTCGAAGTCATCGGCCGCGGCCTGCAGGCCGTGGTGCACATGAAAGGCGTGCACCTGGCCCGGCCAGCGTTGCGCACAAGCCAGCAGCAGCGCCGTCGAATCCGCGCCGCCGCTGAAGGCCACGGCCAGCGGCAGCCTGGGTGCGAAGGCCTGCATGGCGGCGGCAAAACTCTGGGTCATGGGGGCATGCTCGCACAAAGCACAACGGCCCCGCGGGGCCGTTGACGATGGAAGAACCGAAGTGCTAACCGAAGTGGGCTAGCGCTCTGCCTTGGTGTCATTGAAGCGGCCGTAGCTCTGCAGGCGCTCGTAGCGGCGGTCGAGCAGTTCCTTGGGCTTGAGGTCGGACAGCTGGCGGTAGGCATCGCCCAGGGCGCGCTTCAGGAAGGCCGCCATCTGCTTGTGGTCGCGGTGCGCGCCGCCCACGGGTTCGTTGACGATCTTGTCCACCAGGCCCAGGGCCTTCAGGCGGTGTGCCGTGATGCCCATGGCGTCGGCCGCATCCTGCGCCTTGTCGCTGGTCTTCCAGAGGATGGAGGCGCAGCCCTCGGGGCTGATGACCGAGTAGATCGAGTACTGCAGCATGATGACCTGGTCGGCCACGGAAATCGCCAGTGCGCCGCCAGACCCGCCCTCGCCGATCACAGTGGTGATGATGGGCACCTCGAGCTGCGCCATCTCGTAGATGTTGCGGCCTATGGCCTCGGACTGACCGCGCTCCTCGGCGTCTATGCCGGGGAAGGCGCCGGGCGTGTCGACAAAGGTGAACACGGGCAGCTTGAATTTCTCGGCCGTCTTCATGAGGCGCAGCGCCTTGCGGTAGCCCTCGGGGCGGCTCATGCCGAAGTTGCGCGCGGCGCGCTCCTTGGTATCGCGGCCCTTCTGGTGGCCCAGCACCATGCAGGCGTGGCCGTTGAAGCGCGCCAGACCGCCGACGATGGACTGGTCGTCGGCAAAATGCCGGTCACCGTGCAGTTCCACGAAGTCCGTGAAGATCTCGCGCACATAGTCCATGGTGTAGGGACGTTCGGGGTGACGCGCGATCTTGGTGATCTGCCAGGGGCTCAGGTCACTGTAGATGTCCTTGGTGAGCTGGTGGCTCTTCTTGCTGAGCTGGTCGATCTCTTCGGAAATATCCACCGCGCTCTCATTCTGCACATAGCGCAGCTCTTCGATTTTGGACTCGAGCTCGGCAATCGGTTGCTCGAAATCCAGAAAGGTTTTTTTAGCCAACTTGTTTCTCCTCGGGGCGCGCCCGAAACCAGCCGCCCTGCTCTCGTCATGTCGTTATCAATAGTCAACCGGCAGGGGGGCGAGCGACCGCCAAATATACCAACTTGCCACGCTGCACCAGGGTTTCCACGCCTCGCCCACCTCCCGCGCATCGCTGCGGCTCACGGGGTCGCCGGAAAAGTAGTGCTGGCTGATGCCCTGGATCAGCGTCGCGTCATCGAGCGGCAGCACGTTGGGCCGCGCCAGATGAAAGATCAGGAACATGTCGGCCGTCCAGCGACTGATGCCGCGTATGGCCACGAGTTCGGCGACGATGGCCGTGTCGTCCATCTGATCCCACTGCTTGACATGCAGTTGGCCGTTGTCGAAGTGCAGGGCCAGGTCGACCAGGTAGTCCACCTTGCGCGCCGACAGGCCGGCCGCGCGCATGTCGTCCACCTTGAGCTTGAGCACGCTGCGCGGCGTCATGCTGCGCGGCAAGGCGGCGAACTTGTCCCACACGCGCTGCGCCGACGCCACGGTCACCTGTTGCCCGACGATGGAGCGCGCCAGCGTGCTGAACGCGTCGCCGCGCCGGTACAGCGCCACCTCGCCCACCTGGGGAATCAGGCGGCGCATCACACGGTCCTTCTTGGTCAGGTACTTGCAGGCCTCGGCCCAGTAGTCCGGATGGCTCGCATCTGCGGTTTTTTTTGCAGCTTCCACCGCTTATCCCACCTGCACCAAATGCTCTTCTGACTCTAAATGCATTTACTGCGCCACCTCCCAGGTCGTGCCCGTGGCGGAGTCCTTGAGGACTATGCCCTGGGCCAGCAGCGCGTTGCGGATGCGATCGGCCTCGGCAAAGTTCTTGACGGCCTTGGCGGCGGCACGCGCGGCGATTTGCGCGCCGATGGCCGACTCATCCAGACCCGCGCCCGCCTTCAGAAAGGCCTGCGGGTCATCCTGCAACAGCCCGAGCTGGCCTCCCAGTGCCTTGAGCAGGCCTGCCATGGCGGACGATTTGCTGCGGTTGACCTCGCCCGCCAGATCGAACAGCACGGCCACGGCCTCGGGTGTGCCGAAGTCCTCGTCCATCGCCGCCTTGAAGCGCGCGGCGTGGGGCTCGGCCCAGTCGATCTGCACCTGCGCTGGCGCCACCAGGCTGAGCGCCGTGTACAGGCGCTTCAAGGCGGCGCGTGCATCATCGAGATGCACATTGCTGTAGCTCAGCGGGCTGCGGTAGTGGCTGCGCACGACGAAGAAGCGCACGGTTTGCGCGTCATATTCCTTGAGCACGTCACGGATGGTGAAGAAGTTGCCCAGGCTCTTGGACATCTTCTCGTTGTCCACGTTGATGAAGCCGTTGTGCATCCACAGCCGCGCAAAAGGCTTGCCCGTGGCGCCCTCGCTCTGGGCGATCTCGTTTTCGTGATGCGGAAAGGCCAGGTCGGCGCCTCCGCCGTGAATGTCGAAACTCTCGCCCAGGAGCGCGCAGCCCATGGCCGAGCATTCGATGTGCCAGCCCGGCCGGCCTTCGCCGTAGGGGCTTGGCCACTTCACCTCGGCCGGCTCCTCGGGCTTGGCGCTCTTCCAGAGCACGAAGTCGAGTGGATCGCGCTTGTCGTCCTGCACGGCCACGCGCTCGCCGGCGTTGAGCTCGTCGAGCGACTTGCCCGACAGCCTGCCGTAGCCGGGAAATTTGCGCACGGCGTAGTTCACGTCGCCAGCGCCACTGTCGTTGCGGATCTGGTAGGCCAGGCCATTGGCTTCAAGCCTGCCAATGAGCGACAGCATCTGCGGCACATATTCGGTGGCGCGCGGCTCGTGCGTGGGCCGCTCAATGCCCAGGGCATCGGCGTCCTGGTGCAGAGCGTCGATCATTCGGTCGGTCAGACTGCGGATGCTCTCGCCGTTCTCCACGGCCCGGCGGATGATCTTGTCGTCAATATCGGTGATGTTGCGCACATAGGTCACCGCCAGGCCCGAGGCACGCAGCCAGCGCTGCACCACGTCGAAGGCGATCATGGAGCGCGCATGGCCCAGGTGGCACAGGTCATACACCGTCATGCCGCACACGTACATGCGCACATGGCCAGGCTCGAGCGGGGAAAACTCCTCCAATGCACGCGAAAGCGTGTTGTAGATGCGCAAACTCATGGAATAACAGTCAGAAACAGTGGTAATTGCAGCGGGTGCGCCACATGGCCGGCTGGGCGCTATCCGGCCAATTTCCGGCGTCTTGCGCGGTAGAAAACGGCGGCTGCAGGCCCCTCGCGCACTGCGGCCAAGGCTGCTGTCAGCCTGGCGCCGTCTTGACACCCCTCAGCTACAATCATCGCAGTATAAGCGCCAGCGCCAACCCCATATTCCCATCCTATTCTTGCCAATGAAGCACACCAGCCATCCCCTTGCCCAACTGCTGCGCATTGCCACCCTGTCCGCGCTGTTGGGTATGCCGCTGGCGCATGCGGCAGATGACTATGCCGACATCACCCAGCTTCTGCGCGCCGGCAAGGTCCAGGAAGCGTTGACCAAGGTCGATCAGCGCATCGCCGCCAACCCGCGCGACCCCCAGCTGCGCTTTCTGCGCGGTGTGGCGCAGGCCGACATGGGCAAGCAGGCCGACGCCATCGCCACCTTCACCAAGCTCACGGAAGACTACCCCGAGCTGCCCGAACCTTATAACAACCTGGCCGTGCTCTACGCCAACCAGAATCAGCTCGACAAGGCGCGTGCCGCCCTGGAGATGGCGATTCGCACCAACCCCAGCTATTCCACGGCCCATGAAAACCTGGGCGACATCTACGCCAAGCTGGCAGGCCAGGCCTACAGCAAGGCCTTGCAGCTCGATGCCAGCCAGGCCAATTCACTGCGTCCCAAGCTGGCCCTGATCCGCGAGCTGTTCTCCACCGACGCCAAGGCCAATCCCGCCAAGGCGGCCACCGCGGCGCGCCCGGTTACGGCTTCGGCTACGCCTGCCCCTGTAGTCGCCGCCGCACCCGCCCCGGCGCCAAAACCTGCTCCGGCTCCAGCACCGGCGGCGACACCCGCCCCAGCTCCGGCCGCAGCTCCGGCCCCGGCCCCGGCTGCCGCGCCCACACCGGCGCCCGCGCCTGCCACCGCCGCGGCTGCCGCTGTCGCCGCTCCGGCCCCCACAGCCGCCCCTGCGCCCAAGGCCGCAGTCAACAACAATGCCGAAAAGGATGTGGCCAAGGCTGTCCACGCCTGGGCCAGCGCATGGGAAGGGCAGGACATGAACGGCTACCTGGGCGCCTACGCCAAGACCTTCAAGCCCCAGAACCAGGCCAGCCGGGCTGCTTGGGAGAAGGAACGCCGCGAACGCATCGTCGGCCGCGCCAAGATCAGCGTGGGCATCAGCGAACTGCGCGTGCATGTGGACGGCGACAAGGCCCAGGCGCGTTTTCGCCAGCAGTACGTCTCAGGAGGCCTGAATGTCTCAAGTCGCAAGACGCTGGAAATGGTGAACCAAGGTGGCCACTGGTCCATTGTTCGTGAATCCACGGGCGGCTAGGTCTCTCGCCCACGCTCCGCCTTTGCCTGGATGCGGCGCCGGTGGCGCCGCTCGCCGTTGTCAAAACGTACACCACGCATGCCCCTGAGCCCCCTACCCCTCGGTCACACCCTGGTCATGCTCGCCATGGCAGGGGTGCTGGCAGCGCCCGTGCATGCGGCGTCGCCCGCTGACAAGAAGAGCCACCATCCCGCCGAAAAGAAACCTCGAGAGCCCGCGGGCAAGAAGCTGCACCGCAAGCATGTGCGCGCCGCCGCGCCGCTGCGCGATGGCGAGGCCGAGCGGCGCCTGCTCGAAATCTACCGGATGACGGCCGAAGGCAAAGCCCGCGAGGCCCTGCCCCACGCCGAACGCCTGGTGCAGGACCATCCCAATTTCCAGCTTGCCCAACTGACGCTTGGCGACCTGCTGGCCGCCAAGGCTCGCCCCGTGAATCGGGTGGGCGACGTGGGCGCCGCGCCCGCTCCCGTTGCCACGGCCCTCGTCATGCCGGCGGCATCGCCCCTGAATATTTCAATTCCGGGCATCAGGTTGGCCACGGCCGCCACGCTATCGACGGCGCAGCCCCCAGCCCCGGCCAAGGTGGCAGAGCTGCCGGCGGCGGCCACCGATACCCTGCTTGAGCTGCGCGCCGAATCGCGCCTGCGCACGGATGCACTCAAGAACCGCCCGCCCCAGGGCAGCATTCCGGTGCAGTTCCTGGAGTTGTCGGCGCGCACGCGCCATGCCATTGCCATGGACGCCTCGCGCTCGCGCCTGTACCTGTTCGAGAACACCGACAAGGGCCTGGTGCTGGTGGCCGACTACTATGCCTCGGTGGGCAAGCTGGGTACAGAAAAGCAGATCGAGGGTGACCAGCGCACGCCGCTGGGCGTGTACTACATCACCAGTCGGCTCGATCCCGCCACGCTCAAGGACTTCTACGGCGCCGGGGCCCTGCCGATCAACTACCCCAACCCCCTGGACCAGAGCCGCGGCAAGACCGGCAGCGGCATCTGGCTTCATGGCACACCAGCCAACCAGTTCTCGCGCGCCCCGCAGGCCACTGACGGCTGTCTGGTGCTGGCCAACCCCGACCTGCTGCGCATACTGCAGACGGTGGAGCCGCGCACCACACCGGTGGTGATCGCCAAGGATCTGCGCTGGGTCAAGCCCGAGACGCTGCAGGCCGCGCGGCAGTCGTTTGACACGGTGCTCGAATCCTGGCGTAACGCCAAATCCCAGGGTGACATGCAGCGCCTGCTGGGCTTTTATTCTCCCGAATTCCAAAGCTACCGGAACCTGAACCTGGCCCAGTGGTCAACCACCTTGCAGGCCGAAACCCAGGCGCTCAAGGGTCGTGCCGTGGTGCTCAAGGACAAAAGCCTGCTGCGCTGGACCGATGGCAGCGACACCATGGTGGTGACCTTCGGCGAAGTTGCCGACGGCGCACGTACCGGCCCCGTCAAACGCCAGTACTGGACCCGCAAGGGCTCACGTTGGCAGATCTTTTTCGAAGGAGTGATTGGATGATTTCCAGAAGAACCTCGGCCCTGACCCTGGCCGTTACCATGCTCGGCACGCTGCTGCCCTCGGCCCCGGTGCTGGCGCAGACTGCCGCCCCCAAGGTGAAGTTTGTCACCTCCATGGGGGACATCGTGGTGCAGCTCGATGCGGCCAAGGCGCCCAAGACCGTGGAAAACTTCCTGTCCTATGTGCGGGACAAGCATTACAACGGCACCATCTTTCACCGCGTGATCGATGGCTTCATGATCCAGGGCGGAGGCTTTACGGCCGACATGGTGCAAAAGCCCACCAAACCGCCGATCCCGCTCGAAGCCGGCAACGGCCTGAAGAACGACAAATACACCATCGCCATGGCGCGCACGGGCGATCCCAACTCGGCAACGGCGCAGTTCTTCATCAACGTGAAAGACAACGCCATGCTCAACGCGCCCAGCCCCGACGGCCACGGCTACACCGTGTTCGGCAAGGTCGTCGAGGGCCAGGACGTGGTTGACAAGATCAAGGCCGTGGCCACGGGCAACCGCGGCCCCCACCAAAACGTCCCCACCACGCCCGTGATCATCGAATCCGCAACCCTGGTCAAGTAAGCACCCAAAGGACAAGCCACCATGAGCAACCCGCAAGTCGAACTGCACATCACCATCAACGTCGCCGAAACCGCCACCCCCGGCGTCATCACGCTGGAACTGGACGCCAAGAACGCGCCAAAGTCCACCGAGAACTTCCTCGCCTACGTCAACAAGGGCCACTACGACGGCACCATTTTCCACCGCGTGATCAAGGGCTTCATGATCCAGGGCGGTGGCTTTACCGCCGACATGAAACAAAAGAGCACGGACACCCCCATCGAGAACGAGGCCGCCAACGGCCTGAAGAACGACAAGTACACCATCGCCATGGCGCGCACGGGCGATCCGCACAGTGCCACGGCGCAGTTCTTCATCAACACGGTGGACAACGGCTTTCTGAACCACACCTCGCCCACTCCCCAGGGCTGGGGCTACGCCGTGTTTGGCAAGGTGGTCAAGGGCGAGGACGTGGTGGAGGCCATCAAGAAGGTGCGCACCACGCGCAAGGGCTTCCACGACGACGTGCCGTTTGACGCCGTGGTCATCGACAAGGCCGTGGCGCTGTAAGCCACGCCATGCAGGAGGCCGTGACGCCCATGGCGGAGCTGCAAGCCGCCCCGACGTGGCGCACGGTCGATTTCCTGGCCGACCTGCACCTGGAGCCGGCCCAGCCCGCCACGCTGCGCGCGCTGCAGCAGTACCTGGACCAGACACCCGCCGACGCGGTGTTTCTGCTCGGTGACCTGTTCGAGGTCTGGGTGGGCGATGACGCCATTGACGAGCCTGGCAGCTTCGAAGCGCAATGCTGCGTGCTGCTCGCGAACGCGGCGCGCCGCCGGCCCCTGTATTTCATGCACGGCAACCGCGACTTCCTCGTGGGCGAGGGCTTTACGCGCCACACCGGCATTGCCTTGCTGGCCGACCCCACGGTGCTCGTGTTTGCGGGCCGGCGCTGGCTGCTGTCACACGGCGACGCGCTGTGCCTGAACGACGTGGAATACCAGCGCTTTCGGGCCCTGGCGCGCAACCCCGACTGGCAAGCGCAATTGCTGGCACACCCGCTGCCCGAGCGCCGCGCCCAGGGCCGCAGCGCGCGCAGCGAGAGCGAGGCGCGCAAGCAGGCCGGCACGGCCACCTACGCCGACGTGGACGGCGCCGCCGCCATCCAGTGGCTGCAAGCCGCGCACGCCGAGGCGCTGATCCACGGCCATACGCACCTGCCGGCCGACCATCTGCTCGCACCCGGCCTGGCGCGCCACGTGCTGACCGACTGGGATCTCGACACGGCAAAGCAGCGCGCCGGTGTGCTGCGCCTGACAGCCCAAGGCTTGCAGCGAGTGGCTGTCACCCCCACGTAGCGGCATGCCCCCTGCCCCGCTACGCTTTCTGACCCGCATCGCCCGGCGCCTGCGCGCCGCCATCGCTCCCGAGCCCGAGATCTCGGCCGACCTGTGGCTGGCCACCCTGGGGCACTACCCATTCCTGAAGACGCTGCCGCTGGCCGACCAGGCCAAGCTGCGTGCCTTGAGCGCGCTCTTCCTGCAGCACAAGGAGTTTTCCGGCGCGCATGGCCTCGTTGTGACCGATGCCATGGCCGTCGCCATCGCCGCCCAGGCCTGCCTGCCGCTGCTGCACTGGGGCCGGCCACGCCAGGCACTGGCCTGGTACGACGACTTCGTCGGCATCGTCGTGCACCCGGCGGAGGCCCTGGCGCGGCGCAAGACCATGGACGCGGCCGGCGTCGTGCACCACTACAGCGAGGTGCTGCTGGGCGAGGCCATGGATCATGGCCCCGTGATGCTGGCCTGGCCGGCCGTGGCCGCCGCGGGCCGCAGCGGCCACGCCAGCAGCGTGGTGATCCACGAGTTTGTGCACAAGATCGACATGAAGAGTGGTGGCGCCGACGGCTGCCCGCCCCTGCCGCCCGGCTTCATGGGCACGGGCGGCGTGCGCGCCGCCCATGCGGCCTGGCACGCCGCCTGGAAGCCGGCCTATGCACAATTCCGCGATCAGGTCATCATCGCCGAGCGCTTCGGCGGCGAATGGCCCTGGCTGGATGCCTACGGCGCCACGTCACCGGCGGAGTTCTTCGCCGTGGCCTGCGAGGCCTACTTCGTGCACCGCGAGCGCTTTGCGCAGGAGTTTCCTGCGCTGCTGCCGGTGCTCGATGCACTGTTTCGCCCCGCGCAGGCGATACAAGTCAAATAGGGCACCGGCCTTTATGTAGCCAGCGTTACCTACTACGTTACTTATAGCAACCCACGCGCCCAGCCCAGGCCTGCCGTAGTGCCACCGGGCACCGCACCGCGGCGGGGGCGGTACTCGCAGCCCACCCAGCCCTGCCAGCCGCACGCGGCGGCCACCTCGTCGATGACGTCGAACAGGTAGGGGTGGTGCAACTCGCCGATGTCGGGCTCATGGCGCTCGGGCACGCCCGCGATCTGGAAATGACCCACGCGGCCCGTGGGCAGGTACTGGCGGATTTTCATCGCCACATCGCCCTCGACGATCTGGCAGTGGTACAGGTCGAACTGCACCTGCAGGTTGGGTGCGCCCACCGCCTGCACGATGGCATGCGCATCATCCTGGCGGTTGAGGAAGAAGCCGGGAATGTCGCGCGGATTGATCGGCTCGATCAGCACCTTGCGCCCGGCCTGCGCGGCCCGCTCTGCGGCCCAGCCCAGGTTGGCGAGGTAGATGGGCCGCAGCGCCTCGCGGCTCTGGCCGGCGGGCACCAGGCCGGCCATGACATGGATGCGCGGGCAGTCGAGCGCTGCGGCATAGTCCAGCGCGCGCACAAAACCGTCGCGGAACTCGGCCTCGCGCCCCGGCAGGCAGGCCAGACCGCGTTCGCCCTTGTCCCAGTCGCCCGGTGGGGCGTTGAACAGCACCTGCTGAAGACCGTTGTCCTTGAGGCGCTTGGCGATCTCGGCGGCCGGGTGCTCGTAGGGGAACAGGTATTCCACGCCGCGAAAGCCATCGGCGGCGGCGGCGGCGAAGCGGTCGAGGAAGGCATGCTCGCCATAGAGCATGGACAGGTTGGCGGCAAAGCGGGGCATGGTCTATTTCTCCGTTACCAACGCGCGCCGAAGCTGGCACGCAGTTCATCGATCTGCGCCGCGGTCAATGCGGCGGGTGGCGACTGCCAGGACAGCAACCGCAGCCGGGCCGTTTCCTCCAACTCCTCCAGCGTCGCCATGGCGGCGGCGGGACTGTCGTGCCAGACGTTGGGGCCCAGGCGCGTGAGCATCACGGCGCGCAGCGGCGTGCCCTTGGCGCCGTAGCGGGTGATGGTCTGTGCCACGGCCTCGGCAGCCTCGGGCGCACCGGGGCGGTGATAGGGAATCACCGGCACATGGCCGACCTTCATGACGAAGTACGGCGTGATGGGTGGCAGCAGTTCGGCGCCCTGGGGCAGCAGCGTGAGTGCCACGCAATGCGTGCTGTGCGTGTGGATGACGCAGGCGGTCTGCGCATCGAAGGCGCGCGCGGCGGCGTAGATGCGTTGGTGCAGGGCGATGGTCTTGCTCGCACGGTCGCCACTGATCTGCCGACCCTGCGCGTCCAGGCGCGCCAGGCGCGCCGGGTCCAGAAAGCCCAGGCAGGCGTCGGTGGGCGTGATGAGAAAGCCGTCATCCAGCCGCACGCTGATGTTGCCCGCCGTGGCATGCACGTAGCCGCGCGCAAACAGGCTTGCGCCCACGCGACAGATTTCCTCGCGCGCGTGCGCCTCGGTCATGCCAGCACCTCGAAGGCACGCGTGAAGAAGTCATCGCCGCCGAAGTTGCCCGACTTGAGCGTGATGTGCAGGCCCTGGCCGAGCGCATGTGCGTGGCACCACGGCACGCCCGGGTCGATCTGCGGGCCGATCTGCATCTGCGTGATGCCCAGCGCCTGCACGCACGCGCCCGAGGTCTCGCCGCCCGCCACCACCAGCTGGCGCACGCCACGCTCGATCAGGCCGCGCGCAATCGCGGCAATGGTGCGCTCGACCATGGCGCCGGCCTGTTCCACGCCCAGGCGCGACTGCACGGACTGCACGGCGCCACTGTCGGCCGTCGAGTAGACCAGCACCGGACCGCGCGCGAGCAAGGGCGCGGCCCAGGCCAGCGCCTCGGCCGCCACGTCGGCTCCTGCGGCAATGCGCAGTGGGTCCAGGGCCAGGGCCTGCCCGCCGCGCGCGATGAAGTCCTGAACCTGGCGGTTGGTCGCCAGCGAGCAGCTACCCGACACCACGGCGCGCAGGCCTTGCGCGGGCGGCAGCACGCTGGCCTGGGGCGAAGGCGAGAGGCCAAAGTTGGCCGGCAGGGCAATCGCCACGCCCGAGCCTGCCGTGACGAGCGGCAGCGCCGTGAGCGCCGGGCCCATGCGCAGCAGGTCGTCGTTGGAGACGGCATCCACGACGGCAATGGCCACGCCCTCGGCCTTGAGCTGCGCGATGCGCTCCCTGACGGCCGCCGCGCCGCGCGCGACCACGGCATGGTCCATCAGCCCCACCTTGCGCCGGCATTGCGCCTGCAGAACGCGCACCAGGTTGGGGTCGGTCATGGGCGTGAGCGGGTGGTTCTGCATGCCGCTCTCGTTGAGCAGCACATCGCCCACGAACAGATAGCCCTTGAACACCGTGCGCTTGTTGTCGGGAAAGGCGGGTGTGGCGATGGTGAAGTCGCAGCCCATCGCATCCATCAGCGCCTCGGTCACGGGGCCGATGTTGCCGGCCGCGGTGCTGTCGAAGGTGGAGCAGTACTTGAAGTAGATCTGGCGCGCCCCCTGACCTTGCAGCCAGCGCAGCGCGGCCAGAGATTGCGCCACGGCTTCGTCCACCGGGTTGGTGCGCGATTTGAGTGCAATGACGACGGCATCCACATCGGCCGCCAGCGGACCATCGGGCACGCCGATGGCCTGCACCACGCGCATGCCCGCGCGCACCAGGTTGTTGGCCAGATCGGTGGCGCCGGTGAAGTCGTCGGCGATGCAGCCCAGCAACAGCTTTGGCATGGGGTCAGCCTTTCAGGTTCAGTTTTACGGCGTGCGGGTTCTCGCGCACATAGTCGCGCAATATGGCCTCGAAGCTCTCGTCGGCCGCCAGGCCCAGGGCCTGGGCGCGCTTCGGCGCAAAGCGGCTGGGCCAGCTGGTGATGATCTTGGCGATCTGTGCGTCGGGCTCCCAGTCGATCAGCGACGTGGCCTGCTTGCCCGCCACGCGCTCCAGCGCCTGGGCCATCTCGCCCACGGTGGTGGTGAGCGCGGGCAGGTTCACGGCCGTGCGCGCACCCCATTCCGCGCCGTTGGCGGTAGCCGCGCGCATGATGCCGCGCACCGTGTTGCCGGGGGACGAAAGCGCCACGGGCGTCTCGGGTGCCACGGGGCAGCGCGCGCGTTCGCCGGCCAGGGGCTCGCGCAGCATGCCCGAGAGAAAGCTCGACGCCGCCGCATTGGGGCGGCCGGGGCGCACGCTCACGGTCATCAGGCGCACGTTGCGGCCTTGCACAAAGCCCTTGCGCGTGTAGTCGGCCACGAGCTGTTCGCCGATGAATTTCTGAATGCCATAGCTGTTCTGCGGCGTGGGCAACGAGTTGTCCTCGATGACCGCGGGCAGGCGCTGCTCGGGTGAATCGCCGAACACCGCCACCGAGCTGGAGAACACGAAGACGGGGGCGTGCCCCGCATGGCGGCAGCCTTCGAGCAGCTGGCGCGTGGCGTCGAGGTTGCTGCGCATGCCGAGATCGAAGTCGGCCTCGCATTCGCCACTGACGGCCGCCGCGAGGTGGAACACGACCTGCATCTCGGCCAGGGGCAGCGCGCCGCTGGCGAGCTGCTCGCCCAGGTCGCCCTGCAGGGACTGCACACGCGCATCGGCCGCGAGGTCGGCGGGCGGGGCCACGCGGTCCACCAGCACCAGGCGCGAGAGGGCTCGCGCGGGCGCACCGGCCAGGGCCAGGCTGCCCTGGGCCAGCAGGGTGCGCGCCAGCCTGGCGCCCAGGAAGCCGCTGCCGCCGGTAATGAGGATGTTCATGGAATGTCCTTTCGTGTGTCAGGGCAAGGTGATGCCCGGGAAGATCTTGATCACCGCGCTGTCGTCCTCACGTGCAAAGCCCGCGGTGGAGGCCTGCATGAACATCTGGTGCGCGGTGGACGACAGCGGCAGCGGGAACTTGCTGGCGCGCGCCACGTCCAGCACCAGGCCCAGGTCCTTGACGAAGATATCCACGGCCGACAGCGGTGTGTAGTCGCCGGCCAGCACATGGGCCATGCGGTTTTCGAACATCCAGCTATTGCCCGCGCTGTGCGTGATGACCTCGTACAGCGCCGCCGGATCCACGCCCTCGCGCAGGCCCAGAGCCATGGCCTCGGCCGCAGCAGCAATGTGCACGCCGGCCAGCAGCTGATTGATGACCTTGACCTTGCTGCCCGCCCCGGCCTTGTCGCCCAGGCGGTAGACCTTGGCGGCCATGGCGTCCAGCAGCCCGCCGGCGCGCGCATAGGCCGCGGGAGTGCCGGCGGTCATCATGGTCATCTGGCCGCTGGCGGCCTTGGCCGCGCCGCCGGAGATGGGTGCATCCAGGTACAGGATGCCCAGCTTTTCCAGGCGTGCCTCCAGTGCCACCGACCAATTGGGGTCCACCGTGGAGCACATGACGAACAGGCTGCCGGGCCGCATGTGGGCGGCAACGCCATCCTCGCCAAACAGCACGCTTTCGGTTTGCGCGGCGTTGACGACGACGGAGATCACCACGTCGCAGCGCGCGCCGAGCGCGGCCAGCGTATCGCAGGCCTGGCCGCCGTCCCTCGCGAAATCCTGCGCCACCTCGCGCCGCAGGTCGAACACATGGGGCGCATGGCCCGCGCGGCGCAGCGACTGCGCCATTCCCAGGCCCATGGCGCCCAGGCCCACCAAACCGACCGAGGGTTGCGATGCTTTGCTCACGTGGAATGTCCTTTCAGCGATTAACCAATTTTTTCGGTACCAGCCACACGCCGATGGCGCCCAGCACCAGCACCGTCGAAAGCACATACATGCCAATCTGGGTGCTTCCCGTCAAGTCCTTGAGGTAGCCGATGAGGTAGGGGCTGACGAAGCCCGCCAGGTTACCCACCGAGTTGATGGCCGCAATACCGGCAGCCGCCGCCGTGCCAGACAGAAAGGCCGTGGGCAATGACCAAAACAGCGGTGCGCAGGTCAGCACGCCGGCCGCGGCCAGCGACAGGAAGAACAGCGCCACCACGGTGTTGTGGCTGTAGGAGGCGGCCACGGTAAAGCCCACCGCGCCCATGAGCGCGGGCACGATCAGGTGCCAGCGGCGCTCGCGGCGCGCGTCGGCGCTGCGGCCCAGCAGGTTCATGGCAACGATGGCGCAGAGGAAGGGAATGGCGCTCAGCAGCCCGATGTGGAAGTTGCCCTGCACGCCCGTGGACTTGACCAGGGTGGGCATCCAAAAGGTCAGCGCGTACTGGCCCATGACGAAGGAAAAGTAGATCAACGCCATCCACCACACACGTGCATCGCGGAACACGCCGGCCACCGAATGCGGTCCCTGTTCGCCCTGGGCACGGTCGGCCTCCACCTCGCGTTGCAGCAGCGCCTTTTCACCATCCGTCAGCCAGCGCGCCTGCTTTATGCCGTTGTCCAGGTACAGCAGCACCATGATGCCAACCAGCACCGCCGGCACGGCTTCGATCAGGAACATCCACTGCCAGCCCTGCAGCGTGGACATGCCGTGGAAGGCATCCATGATCCAGCCCGACAGAGGATTGCCGAAGATGCCCGCCACCGGAATCGCCGACATGAACACGGCAATGATGCGCGCGCGCCGGTGCGCCGGGTACCAATAGGTCAGGTACAGGATCACGCCGGGGTAGAAGCCCGCCTCGGCCAGGCCGAGCAGGAAGCGCAGGGTGTAGAAACCGGTGGGCGTCTCCACGAATATGAAGCAGCCCGACAGGATGCCCCAGGTGACCATGATGCGCGCGATCCACATGCGCGCGCCCACTCGGTGCAGCAGCAGGTTGCTGGGTACCTCGAACAGGAAGTAGCCCAGGAAGAAGATGCCGGCGCCCAGGCCGAACACCGTTTCGCTGAAGCCCAGATCCTGCGCCATCTGGAGCTTGGCAAAACCGACGTTGACGCGGTCCAGGTAGGCCACCACGTAGCACAGCATGAGGAAGGGCACGAGGCGCCAGAACACCTTGCCATAGGCCTGCTTTTCGAGTGCGGCCTCGGTGGCGGGCGCCGGGCCGACGCCCGTGGACGGAGAAGAAGACATGTGCATGACTCCCGGGAGCGGTGGGCGAGGCGGGGCCCCGGCGCCCCGTCCGCGAATGTCGCCTGCGCAAGGGCTCGGGCAGCGATTTCCGGTGCAGCGCCTTTGCTTCGTGCTCTGCGCGAAGGCGGGATCCACAGCGGCGTCGAATCAACGACCTGGCTGGCACGTGTATCCCCACCTTCGCGGGGACGACGCCGTTTGCGGGCCTTGCCTGCAATGGCCGGACGAATCAACGGATATCACTAACTGAGCCTGCTGAAGGATTGCAGGCGACCTATTCATCATGTCATCATACAAATTAAGGCGATCAAATGCATAGGTGATTACCCTTGCCGCGCCCCATCGCCCTTGCGAGCTTCAACGGGCCTGTGGTTCCCGCCCCTCGATCAGCGGACGCGCCAGGCGCGCGCCTTCCTGCTGCCAGAACGCCGAATCGGCCAGCCGGATGCGGCGGATGGCGTTGTCCATGTGCGTCTTGGCGGCCTCGCGTGCGGCCACGGAGTCGCCGGCCTCGATGGCGTCGGCAATGCGCGCATGCTCGGCCGCCACCTCACGCGTGAAATCGTCGCGGCGCGCCTCGTTGGCACGCGTGACGCGGATCGCCTCCTGCAAAAAACCATGCAGGTACTGCAGCGTGTCCATGAGGAAGGGGTTGCGCGCCGCCTCGGCGATCGCCAGGTGAAACGCAAGGTCCTGCTCGGCGCCGCTGCCGCCCGCGGCCACGGCTTGGCCAAGCGTGGCAATGGCCGCGCGGATACGCGCCATGTCCTGCGGCGTGCGGCGCTCCGCGGCCAGGGCGGCGACCTCGGATTCGAGCGGGCGGCGCAACTCGGCGAGTTGCTCCACGGCCTCGCGCGAGGCCAGGTGCGCGCCCTCGAAGCGCAGCGGCTCGGCGCCCGCGCCGCACACGAACACGCCGCTGCCCTGGCGCGAATCGACCAGTCCGAGCGACTTGAGCCGGGACACGGCCTCGCGCACCACCGTGCGGCTCACCGCGAACTGCGTGGCCAGCGCGGTCTCGGTCGGCAGCCGGTCGCCCAGCGCCAGCCGGCCGCTGCGGATCTCGGTGGCGAGCACGTCGGCGACCTTGTCGGCCAGGCGGGCCCCGGAGGCTACGGGCTGAAATTGCAGGCTCATCGTGTCTGTCACTTCCAAATGGCCAAATGGCGAGCCTGTCACTCTAACGCCTGCGCGCTGCCCTGCCACCCTGCAGGGGCGACCGAATCTATTGAGCGGCTCAGGTGGCGATAGCGATCGATTTGCCCTTCCAGGGCACGCGGTCCACGCGCGGCCCATCATCGCCGCGAAGCGAGGATCCAGGTGCTACCCACGCCACCGATTCGTCGCTTAGGGCCTGTTAACGCTATGCAAGGTGATCGCGTTAACAGGCCCTAAGCCCTTACAGCGCCGCGCGCGCCCGCTCGGCAATCGCCGCCGCGTCCACCCGGAAGAAGGCACGCAGCGCCGCGCGCGTGTCGCTGCGGCCAAAACCGTCGGTGCCCAGCGTGCGGTAGCGCCGGCCCTCGGGCACGTAGGCGCGCACGGTCTCGGGCACGGCGCGCACATAGTCGGTGGCGGCGACGATGGGGCCCTGCGTGGCCGCGAGCACCTGGGCCAGCCAGGGCGTGGCGCCGCTGTCCTCGCAGGCCTGGCCGTCGCGCGCGAGCTCGCTCCAGCTCGTCACGCTGACCACATGGGCCGTGATGCCGGCCGCGGCCAGCCGCTCGGCGGCCTTGAGCACCTCGGTCAGGATGGCGCCCGAGCCCAGCAGGGTGACGTGTTTCTCAGATGAAACAGGGCTTTCACGCCCGTCATTCATGTGCAGGTAGCTATTGAACAAATAGCATCCACGCAGCACGCCCTCATGTGCTGCCTCGGGCAGGTCGGCCTGGGCGTAGTTCTCGTTCATGAGCGTGATGTAGTAGAAGACATCGCGCTGTTCGGTGAGCATCTCGCGCATGCCGGCATCGACGATGACGGCCATCTCGCCCGCAAAGGCCGGGTCCCAGGCCTTGCAGTTGGGGATGGTCGCGGCGATCAGGTGGCTCGATCCGTCCTGGTGCTGCAACCCCTCGCCGCCCAGCGTGGTGCGCCCGCTGGTCGCCCCCAGCAGAAAGCCGCGCGCGCGCTGGTCGGCCGCGGCCCAGATGGCGTCGCCCACGCGCTGGAAGCCGAACATGGAGTAGTAGATGTAGAACGGCAGCATGGCCAGGCCATGCACGCTGTAGCTCGTCGCCGCGGCCGTCCAGCTGGCGATGGCGCCGGCCTCGCTGATGCCCTCCTCGAGGATCTGGCCGTCACGCGCCTCGCGGTACGAGAGGATGGAGCCGATGTCCTCGGGCGCGTAGCGCTGGCCCACGTTGCTGTAGATGCCCACCTGCTTGAACAGATTGGCCATGCCGAAGGTGCGCGCCTCGTCGGCGACGATGGGCACGATGCGCGGGCCCAGCGTGGCGTCCTTGAGCAGGCTGCCGAGCATGCGCACAAAAGCCATGGTGGTGCTCATCTCCTTGGCCTGGGGCGCTAGGGCGAACTGTGCGTAGCTCGCCAAAGGCGGCACGACGAGGGCCTCGCAGGTCGATTCGCGCCGCGGCAGATAGCCGCCCAGGGCCTGGCGCCGCGCCTGCAGGTACTGCATCTCCGCACTGTCCGCGGCGGGCCTGAGGAATTCCAGGCTCACGGCCTGCGCGTCGGTCAGCGGCAGATTGAAGCGGTTGCGAAACTCGATGAGCTCCTCGTCGCCCAGCTTTTTCTGGCTGTGCGTGGTCATCTTGCCCTGGCCGGCCGTGCCCATGCCGTAACCCTTCTTGGTGTGCGCCAGGATCACCGTGGGCTGCCCCCTGTGCGCCGCCGCAGCCGCGTAGGCGGCGTAGATCTTCACGAGGTCATGCCCGCCGCGCTTCAGGCGGTCGATCTGTTCGTCCGTCATGCCCTGGGCCAGCTGCTGCAGCTCGGGGCTCTGGCCGAAGAAGTTGTCGCGGTTGAAGCGCCCGTCCTTGGCGGCAAAGGTCTGCATCTGGCCGTCGACGGTCTCGCCCAGGGTGCGCACCAGCGTGCCCGTGAGGTCGCGCGCAAACAGGCCGTCCCAGTCGCTGCCCCAGAGCAGCTTGATGACGTTCCAGCCGCTGCCCGTGAACAGGCGCTCGAGCTCGTCGACGATGCGGCCGTTGCCGCGCACCGGGCCATCGAGCCGCTGCAGGTTGCAGTTGACCACCCAGACCAGGTTGTCCAGGCCCTCGCGCGCGGCGAGCGTCAGGGCGCTGGTGCTCTCGGGCTCGTCCATCTCGCCGTCGCCGAACACGCCCCAGACCTTGCGGCCCTTGCAGTCGAGCAGGCCGCGGTCCGTCAAAAAGTGCATGAAGCGCGCATGGTAGATGCTGCTGATAGGCCCTATGCCCATGGAGCCCGTGGGGAACTGCCAGAAGTCCGGCATGGACCAGGGATGCGGGTAGCTGCACAGGCCGCGCGCGCCCGCCTGGGGCGCGCTGATCTCCTGGCGAAAGTGCAGCAGGTCCTGCTCGGACAGCCGGCCCTCGAGGAACGCGCGCGCATAGACACCGGGCGCGCTGTGCGGCTGGAAGAACACCAGGTCGCCGCGGTGCTGGCCGTGCGCCAGCCCCTCGCGGGCATGGAAGAAATGGTTGAAGCCGACCTCGAACAGGTCGGCCGCGCTCGCATAGCTCGCGATATGGCCGCCGAGCTCGCCATAGGCCTGGTTGGCGCGCACCACCATGGCCAGGGCGTTCCAGCGCATCAGGCTGGCCAGGCGCTCCTCCACGGCGAGGTCGCCCGGAAACACCGGCTGCTCCGTCGCGGCGACGGTGTTGACCGCCGGGGTGTTGAGCTCGGGCTGCCAGCCCACCCGCGCCGCGTGGGCCGCGCGCGCGAGCTCGTCGAGCATGAAGCGCGCGCGCTCGGGGCCCTGGCTGGCCACCAGCGCGACAAAGGCGTCGCGCCATTCGGCGGTTTCCTGCGGATCGGTGTCCGCCATGGCATTGAGCGAAGAAAGTGGAACAGGGGCATTCATGCCCGTCACTGTAGGCCTGATTGCGCCACACAGGCTACCGATTTCGGCGCAATCATCAAGCGCCGCAGCACAATATGCTCAAAACAAACTGAAATTCAGCACATGAAACTAGATGCCACCGATCTGCGCATATTGGCCGAGCTGCAGGCGGACGGCTCGCTGTCCAACGTGGAGCTGGCGCGACGCGTGCACCTGTCGCCCTCACCGTGCCTGGCGCGCGTCAAGGCCCTGGAGGCCGCGGGCATCATCAGCCGCTATGTGGCGCTGGCCGACCCGACGGCGCTGGGACTGGGCCTGAACGTGTTCATCAACATCAGCCTCAAGAGCCAGAGCCGCGAGGCTCTGGCCGCCTTCGAGCAGCGCATTGCCGAACATGAGCAGGTCATGGAGTGCTACCTCATGACCGGCGACAGCGACTACCTGATCCGCGTCGTGCTGCCCGACATCGCGGCGCTCGAGCGCTTCATCCTCGAGCAGCTCACGCCGATCGCCGGCATCGAGAAGATTCGCACCAGTTTCACGCTCAAGCAGGTGCGCTACAAGACCGCGCTGCCGCTGCCCCAGGCGTAGCGGCGGGGCCGCTTGCCCTCCTCCATCCATAGCATCTCGCCCTTGTCCAGAAAGGGCTGGAGGCGTTTTTCATGCTGATTCCAAGAACCCCGTCATCCCCGCGCAGGCGGGGATCCACGGCGGCCGGCGAATCGACGCGCCGGGCAACTCCTGGATCCCCGCTGGCGCGGGGATGACGGCGGTTTTCTCTTCGCCAGGACTCGCCAATTGAGCCCCAGTTTCAGTCCTGCACGCCCGCCCGGCCACGCAGGGCCTTGAGGGCCGAGCGCTGGCTCTTGGCCTCGCGCCTGCGCCGCTCGGAGCCCAGCGTGGGCCGCGTGGCGCGGCGCACGCGCGGCGGCCGGGCCACGCTGTCCACCAGGGCCTGCAGGCGTGCGAGCGCGTCCAGGCGGTTGGCCTCCTGCGTGCGGTATTGCTGGGCCTTGATGACCAGCACGCCCTGCTGGGTGATGCGGCCATCGCGCAGGGCCAGCAGGCGCTGCTTGACATCCTCGGGCAGGGACGATGCCGCAATGTCAAAGCGCAGGTGCACGGCCGATGCCACCTTGTTCACGTTCTGCCCGCCAGCGCCCTGGGCGCGCATGGCGCTCATCTCCACCTCGGCGAGATTGACCCGCGGCCCTGCAGGGTGCGGCGCGCCGGTCACGCTCAGGACCCTTGCGCCCCTGCGCCGAGCGCGGCCAGCAGAGCCTGTTCGAAGGCCTGGGGGCGCTCGAACTGCACCCAGTGCCCGCCGTCCTCGATGAGCGCCATGCCGCGAAAATCGGGCGCGGCGGCGGCATACGCCCCCTCCAGCGCGCCTATCCACTCCTTGTAGAGCGAATCGCTGCGGCCGTAGATGGCGTGCACGGGGCAAGTGACGCGCGGCAGCGCGCGCGCCAGCGCATCGGTGTGCGCCAGGCGCCGGCGCGGCATGCGGTCGCGCACCACGTTCTGCACATGCAGGCCCAGCGCGAGACCGTCGTGCGCGTCGATCTGGGCCGCGTCGCGCACCATCAGCGCCGCCAGGTTGTAGCGGTGCGCGGCGATCTGCCCGGCCTCGGGCAGATGGCGCCAGGCCTTGAGCGCAAACTGCCGCTCTGGTACCACGCCCATGGCCGGCGCGCCCACCAGCACCAGCTGGCGCGCCAGCTCGGGGTGGGCGGCCAGCAGCAGGCCGGCCGTGAGCCCCCCGAACGAAAAGCCCACGAGGTCACACGTACGCGGGCCGAACAGCGCGCGCAGGCCCTCGGCCAGGGGCTCCACCAACGCGTCGGCATCGCCACCCGCAGGGGGTGACGCGGAGTCGCCAAAACCCGGCAGGTCGGGAATCCACAGCTCGCGCCCCGCTGCCACCAGGTCTTCGATGTTGTGCACCCAGTGCGTCCAGCTGCCGCTGCCGCCGTGCAGCAACACCAGGGGCGGCACGTCGTCACGCGCAGCGCCCCAGACATGCCAGACCATGTCGCCATCACCGCAGGGCGTGGTCTCACGCCGCGCCTGGACCTGCAGACGCATGACCTCTGGCGGCACGGGCAAGGTGGCGAGCGGCGTACTCACCATTGCGCCAGCCCGTCGATGGCCAGGGCGTAGCCCTGCACGCCGAAGCCGCACATCACGGCACGCGCGGCGGCCGCCAGATAGGAGTGATGGCGAAAGCTCTCGCGCGCATGCACGTTGCTGATGTGCAGTTCAATGAGCGGCACACCCGTGCCCTTGACGGCGTCGAGCAGGGCCACGCTGGTGTGCGTATAGGCCGCGGCGTTCAGCACCACACCGGCGAGCCGGCCCTCGGCATGCAGGCGCCCCGCCTCGTGGATCCAGTCCACCAATGCGCCCTCATGGTTGCTTTGGCGAAACACCAGCGCCAGGCCGTGTCGCGCGCAGGCGGCGGCGCAGAGTTGCTCCACGTCGGCCAGGGTCTGCGAGCCATAGACTTGCGGCTCGCGCGTGCCCAGCAGGTTGAGATTGGGGCCGTTGAGGACGTAAACGGTTTTGGTCATACGGTGGCAAAGCGGTTCTACCCGCCCGAACAGCGGACCCGCAGCCACCCATTATGCGTGCCAGTACCAAAGCAAAAGCGGCCCCGCAGGGCCGCTTGCCTTGGCAATTTGCCAGCCGTGTCAGCGCCAATCGCGATAACCGTGGTGATGATGGCGATGGCCCCAGCCACGCTGGTAGTAGCCGTAGCCTATGGGCTGCGGCGCATACACCACCGCCGGCGGTGCATAGTACACAGGGCGCGGAGGTGCATACACCACCGGGGGCGGCGCGTAATACACGGGCGGGGGCGGTGCGTAATACACCGGGGCAGCATTGCCCACGCCCAGGGCCACGCCAGGCGCGCCCACACCGACCGACCAGTACACATCACTGCGCGCCTGCGCAGTGCCAGCGCCCACCATCAGGGCCAGCGCCACGCCGGCTGTTGCGGCGGCGGCAAACCAAGAGCGACGTTGGGTCATGAGAATTCTCCTTCGACTACGGGGCATGGTTGCCCGCTGCAGAACAGCACTCCATGGGAGTGAAACGACTGTATTGTCTAAGCCTCAACGCGCCATGCCGGCAATTGGATGGCACGGATTGCTGTATTTGTTGTTTCTGAACGTTGCCAACCGCCGGTCGGCGCCTTGGCAGCGCGGCCTAGAATCACGGCATGAGCACCCCAGCGCACAACGACACCACAGATACCGTAAAGCCCAGCAATTTCCTGCGCCAGATCATCGAAGCCGATCTGGCCCATGGCACGCACGCCCACAACCGTTGGGCCGGCAGCCCCGGTGACGCCACGCACCAGGGCGCCGGTGCCATCGACCCTGCCAGGATCCGCACACGCTTTCCGCCCGAGCCCAACGGCTACCTGCATGTGGGCCACGCCAAGAGCATCTGCCTGAACTTCGGCCTGGCGCGCGACTATGGCGGCGTGTGCCACCTGCGCTTTGACGACACCAACCCCGAGAAGGAAGACCAGGAATACGTGGACGGCATCATCGACGCCGTGCACTGGCTGGGCTTTGACTGGAAAGACCCGGACGGCCACGAAAACCTGTACTACGCCAGCAACTACTTCGACTTCATGTACCGCGCGGCCGAATACCTCATCGAGGCTGGCCACGCCTACGTGGACGAGCAGACGGCCGAGGAAATGCGCGCCAACCGCGGCGACTTCCGGCTTGCCGGCGTGGACAGCCCCTTCCGTGGCCGCACCCCGGCCGAAAACCTGGCGCGCTTTCGCGAGATGAAGGGCGGCCAGCTGGCCGACGGCGCGGCCGTGCTGCGCGCGAAGATCGACATGGCCTCGCCCAACATCAACCTACGCGACCCGGCCATCTACCGCATCAAACATGCGGAACACCACAACACTGGCAACCAGTGGTGCATCTACCCCATGTACACCTTCGCGCACCCGGTCGAGGACGCGCTCGAATGCATCACGCACAGCATCTGCACGCTGGAATTTGAAGACCAGCGGCCGTTCTACGACTGGCTGCTGGACCGCCTGGCCGAAGGCGGCCTGATCGCCAAGCCGCACCCGCGCCAGTACGAGTTTGCGCGCCTGAACCTGACCTACGTGGTCACGAGCAAGCGCAAGCTCAAGCATCTGGTCGACAGCGGCATCGTTAGCGGCTGGGACGACCCGCGCATGCCCACAATAGTCGGCCTGCGCCGGCGCGGCTATACGCCCACCTCCATCCAGGCGTTCTGCGAGCGCATCGGCGTGACCAAGGATTACAGCTGGATCGACTACAGCACGCTCGAGGGCTGCCTGCGCGAGGACCTGGAGGCCAAGGCCCACCGCGCCATGGTGGTGCTCGACCCCGTCAAGCTGGAACTGACCAACTGGGCCGAGGTGTTTGGCAGCAGCGACCACCTGGAGCCCTGCAGCCTGCCCGCCCTGCCCCATGCGGCGGAAGGCACGCCCGAGCGCCGCTTCACCCTGGGCCGCGAGGTCTGGATAGAGCGCGAGGACTTCGAGGAGGTGCCGCCCAAGGGCTACAAGCGCCTGTTCCCGGGCAACAAGGTGCGCCTCAAGGGCGGCTACGTCATCGAATGCACGGGCTGCGAGAAGGACGCCGCCGGCGCCATCACCAAGGTGCTGGCTACCGTGGTGCCCGACACCAAGAGCGGCACGCCCGGCGCCGACAGCGTCAAGGTCAAGGCCGCCATCACCTGGGTGGGCGTGGCCGACGGCGTGCAGGCCGAGGTGCGCCTGTACGACCGCCTGTTCACCGACGCCCAGCCCGATGCGGGCGGCAAGGACTTCCTGGCGCTGCTCAACCCGTCCAGCCTGAAGGCCGTGACGGCCTATGTCGAGCCCTCTCTGGCCGCGGCCCAGGCCGAGGACAGGTTCCAGTTCGAGCGCTTCGGCTACTTCGTCGCCGACCGCAAGGACCATTCGCCGGCCCGGCCCGTGTTCAACCGCATCACGGGGCTCAAGGACAGCTGGGGCAAGTAGTGCCGCGCCCGCAGACCATTCAGATCTACCTGCCGTCTGGCGACCCGCGCGGCGTTCGCATCGCCGAAATCACGACACGCATCGTGCGCGTGGTCGAGGTGCCGCGCAGCGAGCTCGCCGGCTTTCTCGCCATGCCGGAAGCGCAGCAGGTAGGGGTGTATTTCCTGGTCGGCGACCCCGGCGAGCTGGGGCTGCCACGCGTGTACATCGGCCAGTCCGGCAGCGTTGGGAACCGGCTGGTACAGCACAACCAAAGCAAGGATTTCTGGAATCGTGCGCTGATCGTGATATCGCTCACCAACAGCCTGACTCAGACGCACGCGCTGTTTCTGGAGTGGTTCGCCATCGGCGCGGCAACCCAGGCCTGCCGTTGTGTTCTGGAGAACGGCAACGCCGGCACCCAGCCCTACACGCCCGCGCCCCTGCAAGCAGACTG
>JAFECU010000226.1 GCA_018242005.1 Pseudomonadota bacterium | reverse complement strand
TCACCAAACGCGACCGATTCGGTCAGCTCGATTTCGAGATACTCGGCGGGCAACTCGGCATCAGCCAGCACGCCCTTTACCCACCCGTCGAAGTCCGGTCCCACTTGGCTCGCCGAAACATTGACGGCCAGCCGGAACGGTCGCCATGCCAGCATTCGCCAGTCACGCATCTGGCGGCAGGCTTCGCCCAGCACCCAAGCGCCGATTTCAGGCATCAGGCCGGACGATTCGACCACGGGCAGGAACTGGCCCGGTGGCAATAGTCCAAGCGTCGGATGACGCCAGCGCAACAGGGCTTCCGCGCCGACAATCCCACCACTGCGCAGATCGACGACGGGCTGGTAGTGCAGTTCAAGCTGCCCGCGCTCGACCGCTTGGGCCAGTTCCGGCGTCGTCCATCCATCCGGCCGGAAAGCGCTCATTCTCTTTCCCTGAATGCCCGCAACGCCCGCGACAGGGACAGAAGGAACAGGCCGGTCAAACCGAGCGCCGCGATGACCCAATGCTCGCCGAGGAAAGCACCGGCGGTTGTGCCGGCCAGCACGACAGCGAGGATGGGCAGGTGGCAGGGGCAAGTCAGCACAGCCAGTCCGCCCCACAGGTAGCCGGTGATCGGTTTGTGCGTCTCGGACGGCAAGCGCTCGGGGTTGTTCATGGCAGACTCTCCGCGTGCTGTGCCGGCTCGGTCGGCAGGGTGGCCAACTGCACTTCCAGATCGGCCAACGCTTCGCGCCGACGCTCGACGAACTGACGCAGCAGGGCAAGCTGCGCGGCCGCTTCGTCGCCGTCCGCCGCATCCAGCGCCCGGCACAGCCGCGCCAGCGCGTCGAGGCCGATGCCCGCCTCGAAGGCCGCCCGCACGAAGCACAGCCGTTGCAAGGCGGCGTCATCGAACAAGCCGTAGCCGCCTGGTGTGCACGCCACCGGGCGCAGCAATCCGCGCAGCAGGTAGTCGCGCACGATATGCACGCTCACCCCGGCATCAAGAGCCAGCCGGGACACCGTGTAGGCGTTCATTGAACACCTCCTTTTTCTCACCCGGCGCAGCAGGAAAGCTGCTTCACATCCTTGTTGAAGGTCTGCGCCGCGAGCTTCAACCCCTCGACCATCGTCAGGTAGGGGAACAACTGGTCGGCCAGTTCCTGCACCGTCATGCGGTTGCGAATGGCCAGAGCCGCCGTCTGGATCAGTTCACCCGCTTCCGGCGCGACCGCCTGTACGCCGATCAGCCGATGGCTGCCTTCCTCGATAACCAACTTGATGAAGCCGCGTGTGTCGAAGTTGGCGAGCGCACGCGGCACGTTGTCCAAGGTCAAGGTGCGGCTGTCGGTCTCGATCCCGTCGTGGTGGGCTTCCGCCTCGCTGTAGCCCACGGTCGCCACTTGCGGATCGGTGAACACCACGGCCGGCATTGCGGTCAGGTCGAGCGCCGCATCGCCGCCGGTCATGTTGATCGCGGCACGGGTGCCGGCCGCTGCCGCCACATAGACGAACTGCGGCTGGTCGGTGCAGTCGCCGGCCGCGTAGATGTTCGGGTTGCTCGTGCGCATGCCTTGGTCGATGGCGATGGCACCTTGCGCATTGACAGTGACCCCCGCTGCGTCCAGCGCGAGGCTGCGCGTGTTCGGTGTCCGACCGGTGGCAACCAGCAGTTTGTCGGCGCGCAATTCACCGTGCGTGGTGGTCAGCACGAATTCACCGTCCATATGGGCGACCTGGCTGGCTTGCGTGTGCTCCAGCACCTCGATGCCCTCGGCACGGAAAGCGGCTGTCACCGCCTCGCCGATGGCCGGGTCTTCACGGAAGAACAAGGTATTGCGCGCCAGGACCGTGACCTTGCTGCCCAGCCGGGCAAAGGCTTGCGCCAGCTCCAGCGCCACCACCGACGAGCCGATTACGGCAAGGCGTTCGGGAATGGTGTCGCTCGCCAGGGCCTCGGTGGAAGTCCAGTAGGGTGACTCTTTCAAGCCCGGAATCGGCGGGACCGCCGGGCTGGCACCCGTGGCGACCAGGCAGCGGTCGAACATCACGACGCGCTCGCCACCCTCGTTCAAACGGACGGTAAGGCTCTGGTCGTCCTTGAAGCGCGCCTCACCGTGCACAACGGTGATGGCCGGATTACCGCCCAGGATGCCTTCGTACTTGGCGTGCCGCAGTTCGTCGACGCGGGCCTGCTGCTGGGCCAGCAGCTTACTGCGGTCAATCGTAGGCACAGTTGCCGCAATACCGCCATCGAACGGGCTTTCCCGGCGCAGATGGGCGATGTGGGCGGCGCGGATCATGATCTTGGACGGCACACAGCCGACATTGACGCAGGTGCCGCCGATGGTGCCGCGCTCGATCAGCGTGACCTGCGCGCCTTGCTCGACGGCTTTCAGCGCCGCCGCCATCGCGGCTCCACCGCTGCCAATGACCGCTACCTGCACCGGGGGCTCGTTGCCACTGTGCTTTTCGGCGGCGGCCATCCATCCCCGCACCTTGTCGAGCAGTCCGACGCGGTTGTCCGCCAGTGGCGCATCGGCTAGCGTTGCCTTGTAGCCCAGTCCGGCCACGGCGGCAGTCAGCGCGTCCGGCGATGTGCCCGGCACGATGGCGAGTTGCGCTGTGCCCTTCGGATAGGACACCAGCGCCGACTGCACGCCTGGCACTTTTTCCAGCGCTTCCTTGACGTGCGCCGCGCACGAGTCGCAAGTCATGCCGGTGATTTTTAGATGGGTCATGCAACAGATCCTTTATCGTTTGTGGCGCCAGACAATGACGTCCGTTGTGCTGCGGTGCCGTTTTCAGTGACTCACTGCTTGACGCTGGACGGATAGCCCGCGTCTGCGGTTGCCTTGGTCAGCTTCTGCACGCTGGTCTTGGCATCGTCGAAGGTGACGACCGCTTGGCGTGTCTCGAAAGTCACGTCAACTTTGCTGACGCCTTCGACCTTGGAAATCGCCTTCTTGACAGTGATCGGGCAGGCGGAGCAGGTCATGCCCGGTACGGACAGCGTGACGGTCTGGGTGGCGGCCCAGACGGGGGCAACAACGGCGGCGAGGGCGAGGGAGGCAAACAGTTTCTTCATGGTGAACTCCGATCAGTAGAAAAATGGCATGACGTAGGGAAATCCGAGCGCGACCAGAACCAGCGCGGCCACGATCCAGAAAATGAGCTTGTAAGTAGCTCGCACTTGGGGAATCGCGCAGACCTCACCCGGTTTGCAGGCCGCTGCCTGCCGGTAGATGCGCCGCCAGGCGAAGAACAACGCCACCAGCGCCACGCCGATAAAGATGGGGCGATAGGGTTCCAACACCGCCAAGTTGCCGATCCAAGCGCCGCTGAACCCCAAGGCGATCAGAACCAACGGCCCGAGGCAGCAAGCCGAGGCGAGGATGGCGGCAAGCCCTCCAGTGAAGAGCGCGCCGCGCCCGGTTTTTGGTTCAGACATGCGCTTGTCCTTTCGAATTGAAATTGGATAGCGTAACCTTACTTCCGTACTCATGTACGGAGTCAAGCGATATGGAAAACAATTTGGAGAACCTGACCATTGGCGTTTTCGCCAAGGCGGCCGGGGTCAATGTGGAGACCATCCGTTTCTATCAGCGCAAGGGCTTGTTGCTGGAGCCTGACAAGCCCTATGGCAGCATCCGCCGCTATGGCGAGGCGGATGTAACGCGGGTGCGCTTCGTGAAATCAGCCCAGCGGCTGGGCTTCAGCCTGGATGAGATCGCCGAGCTGCTGCGGCTGGAGGATGGCACCCATTGCGAGGAAGCCAGCAGTCTGGCCGAGCACAAGCTCAAGGACGTGCGCGAGAAAATGGCTGACCTGGCGCGCATGGAGGCCGTGCTGTCTGAGTTGGTGTGCGCCTGCCATGCGCGAAGGGGGAACGTTTCCTGCCCGCTGATCGCGTCACTACAGGGTGGAGCAAGCTTGGCAGGTTCGGCTATGCCTTAGCGTGCTTTATTTTCCGTTTTCTGAGACGACCCCCAGAAGGACAGTGCGATTTCGGGGACTTTGTTAAGCCAGCCGATGGGCCGGGCCGCGGTCAATGCGTTCATGGTGCTCTCCTGCCAAGGTATGAAGTTGTGTGGAGAGTCTGTTCGGGTTGACTTAGCTCAG
>JAFECU010000225.1 GCA_018242005.1 Pseudomonadota bacterium | reverse complement strand
GCCAGTGGTTGACATGGGGCGCGTAAAACGGCATCATTTTGGGCTCGCGCGGGAATAGCTCAGTTGGTAGAGCACGACCTTGCCAAGGTCGGGGTCGCGAGTTCGAGTCTCGTTTCCCGCTCCAAGTTATGATCTACAGACTTCCACTGACGTCTGTAAGTCGTTGAAAAGAGGGGCTTCGGCCCCTTTTTTCATTCCAGCGAGTGCCACGGAAATCCACCTACAGCCAGCGTTTTTGAGGCGCCAAATGAGGCACAAGAATGCGGGCGGGTCGGCTACCGGATAATTGCTGGGGCTGAGCGGGGACCATGACGAGCATAGGGCCTAAGTCATCACTTAGGAGCCTCGAAATGGCACTCTCTGATCTGACCGTCCGGCAGGCAAGGACCACCGGAAAGCGCTACACCATCTCTGACAACGACTGCCTGGGTCTGCTGGTATCTGCCGCAGGCGGCAAGTCGTGGCTATTCCGCTACTACTGGCTGGGCAAGCAGAAGCGCATGTCCCTGGGCGGCTATCCCGCCCTCAGCCTGCGCGAGGCCCGCGCCGAGCGGGACAAGGCCCAAGCCCTGCTTGCCAGGGGGATCGATCCCCAGGTCGAGCGCGACCGGAAGCGGCACGCGGCCAAGCTGGCAGGTGAACATACCTTCAAGAACGTCTTCGATGCCTGGGTCGAGCATCGCCGCAAGGAACTCAAGGAAGGCCGTCAGAGCACGCTTTCGCAGATCCTGCGCGTCTTCAACAAGGACGTGCTGCCGACCCTGGGAAAGATGTCGATCTACGACATTCGCCGCCCCCAGCTCCTGGGTGTCCTGGCAGCGATCGAGAAACGCAAGGCGTTCACCACTGCCGAGAAGGTCCGCACTTGGTTCAACCAGATGTTCCGCTATGCCCTGGTCATCGCCGAGGGGATGGAAGTCAACCCGGCCGCGGACCTGGACGTGGTGGCCGAGCCCAAGCCACCCGTGGCCCACAACCCCTACCTGCACCTGCCCGAGCTGCCCGAGTTCCTCCAGAAGCTCCGGCTCTACAACCCCCGTGGCTGGCAGACACAGCTTGGCATCCGGCTGCTGTTCCTGACGGGGGTGCGCACGGGCGAACTGCGGTTGGCCGAACCTGAACAGTTCGACCTCGACCGGGGCTTGTGGATCATTCCGCCACAGGTCGTCAAGCAGCTTCAGGACGAGATGCGCAAGGCCGGCAAGCGGCCGCAAGACGTGCCGCCCTACATCGTGCCGCTGTCCTTGCAGGCCATCGAGGTCGTGCGCTATCTCTTGGGTGTGATGCGGCCGGCGCAGAAGTACCTGCTGTCGCACCGTAGCGAACTCAAGAAGCGCATCAGCG
This sequence comes from Pseudomonadota bacterium, assembly GCA_018242005.1. GTDB lineage: Bacteria > Pseudomonadota > Gammaproteobacteria > Burkholderiales > Burkholderiaceae_C > Alicycliphilus. The sequence goes on along the minus strand of JAFECU010000225.1, from coordinate 26,487 downwards.
AGAACACCCTCAACAAGGCCGTACAGCTCATGGGCTATGAGAGGCGCCTGACCGGCCACGGCATCCGCGGTACCATCTCGACGGCGCTCAACGAGATCGGCTATCCGAAGATTTGGGTGGATGCGCAGCTTTCGCACTCCGACCCCAACAAGGTGAGTTCGGCCTACAATCACGCCAAGTACGTGGAGCCGCGCCGCCGCATGATGCAGGATTGGGCCGATCGCCTCGACTTGCTCGAACAGGGCGAAGTGGAAGCCGCGAGCGCGCACCTGACCATCCGCATCGACGGCGTGCCGGCGATGGCGGAATTGGGGAATGCGGTGGATGCTGCCCCCACGGTGGCCCAGCCCGCTCCCCCCGGCGTCCCGCCTGTCGTGGCCACGCCCATTGTCGTAACGCCGAGCAGCGGTGGGATCACGTTCCAGCGGCTGTCGCAGGTGCCGCCGCCTCCGACGCACGCGCCGGAGGCGGAAGTCTTCGCCATCCAGCGCGAGCGCGAAGAAATGCTGGCCATGTACGAGTCGCCGAACAACCTGCCGGTCCCGCTGTTCGGCAAGCTGGCCGGGAAGTCCAAGGACCAGATCAACCGCGAGTTGAAAGCGGGCAAGCTGCTGTCCATCAGCCTGGGCAATCGGGGGCAGCGCGTTCCCGACTGGCAACTGGTGCCGCTCAAGCACAAGCTGGCCCAGGTGCTCATGAACCAGTGCCCGCACGCGGATTCGTGGGATTTGTACCGCATGCTGACCCAGCCGCACCCGGACCTGGGCGATCGCGCGGCGATTGATGCGGTCACGCCGACCAATGTGCCTGCCATCATCCGGGTCATCATGGGCGACTACCAGCACCATGCGGGTGTGCCCGAGGCAGTTGCCCTGCGGCCTATCCCCGAGGAAGTGCGGCAGAGCGTCCGTCGGCTGGTGGATAGCGCAGCGGCACTTGAGGGGGGCTAGTCCCCATGCTGCAACCTATGGCCGGGGTGAGATGGCCCTGGCCATTGAGGGCGGGCGCCCACTACGCGGCGTCTGCCCTCGCAATTTGCAGCGCTCTGCGCTCGAACCGCTCTGCAGCGGAATCGGCTTGCGCGTGGGGCCGCTGCAGGTACGTCACGACGTCGTAGGGGCCGTCGGCGAGCGGTCGCATGCTGAGCCCCCACTCAGGGACAGGCCTGATGCGCGATTGCGCGGATAGCCCAACCCCGTAGCCGGCCGCAATCCATAGCGCCATCATCTCGAATGAAGTCACCCGCTGGATGTTTTCTTGGCCCACCGGCGTAAGGGACGCCAGCCTTTCATCTAGCAGGCTGCAAGCCTCCACCTGCCAACGATAGACGGGGTAGTTCCGAAGGTCGGCGATGGTGAGCATCGCCTGGTCAAGCAGGGGAAACCGCACGGGCATGACAACGGCCATGCTTTCGGTCCAGAGCGCTTGGCTTTTCAGGGACACATGGGTCGGGTTGTCAAGCGATAGACCTGCGTCGTAGCGACCTTCGTGCAGCAGCCCGGCAACCAGAGCCTCGCTCGTGACCTCATGGAATGTGATGGTGGTTTCCGGCTCTTCTGCACGGTGCAGCGCGAGCAATGCCGAAAGATGCGGTGACGGCACGCCGGGCGCTATGGCAAGCCTGAAAACGGGGAAGTGGCTGGTGGCGTCGTGCATGAGAGCCCCCAAGAAACGATCGGGTCGAAAAGGCGAGCCCAAATGATAGTCGAATGAGTTAAATTTAACGTGGTTAAGTTTGATTGACTGCTTGACGCTTCTGGGGATGCAGAAGCGTAGCGTTCAACGGGGTCGTCCCCATGGCACAACCAGATATGCGGCCAAGCCAGCAATGGCGTTCGGGCAGGCGGTGCGTGCCGTTCGCACGGAGCAAGGAATTGCACAAGAAGAGCTTGCCTCTCTGGCCGAGGTTGAGCGCTCGCACATGGGCAAGATCGAGCGCGGAGAGCACATGCCAACGCTTGCCCTGATACTGAAGATCTCCAGCGCGCTCGGAATAAGTGCGGCAGAGCTGATGGGGGCCACTGAACGCAATCTCCGTACCGACACCGAGACTTCAGGCGGCGTCTGAGGGCCGTGTTAGTCGCACAAAGGGCCACGTAGGCGATCGATAAATCGCTCCAACGAAGCCGCCGGGTTGTCGCTCTCGGGACGAAGCAGGTAAGTAGTCATCACCGCTGAATCCAAGTCCAAAGGACGGACTACCACGTCCGGTCGTTGGCTCACCGGAATCTTTGTCGCCGTCATGAAGCCGATGCCGTAGCCTGCTCCAACCAGGGTGAGCATCATGTCCAGCGAGGACACTTCCTCAACGACGTTCAACTTGTGCTCCAGCACCTGTAGGAGCCGGGTCAGCTCACGGCAATAACCCTCGCACACCTGCGGATCGCACAAGACAAGCGGGTGGCCCCGGAGTTCGTGAAGTGGAACCTTCTTGTGGGCAAGCAGTGCGTGCCGGGCTGGTACTGCGATTACCAGGGGGTCTCGCCAGACGGGTTCGGCAACAATGCCATCACCAACATCGGCCGTGTGTGCGAACCCGATCATGAAGTCGCCCGACCGCAAGCCGCGAACTTGCTCGGCTAACGGTACTTCGGACAGGCGTATTTCGATCTCCGGCTCTTCTGCGCGACAACGCGCCAAGAATGCCGATAGCCGAGGATCAATCGCGCCATCGGACACCGCGATCCGCAGGCTGCCTCGCAAGCCCGATGCGACGGCTTTGGCGTTCTCCCTGGCCTGCTCCAGGACGGTGAACAGTCGACGGGTATCCTGCAAGAAGGCAGTACCGGCAGCGGTTAGCCGGGTGCCCCTGCGATCTCGATCGAAGAGCACAACCCCCAGTTCGTCTTCCAACTCTTTGATCGCGCGTGATAGAGGTGGTTGTTCAATATGCAGGCGCTCGGCAGCTCGCGTGAAATGCAGTTCCTCGGCCAGAACCACAAAGCAGCGAAGGTGTCGCAGTTCCATCGGTTATTTTCCCCAGTGAAGCTGGAAGTGCGAGCCGGCAATATCGATGGCTTGCTCGATGGCGTTGACCTCCGATGAGGATGCGCGGATGGATGCGGCATGCGCACTGCCCCGCGTGGTCTCGGAAGAACGTTTCATCCACTGGTGCAAGTAGTGCGGTGGTGTAGGAAGCAGAGTGCGCATGCGGTGCTCAGGCCTCGATATGGACGATTGGGCCGGCGTCGACCGCGTACTGCAGGGCGTAGGCCATCTCGCCCGGCGTCTGGGCATGCAGTTCCATCAAGGTCTGTCCCTGAGAGACGACATCTCCCAGGCGCAGTTGCAGGTGGACACCCGCCGCTTTTCGCTCAGGGGCGCCGGCGAGTTTGGCCAGCCTGGATAACTTGCGGTTGTCGATATGCACGATACGCCCGGAGCACTCGGCTGCCAGCGGACGGACATGAGCAGCGCGGGGCGGTTCGCGCAGGCCCCCCTGGGCGGTGCAGATTCGCTCGAAGCGGTGCCAGGCACGGCCATCTCGGAGGGTTTCCAGAGCCAGTCGCATTCCATCGCCATCAGTCGCGACCCCGCCTAGCTCCAGCACTGCGCCTGCAACCATCGCCGCACGTTCGCGCAGGTCTTCCGGCGCGTCAGGGGTGTTGCGTAGTACTGCCAGCACGTCGCGCGCCTCCAGTGCTGGGCCTATGCCGTGTCCAATCGGCTGACTGCCATCGGTGATAAGACAGCGTAGGGTCAGACCGAAGTGCTCGGCGGTGGCTGTGAGACGTGCCGCGAGGTGCTGGGCCACTTCCGGGCTACGCACCTTGGCCGTGGGGCCGACGGGGATGTCGATGACGACATGGGTGGCACCGGCGGCGATCTTCTTGGACAACACCGAGGCAATGAGTTGCCCCTCAGTGTCGATGTCAAGTTCGCGCTCGATACGCACGAAGATGTCGTCGGCCGGCGAGAGGTGCATTGCACCACCCCAGGCCAGACAGCCACCCTCTGCCTCGACCACGCGGCGAAGACTACCGAGATCCAGTTCCACGGGGGCTAGAGTCTCCATCGTGTCGGCAGTGCCGGCTGGAGAAGTGATCGCGCGTGAGGAGGTTTTGGGCATCACCAAGCCATTGGCAGCGGCGATGGCTACCACGATGGGTGTGGTGCGGTTGCCAGGCAGGCCGCCGACGCAGTGCTTGTCCACCACTACCGGAGACGGCCAGGACAGTCGCTCGCCCACCTCGACCATGGCGCGGGTGAGGTGTGTTGTCTCCTGCTCATCCAGCGGCAGCGTGGCGGTGGCTGTAAGGAAGGCGGACAACTGCACGTCGGTGAATCTGCCGTGGACAACGTCGTGGACGATCGCGGCCAGTCCCGGACCGTCCAGGCGCTGGCCATGGATACGGCGGCGCACGCCGGCCAGTGAATGCAGCACGGGCGCGTGGCGTACCAGCACGGTGTCCCCGTCCTCAATGCCCAGAGCTTGCCAGGCAGCTTCAGAAAGCACCACGCGATCCAGTGCGAAGAGCGGGCTATTGGTCTGATAAAGCAGCGCCTGAACTTCGCGGTTGCCCCCGGTCACCAGCACCTGCGATCGTGACGCCAGCCCCTCCGAATGACAGACATGGCAATCGACATGCATGAGCACGATAGCCTGGTTTTGCGTGTGCAACTGCATGCGCATCGCGCGCAGAGCTGGCGAAGCTGTGGGGGTAGGTACACCGCTCATAGCTCGAATACCTGCCCTTGCAGCGGAACCGAGGCCGACCAGTTCAGCTCGCGCTTCACCCGCTCGCGCAGGGCCTCTGATGCCTCGGGCTCTCCATGTACGATGAATACCCGCTTGGGCGGCTGCTGAAAACCCGATAGCCAGTGCAGCAATTCGTCGCTGTCCGCATGGGCCGACAGCATGGGTAGTTCCGTGACCTCGGCGTTGACCGGTATCCATTGCCCGTAGGCCTTGACCTCGCGCGCGCCCTCCAGCAGCTTTCGCCCCCGTGTGCCTGCGGCCTGGAAACCCGAGAAGAGCAGCGTATTGCGATGATCGGGCGCGAAAGCGGCAATGTGGTGCAGCACCCGGCCGCCCGTGGCCATGCCGCTGGCCGAGATGATCACCTTCGGGTAGCGGTTGGCCGACAGGGCCTTGGACTCCTCGACTTCGCGCACGTAGGTGACGTCAGCGAATGCCGACTCGAAATCGTGCGAAGCGAGCCTGTGGTCCTGGTGATGCTTGTGCAGGAGTGCGGTCGCATTGGTCGCCATCGGGCTGTCGAGGTAGACCGGCACGTTGCGCAGGCCGCCGCTTTGGCGCAATAGCCAGAGATCATGGATTAGGGACTGTGCCCGCCCCACTGCGAAGGCGGGGATCACTACGGTACCGCCGCGCAGGACGGTTCTGTTGATGATCTTGCCGAGCGCCTCGACGGCATCTCCACGATCATGGCGCCGGTTGCCATAGGTCGATTCGGTCACGACGTAGTCCGCCTCGGGTACCGGCTCCGGGTCGTACATCACCGGATCGTCATAACGCCCGAGGTCGCCAGAGAAAACGATGCGCACGCCGCCGATGTCGATCTGCGCGGTGGACGCACCGAGGATGTGCCCGGCGCGGCGCAACAGCAGCCGCGCACCGCCCGGCAGTTCGACGTCGCGGTGCAAGGGCACCGGGTGGAACTGCCGCAAAACACGCTCCGCGTCGCGCACCCTGTACAGCGGCATGGCGGGCTTGTGCTTGGAGAAGCCTTTGCGGTTAGCGAACTCGGCGTCCTTTTCCTGTAGCCAGGCGCTGTCGAGCAGGATCAACTCGGCCACGTCGCGCGTCGCATGGGTGCAGAACACCTTGCCCTTGAAGCCATCGAGCATCAGGCGTGGGAGATAGCCGCAATGGTCCAGGTGGGCGTGGGTGAGCACCACGGCGTCGATCTGCGCGGGATCGACCTCCAGACGCTGCCAGTTGAGTTCGCGCAGGTTCTTGAACCCTTGAAACAGTCCGCAGTCGACGAGAATCCGGGTGTTGCCGTGGGTGAGAAGGTGTTTGGAGCCGGTGACGGTGCCTGCACCGCCAAGGCTGGTCAATGAAGCCATTGGGTCGCTGTCCTTGTGTTGTTTGTGTTCTTGATCGTTCGAGGCACAGCGTGACCTCACGTGCTCTGGCGCCGTCGCACCTTGGATGAGGGGCTGCTCGTATCGCTCCAGCCGGTGACGTCGGCGGCGGCATTGATCGCATCCCGCCAGAAACAGCGGTTGGCGCGCAGCATGCCGGTCACGTCGAGCGTGCCGCCGCGGTTGATGTAGCCCAGCGCCCGCATCTTGGCGTGGCCTCCATCGATGCGCCGCAAGACACCGAGCATCGGCTCCGGTCGGGTGTGGCAGAGCAGCACACGGGGCAGTTCCGGCGGGAAAAGCGCCCTCAGTGCTTCGTCACCGAGCACGAAGGCGGCCTCCAAGTCGTCGCGCGGGACACGCAGGCGGCCCGGCTCGATCACGGCCGTCACGCAGGTCGCAAAACCATGCCGTTCAAGAAAGGCATGGGCCTGGAGCGCCTGTTCCAACTGATACGCACCGACGGCGACGAATTGCATGCCGGCTGTCGAGACATCTCCCGCGATGTGCGCCGCACCGTCGCGCACCAACGCCTGGGCACGATCTGCGTCGAAGCGGATGGGCATGTCGCGCTTGGAGACCACGATGCAGGCCAGTTGCCCGCGCCCGGCGTATGCCTCGCGCAAGGCGGCCACCGCTGTATTGCCATCCACCGGAAACAGCACGCGCGCGGTGTCGGACATCTCGCCCAGCAAGGCCTCTGCGATGGTCGGATCCTGGTGCGATTGCTCGTTCTTGCTGTTTTCCCAGGTGTGGGAGGTGACGATCAAGGGCACCGGCAGCCAGCCCGGCGTTTGTCCGAGCTCCTTTTGCCGGCGCGCGAAGATGATCTCCTGGCGGAGCAGGCCCAGCATCTTCACGGCGAAGGCTTCGTAGCTCACGATCAGGTTCAGCCCCGCCTTGTTGCCCAACGCTGCTGCCGCCACGGCTTCCTCGTTGAGCGCAGTGATCACTGCGCCGTGCAGGTCTTCCGGGACACCGGGCTCAGGCGCGTTGACGCGGTGCTTGAGCAGCGCCAGCGTGCCCCCCATCTTGTTGCTTGCCAGTTCATCCGGGTTGCCGACCCGCACGCGCAGATCCGGGTTGGCCCGGACCAGATCGACGAACCAGCGGTCGAGCGCCGCCATCGCGCTGCCGCTCTCGCCCTCGGCTTGCCAGACCGGCTCGGGCAGCACAGGGGCGTTGGGACGGCGATGCGCCATCGGGTGGCCACTTTCCAGCGGGCGTTGCTGGCCGGCATGCGTGGCCAAGGCGGCCAGCGCCGCGTCGAGTTCGGATGGCGGCACATGCAAGGCGGCGGCGCTGGCGTTGAATGCCTCGCGCGCGGCAGCATCGTTGTGCGGATTGCCCGACAGGGGCAAGTTGTGCGCGGCATTGGTGCCCGCGCCGGCAAAGCCGAAGCCCTTTTCGGTCTCCGCGATCACGTAGGGCAGGCGCATCGGATAGCGGCGATCCGGGTCCGCCGCGAACCGTTGCAGGGCCTGTTCCGCCGAGATGATGCCCCAGGCGATGGCGGCCGGATCGCGGCCATCGACGGTCATGGGATCGAATCCGTTGTGGCGCAGGTCTTCGGCCAGCCATGGCGCGCCACCTTCCTGGACGATCTGGGTGCGCTGCTCGATGCGGCGGCCATTGAGGATCATCACGGGTATCGCGTAGCCGCAGTCCTCGGCACGCCACCAGCGGGGAGCCCAGTCCGAGCCACGCTGTTCCTCGAAGGCGCCATCGCTCAGGAAGGCCACCAGGCTTTCGCCGGGCAGGGGCATGTGCACGTATTGCAGGCCGGCGAAGCCGAGGTAGCCGCCTTCCGACACCGCGCCTGCGGTGTTTGGGCCGGCGTGGCTGCCCAGCGGCACGGCGGGGCGGCCCTGTGGATCGATGGCGTAGGAGTAGAAATCGGCGCACAGCCGCGACAGGCCGGCTTCGCTGCGGTCGTAGCGACCGCGCTGCGCCGGTGAGACGTCGCCCGTGAGCGCATTGATGGCTTCGATGGCGGCAACGCAATGCCCTTGCCCCATCAGCCATCCGCGCGTGTGCCCCGTCAGGGCGTTGGCGAGCAGGTAGCCCACGAAAGCCGGCACCATGTTCAGCGAGCCACCGGTATGGCCTTCGGGCGTGGCCTTGAAGTCGTCGGCGGCCAGGAAGGTACCGGACAGGTCGATGCGCTGGGCGTAGGTCATGTGCGCGACCACGTTCATCCCCACGCAAGTCAGGCGATCGGCCGCGGCCAGCAATTCGTAGGCCTTCGTGCGATCGACAAGACCCTGGCTCACCAGGTCGGAAATCGTCGCGTCGATGCGCTTGGCGGTCATGTCGCTGTGCTGGATGGGCCCCAGGCCGATGCGCCATTCGTAATATGTGTCTGCGTCGCTTGCGTTCATCACGATGTTGCTCCTGTCGTTCTTCTGCTCGGGCCGCCACGGTCGTCGTCGACTTGACGGCTCTTCAATGCGCTGGCGACCAAATGGGCTAGTGCAATGCGGTTGCTCGGGTGGGGAACCGCGTCGGTCGAGGTGATGCGCGAGAACAGCGGCGCCAGTTCAGTCCAGGCGTCATCGGCGAACAGCGCGTGCACCACCACGCACTCGGGCCGCGGTAATCCTTGAGCGGCGATGCCGCGTGCGGCCTGCATCAAGGTCCGGCCGGACGATGCGATGTCATCGACCAGCACGGGCGTGCGCTCGCGCCAGGCCGACAGATCGGGCACGGCGATCTCGACGCGGCGGTCGCCGTACCGGGTCTTGGTGAGCACGACGCACGGCGCACCGATGCGCGTCGCGATGTCGCCTGCCCATTGCTCGCTTTCTTCGTCAGGCCCCACGATCAACGGCCGCTCGGTGTTGGCCGCGATCCAGTCGGCCAACAAGGGGGCGGCCTGCAAGGTCGCGGTCGGCAGGGTGTAGATCGATGCCAGGGTCGGGTGGCGGTGCAGGTGGGGATCCACCGTGACCAGCTTGTCGAAGGTGGAGGAGATCAAGCGCGCAAAAGACAGCGAGGTGACGCTCTCTCCCTCGTGGAAGCGCTTGTCCTGCCGCATGTAGGCCAGGTAGGGGCTGACCAGGTTGACCTCGCTTGCGCCCAGGTCGCGGGCCGCGTCGGCCGCGAACACCAGGGGCAGGAACTGCGCGTCGGGCCGGGCCAGCGTGCAGACCAAATCCACGGCGCGTCCGGCCGGATCGCCATGCAGCCGCACGTAGCTTTCGCCGTCGGGGAAGTGGCGGGTTTCGAGCCGCCCGAGCTTACTGCTCAGCGCCTTCGAGAGCTGGGCGGCGAAGGCCTCGTTGCCGGGCAATGCCAAGGTCAGTCTTTGCAGGGTCATTCTTCTGTATCCTTTGTTCTCTTTTTTTCTTCACGGCTCACCTCGCCAGCCAGCCGATGACGATGGCGTTGACCAGGTCGATCGAGAAGCCGCACACCAGCGGCACGACGATGAACGCTTGGCGCGCCGCGCCGAACTCCCTGGTCACGGCGGTCATGTTGGCAACAGCCGTCGCGGTCGAACCCAGCGCAATGCCGCCGAACCCCGCGCACACGACGGTGGCCTCATAGTCGCGCCCCATGGCACGGAACACCACCAGCAGCACGTAGGCGACGGTCAGAGTGATCTGCACGAGCATGGCGACCGTGATGAACACCAGAACCGGCTCCAGCTCCCAGAGCCTCAGCCCCATCAGCGCCAGGGTCAAAAACAGTCCCAGGCAGATATCCGAGATCAGCGCCAGGCCCGGCTGCATGCTCGGGAAGTTCCAGAGCCGACCCCTGCCGTTGGTGGTCAACAGATCCGCAGCGGCCCGCAGCACGATGCCGGCCAGCAGGCATCCCACGAAGCTCGGCAGCTTCAAGGGCGACAAAGCCGCCAACTGCGTAATGCCGTGTCCCAGCATCAGGGTGCAGTTGAGCCAGAAAACCGCCAGCAAGGCGCCGTGGTAGTCCAGGTGCGCGCGCGCTTCATCGCGGTGCAGCACGCCTACTTCCAGTTCGGTTTCACCCGAAGGCCTGACGTGGTGGCGGCGCATCAGAAAGGCGGCAAGGGGGCCGCCGATCATGCACGCGGCGATGAGCCCGATCGTGTTCGCGGCCAGACCCAGCTCCTGGGCGTTGCCGATGCCCAGGTGCTCCGAGAAGTGGCCCGACCAGGCGACGGTGGTGCCCACGCCGCCGGTGAGCGAGATGGAGCCGACCATCAGCCCGGCGCGGGGGTCCATCCCGAAGGCACTGGCCAGCCCCATCCCGGTGGCGTTCTGCAGGAGGATGAAGACGACCGCCAGCGCCGTCAGGACCAGGAAGGAGCGCCCCCCCGCGGCCAGCGTGCGCAGGTCGCTGTTCAGCCCGATGGCGGCAAAGAAGTACAGCAGCAGGACATCGCGGGTGCTCTGATCGAAGGCAACGGTGATGTCGGCGCCGTAGTGGAGTGCGCACACGACCAGAGCCCCGAGCACGCCGCCAACCAGCGCTTCGGGAATGCTGTAGCGACGCAGCCAGCCCACGCGGGCGATCAGGCCCTTGCCGCCGAACAGCAGCAGGATCGCCAGCGTCACTCCAAGGAAGGCATCGACCTGCATCAGAAGTGCCTCCCGATGGTGACGGTGCCGTAGACCGGGATGTCGCGCTGGCCCCGGAACTCACGCGTGCGGTGGTAGCGCGCTAAGGCGAGCCGCCATTGACCGACGTACATGGCGACGCCATAGCCGATGTCGGCCACGAAGGGGCGCTTGTCGACACTGTGGCTTGATTTGAACGTGTTGCCATCCAGGGTGATGTCGTGCAGCACCCAGCGCGCATCGAGCGCAACGAACAAGTGCCCGTTCCAGGCTCCGTCGGGCCGCAGGCGCACCGGCGAGGTGTTCTCCCCGGCAGGTCGCAAAGGGGCCGTGCCGAAGTCATCGGGCAGGCGCAGGCCGAAGCGCCACTCGCCACCCACGTTGGCATAGGTCGCGAAGTTGCCCAGGCTGGCGCCCCAATGCCGCGTGAGGTCCCACCCCCAGCCATCGACATCCTCGCGCCGTGCGACACGCGTGCGCCGTTCATGGATCACCTGCAGCACGGGTTCATTGCGCAACTGGTGGTGCCAGCCATGGAATCGGTCGACATCGATGACGTCGTGCCACCAGCTTTGGGTCTGCTTCGCGTACGCGGCGGGGCCGACGATGCCGAAGCGGATCTGCGACGTGCGCAGTTGGTCACCCTTGCGTGCGTTGTAGCCCATGCTGAACATCAACGCCCCGGCATAGGGGCGGTCGTCGGTGATGAGGTCGGTGCGGAGATGGTCGGTGGGCGTGTACATCACCTGCCCCAATCCGATCGTCATGTTCTGCTCGTCGAAGCCGTCGGGACGCAGCCAGGCCAGATAGTGGTTCAGGTTGCGGGCCAGGCGCGGCAGGCAGGGATCGTCCACATAGTCCACCAGATTCGGAGACACCCAACTGAGCAGGAACCCGTTGGTGTAGCCCTGGTCCTGCTCCACACCGCCGAACATGTCGTTGTCGACACGCAGGTTCAAGGTGCCTGTCGAGCGCAGCGGATCGCTCCCGCTGCACCTGGCATCCTGTGCCACTGCGTGCGTCGCCGGTGCGAGCAGCATGACCCACCAGGCACAGGCCCATGCGGAGCGGCGCAAGCGCTCCCACGACGGAGAAGGTGCACGTCGGGGCGGCGTCGGCATCTCAGGTCGCCGCGGTCGCAGAGGACGGCGGGTTGGCCTGCTTCTGGCGCACCAGCATGACGGGCACCGGTGCGATGCGTGCCACCTGTTCGGCATCGCTGCCCAGCAGCAGCCGGTCCACGCCCCGGCGCCCATGGGTTCCCAGCACCACCAGATCGCATTGGCTGGCCTCGGCTTGTTTCGCAATGAGTTCCGACACGCGATCACCCTTGCTTTCCAGTAGAACGGTTTCGACCGGAACGCCCCGCTGACGCAGCTCCGCCGCGGCCTCGTCCAGCAGCGCCTGTCCGGCTGCCAGAAAGCGGGGCCGGACTTCCTGGATGTAGACCATGGGGCGCTCGAAGCCGTTGCTGTGCCTCATCTCCTCGATGATGTTGAGCAGCACGATGGTCGCTCCGCTCATACCGGACAGATGTGACGCATGGTCCAGCGCCAGACGTGCTGTGGCGCTGCCATCGAGTGGAACCAGAACGCGTGCGTACATACCGTATCTCCTCAAGTCATGAAATCGTGGAAGGGGCTGTGCTCAGCAGATGCCGCGCGTCCCGCGCGGCGATCCACTCCTCGTTGGTCGGCTCGACGCCCCCCAGCCGCGGCTTGGGGGCGTGGAGACGGCATAAGCGTTGGTGGCCCGCGCCAATTCGATATGGAAGCGGCGTGACACGCGCGGGCTGAAGCCGCGCACCTGGCCACGCCACACCGGTGCGTGTTGCAGGGACTCGGCACCCACGTCGGGCACCGCCGCTCTGATGCTCGAAAAGCGATAGTCAAGCAAGCCGAGAAGAGCTCCGGCACCATGGCTGAAGAAGATCCAGGCTCGACCATGACTTCACTGGCACCGGGCTCCAGGCTCAGTGACAGACTGACTGCCAGCGTCTGCTGGCAGCGGGGTGTCCGTGCACGTGCCCAAAGATGGGTTCTTCGTGGGAACGGCATCCTGTTCGGAGCCGCCCGGTTGCCTGACGTACGCCCCGGGCGCATCGCAGACCGGACGCAGCCCTTTTCTGGCGTTGCCCATCCTGGGCGCAGCAACCATCTTGGACGAGCGTGCCCGCAGCCACTCGAACCAAGCGGTCCACCAGGAGCCTTCCTGCCGGGGCGCCGAGGCCTGCCACTCGTCCGGACCCATGTAATTTTCACCCGTTGCGCGGGTGCGCAGTTGGTAGTGCCGCCGGGGATGCCCAGGTTCGCTGACGATCCCGGCGTTGTGTCCGCCGTTGGTCAGGACGAAGGTGATCTCGGCCGGCGAGAACAGGTGCAGTTTGAACACTGAGCGCCAGGGGGCGACGTGGTCCGTGGTGGTACCCACGCAGAAAATCGGCAGCGTGAGATCGCCCAGCGACGTCGGACGGCCGCCGACCGGGTAGAGGCCGGCGCTGAAGTCGTTGTTCAGGTACAGCCGCCGCAGGTACTGCGAATGCATCTTGGCGGGCATGTGCGTGCCATCCGCGTTCCAGGCCATCAGGTCGTTCATCGGCTTGCGTTCGCCAAGCAGATATTCGTTGACCAGACGCGACCACACCATGTCGTAGGGGCGCAGCATCTTGAAAGCGCCGCTCATTTGTTCGGCGGTGAGATAGCCGGTCTCGTCCATCAACGCTTCGAGCATCGACACCTGGCTTTCGTTGATGAACAAGCCAAGTTCGCCCGGTTCGCTGAAGTCCGTCTGCGCGGCCAGCAACGTCAGCGACGCCAGGCGCTGGTCGCCGTCGCGCGCCATCGCGCTGGCGCCAATCGCCAGCAGCGTGCCGCCCAGGCAGTATCCGGTTGCATGTTGCATGGATTTTGTGCCCGGGGACGATCGCATTGACGGCATCGAGCGCGGCATGCAGTCCGAATCGCAGGTACTCGTTCATGCCCAGGTCGCGGTCTTCTCTGCCTGGGTTCTTCCACGAGATGCAGAAGACCGTATGGCCCTGGTCGACCAGATGCCGGATGAGGGAATTCTGCGGCGACAGGTCGAGGATGTAGTACTTCATGATCCAGGCAGGCACGATCAGGATCGGTTCGGCATGAACTTTTTCTGTCGTGGGCGCGTACTGGATGAGTTCGATCAGATCGTTCCTGAGAACGACCTTCCCGGGCGTCGTGGCAAGATTGCGCCCGACCTCGAAACGTTCGGCACCCGCCGGCGGCCGGCCAGACCACTGGCGGAAAAGGTCATCCAGGAAGTACTCGAAACCCCGCGCGAGATTTGCGCCATTCTCTGCCTGGGTCTGCCGCAACACGACGGGATTGAGCGCGGCCACATTGGCCGGCGAAAGCATCTCCAGCCACTGCCTGGCGCAGAACTCCACCAGGCGCCGATGCTTCGGATCCACGCCCCAGACCCCTCGTGTAGCCTGTTCCCACCATTGGCTCTGCAACTGGTAGCCGCGGCGCCACAGGTTGTAGGGCCAGGCATCCCAAGAGGCATCGTTGAAGCGCCGGTCACCCGATGGCGGCAACACGGGCAGTTCCCGGCCTTCGGTCATCGCCTCGATCCCATCACGGAGGAGGTCCAGGCACTGCTCTAACTGCGCCCGGGCCAGATCGGACAAGGCTGCCCGCTTGCCCGGGCTGGTAGCCAGATGAGTGAGCCAGTCCATCCAGGCCAGCATCGGTGACTCGGGCGACAGCGAGGACCAGACTCTTGCCCAAGCCGCATGAACCTCGGTATCGAGCGCTTCGATCGACTCGGGAGATGGTTGACTTTCTTCGTTGCTCATCGGGATAAAGCGCCTCCTGACGCCAGCGCTGTTGTGTGTAGTGGTGGGTTGGCGGGGCACGCACGCCGCGACGCTCGGGCCAGTAGCCACCCGGGAGCGCGTTTCCCGCTCGGCTTCGCGCGTGTGCACAACCGGTTCAGATGCAAAGGCCGGCAGAGCTCATTCATGCCTCGACGCCAGTCCGGCACAGGGTCAGTGCGGCCCGCGCCGCGACCCATTCCTCGTTCGTCGGCTCGACGCCGACGATGACTTCGCTGTCGGCGGCGGATATGACGGGCGCGTTGGCCAGATTGGCGGGCGCGTCGAGCCGCAATGGCAGGAAGCCCAGGGACTCGCAGACGCGGCGGCGTATCTCGGGACTGTGTTCGCCAACGCCGGCGGTGAAGACCAGCAGGTCCAGTCCGCCCAGCACGGCGACCAACGCGCCGATTTCACGGACGATGCGGCGCACGTAAAGCGAGAGCGCGTCACGCGCGCGGGCGGCGTCTTCGTCGTTGCCGGTTTCCTTCTGCAGCAGCACACGCGGCTCGGCCGAGATGCCGGACACGCCGAGCAGCCCCGATTCGTGGTACAGGATGTGCGCCACTTGCTCCAGGCTCAGCTTCTCGATCTCCATCAGGTAGATCACGGCGCCCGGATCGAGCGCGCCGGTGCGGGTGCCCATCATCAGGCCGTCGAGGGCGGAGAAGCCCATGGTCGTCGCAACGCTGTGCAAGCCACGCATCGCGCACAGGCTGGCGCCGCTGCCGAGATGGGCGACGATGACCCGGCCGCTGGCCAGGTCTCCGTGGCGTTCGGGCAGCGCGGCCGCCATGTATTCGTAGGACAGCCCGTGGAATCCGTAGCGGCGCAATCCGCGCGCCCAGGCGGCGTGCGGCAGGGGCAGTAGCTGCTCCACCTTCGGCAACGTACGGTGGAAGGCGGTATCGAAGCAGGCAACCTGGACGATGTCCGGGTGTTCGCGCAACAGGATGTCCATGGCCTCCAGCGCAAACGGCTGATGCAGCGGGGCCAGCGGGACGTAGCTGCGCAGGTCGGCCAGCGTCTGCGCATCGACGCGGGTGGGCGCCGAGTACTTGGTGCCGCCGTGCACCACGCGGTGCGCTACCGCAACCACACGCCGCCCGTTCAAGCGCGTCCGGATGCGCTCGCGGATGACCTGGAGCGCCGCGGAATGTGGATGCCCTGCGTCCAGTTCGACGCGGTGCGGGGCAACGCCGGTTTCGCCGAAGTCCGGCGCCGGTCCGCCGATGCCCTGCACCTTGCCATTCCACAACGGCGTGCGCGCAAGCGGGTGTACATCGGCTGCGAACAGCGCGAACTTGATGCTTGACGAACCGCAGTTCAGCACCAGGATCAAGCTTTCGGTCGGCTCGGTCATGCTTTGCCCAACCTGCGCAAGCGGAAAGCGGCCACGACTTGCAACACACCGTAGATCAGCGCCGACGCGCCGATCCACAGCGTGGTGACCACCAGACCAGACAGCGGGTAGAGCGCGAACAGTACGCCCATCAGCACCGCAAGTAGGCCACTGAGAATCAGCAGCCATTCGTGTCGCGCGCGCTTACGCACGCGGATCGCGAACACGATGCGGTAGATACCGCTGATCGCCAGCCACACCGCGACGAGCAATAGCAAGGTGCCGGCCATGTTCAGCGGGTCGAGCGTGGCCATGATGCCGAATGCCAAGGACACCAGCGCATAGAACACCGCCCAGCCGCGCGAGACCGGCGCCGAGCCCCGGATGGCCCCGGCCAGAACCACGACCCCTTCAGCGATGGCCAGCACGCCCAACCACAACGTCAGCACGGCTGCTGCGCCAAGGGGTGACAACAGTGCCAGCAAGCCAAACATGATCGCCAATAGGCCCAGCAGAAGCAGCACCCACCAGTTGCGCGACAAAATGCCGGAAAGCGTGTCGGCGAGATCAGGTTTGTCGTTCATGGGCGTTCTCATTCGGTTGGCGGGAGGTCATTGGGCGGTGTAGCCGCCATCGGCGGTCAATGCCGCGCCGGTAATGAAGCTGGCGCCGTCGGACAGGAGAAAGGCCGTTGCGTGCGCGATTTCCTCGGCGTTGCCGAGACGGCCGATGGGGTGCAGCCCGACCAATTCGGTGCGCACCGAGGCGTCCAGGTTATCGAGGATGGGTGTGTCCACGTAACCTGGATGCAACGAATTCACGCGCACGCCCTTTGCCGAGTAGGCCAGCGCGGCGGAACGGGTCAGCCCGGTAACGGCATGTTTGGCGGCGTTGTAGGCCGGCGCGGTTGCGATACCTACCAAGCCGAGGATCGAGGACATGTTGACGACCGCCCCGCCGCCGGCGGCGAGGATGGCCGGGATCTGGTAGCGCAGGCCGTAGGCCACGCCGTTCAGGTTGACGTCGACCACTTGTTGCCACGCATCCAACGACATTTCGCCGACGGCCCCGGCCTGGCCGCCGATCCCGGCGTTGTTGACCGCGTAGTGCAGCCCGCCGAAACGTTGCACTGCCGTTTCGACGGCAGCCTGCACCTGATCGGCCTTGGACACGTCGCATAGATTGGCGATGGCCGTACCGCCGGCGGCGGTGATCGCGGCGACTACGCGCTGCACGCTTTCAGGATGGATGTCGGAGACGACCACTGACAGGCCGTTGGCAGCCAATAGCCGGGCGGTGGCTTCGCCGATGCCCGACGCGGCGCCGGTGACGAGGACGGATTGGCCGGAGAAAGTGTATTTCATGACAGTGGTTCCTCTGATTGGGTTGGGTGGGCGGCTCGCCTGCAACGTGGATGCGACCGCGTCACGGTGGAGCGGTCCGATAGCGGTGCGCCAGCATCAGTGCAATGGCGCAGGAGGCGATGCGCGATTGCCGCGAATCGGCACGACTGGTCAGAATGACCGGCACCTTGGCTCCCAGCACGATGCCGGCGCTGGCGGCCTCGCCCATGTACATGATCTGCTTGGCCAGCATGTTGCCGCTCTCCAGATCCGGTACCACGAGGATGTCGGCCTGCCCGGCCACTTTCGAGTTGATGCCCTTGGTGCGCGCAGCGGCGATCGACACAGCATTGTCAAAGGCCAGCGGTCCGTCGAGTACGCCGCCTGCGATCTGACCGCGATCGGCCATCTTGCACAGTGCTGCGGCATCCAGCGTGGCCGGCATCGTCGGATTGACCGTCTCCACCGCCGCCAGGATGGCCACCTTGGGCTCGGCCACGCCAATGGCATGGGCCAGGTCGATCGCGTTACGGATGATGTCGGCCTTCTGTTCCAAGCCGGGCGCAAGGTTGATGGCGGCATCGGTAACGATGAATGGACGCGGGTAATGCGGGGTTTGCAGCACGAAGCAATGGCTGATCCGGCGCTTGGTACGCAGGCCAGCGGCGCGATCCACCACCGCAGCCATCAGTTCATCGGTGTGCAGACTGCCCTTCATCAGCGCCTCCACCTCGCCGGACGCCGCCAGCTCAGCCGCCTGCCGTGCGGCATCATGGCTGTGGGCGGCATCGATGATGGCGATGTCCGCCAGATTCAGGCCCGCCTCAGCCGCGACCGCCTCCAGTCGACCCCGTGGTGCGATCAGAATCGGCTCGATCAGACCGGCCTGGCGCGCCTCCAAGGCGGCAGAAAGGCTCACGGCATCGCATGGATGGACCACCGCCACCCGGATCGCGCCAAGCGGCGCGACGTGCGCCAGCAGGCGCTGCAGGCCGGCGTCCCCCTGCACGCCCATGCGGATCTCCGGTAGCGCGGCGCGCTCGCATTCGATCCGCTCGGCCGGCGCGACGACCTCCGCCCGGCCTTCGATGACGTCCTCGCCCTGCTGGTTGACGCAACGGCAAGCGAACACGACGTGCTGCGTCTGCGCGTGCTTTTCCGTGACCTGCACCTGGACGGCCAGCGTATCGCCCACCTTGACCGGCCGCAGAAAACGCAGGTCCTGGCTGACATAGACGGTGCCTGGCCCCGGAAGCTGGCTGCTCAAAACCGCGGAAATCAGCGACCCGCCCCACATGCCGTGGGCGATTACGCCAAGCAATGGACTGGCGGCAGCAGACTGCGCGTCGACCTGCTGCGGCTTGAAGCCGACAGATTGCAGCATGAACAGCTGCATGTCCTGCGGGGTCAGCGTGCGCTGGATGCCCGCCGTGTCGCCGACGGCGATTTCGTCGAACGTGCGATTGCGCAGCACCGCCAGTGCGGCACTGGCGGGCGATACGGCAGAACCCGCATGTTGTGTCATCATTGGTGGTTCCTCGAAAGACTGCTCAGGCGCCAGAAATGCCCGTACAGGCGCACCGCCGTGCGCGATTGGCGTCGGTGCAGACTCATGGGCGCCGCCTGCCGCGCGGATTCGGCGTGGCCGAGGGCGCGCTCGGTACCTTGCGCGAGGAACTGGCCTTGGCCGGGTTCGGAGGAGCCGATTTCGGCGAAACCGTGTGCCGAGGGCTGCTCGCTGACGGCGCCGATGGCGGCTGCGCGGCCTGCGCCGCAGCCTCGGTCGAAGGCTGTGCCTGCCGCGCGGCCCGTTCGTACAGATCGAGCATCTGCTGCAGACGGGCCTGCTCGTCTTGCGACAGTGGATCGCCGGCGGTGACCACGTCGACGATCGCCTTGGCCGCCTGGCGTATCTCGTCGGCGGAGGCATCCCTGAGAAGGTAGGGGATGGCCGCCAGCGCCGCCTGGCTGTCGAGCCGCATCAGCAGCACTTGCTGGCGGCCAAGCTGGCGGAAGGCCTGGACGTCGATTTCGACGCGGCGCTCGGGCGGGACGAGTTCGGCGGCGTGGCGGAAATGCCGCTCGTCCGCCTCGCCGCGCGCGCTGAAGATGTGCGTGAGCGCGCGCATGGCCGCCTCCGGCGCGCCACCGACGAGAAAGCTTTCCTTCAGCTCCGCCAGCTTGTCGGCCATGAACTTTCGGTGTTCGGGCGTGTCGCCCGGGTGCTGGCGCGGCGAGCGCTCGTCGCGCATGTTCTGGCCGGTCAATGCTTGAACCCAAGGCAAGCTGTAGAGCGTGTCGAAGATCGTCGCGTAGATCTGGTCGCGGCTGTCGCGGTACTGATCGAGCATCGAGACCACCGCGTCCGACAGCGCCTGCTGCGCCTGGAGGAAAGGATTGTCGGCGGTGGCCGACTGGCGCTGCCCGCGGACCTGTGCCGCCGCCTCGCGGACAAAGCCGGCTAGCGGATGGTCATCCGACCACCACTCATAGGCCATGCGTGCCGGATGCAGCCGCTGCATCCACTGCGCGCAAAAAGGCGTGGAAAACGCGCGCACCCAGGGTTGCAGGTAGCTCTGGTACAGCGCCAGGTTGATCTCCGACACGTGCGCGGCCGCGGCAAAGCGCCGCTCGCTGCGCGGATCGGGCTTGACGATCGCGCGTACTTGCTCGACGCTGCTCAGGCTCAGCCTGAGCAAGAACGGGTCTTGGCTGGCGTCGGGCGGGCCGTCCTGCTGCGGCACGTCGCCGATCTCTGCCTTGAACACCCCGGCGGGCAACTGGTCGATGATGTCGATGTTGGCGGCGAACTCGCGGTGTTCCTTGCGACCGACGCTGGCCGAGACGAAGATCCCCAGATGGCCGATGCTGTCGTGGGTGGCGTAGACGATGGTCTGGTCGTGGGCGACCAGGTCGTCCTTGTCGCGGTACAGGTCGGTGATCCAGCCCAGCGCCTGGCCGGGCGGGGTGATGTTGTCGCCGTAGGAGCAGAACACCACGATCGGCGAGCGTATGTTGCGCAGGTCCACGCGCACGCCGTCGGAGGTCAGCAGCTCGGCGGTGGCCAGCTTGTTGCCGATGAACAGGTTGTCGACGATGTACTGCATCTCCACGTCGTTGAGGAAGACGTAGCCGCCCCAGTACTTCTCGAAGCCCAGGTAGCGGTCGGCCTCGGTGTCGATGTTGGCGTACAGGTGGTACTGCTTCTTCCACAGGGTGTTGGCCGGGTCCAGGTGCTCGAAGTTCTGCACCAGCCAGGCGCCGTCGAAGCGCCCGGCGCCGATGTCGCTGGTCAGTGCGGTCAACCAGCTGCCGCCGGTCAGGCCGCCGCCGTAGCGCATCGGGTTGTCGCCGGCCCAGTACGAGACCGGCGCGCCGGCCAGGATGATCGGCCCGAACAGCTCCGGCCAGACCGCCGCGGTCATCAGCACCTGCCAGCCGGCCTGACAGTTGCCGATGACCACGGGCTTGCCGTTGCCCGGATGCAGTTCACCGACCTTGCGCACGAACGCGGCCTCGGCGCGCATCACGTCCTCGACCGTCTGCCCTGGCACCGGGTCGGGCAGGAAGCCGACGAAGTAGCACGGATGACCGGCCTTCATCGCCGCGCCGATCTCGCTGTCGGGCTTGAAGCCACCGATGCCGGGACCGTGGCCGGCGCGCGGATCGACCACGACGAACGGGCGCTTGGCCGGGTCGACCGGGGTTCCGGCGCCGGGCACGATGCGCGCCAGCCCGTAGTTGACCGGGCGCGGCAGGTCCAGGCCGGAGAGCACCAGCTCGGCCTCGAAGTCGAGCACGTTGGGCACGCGCTCGCGCAGGTGCGCCTGGTACTGGTTGCCGCGCTGGCGGCGTACGTCGGCATACAGCAGGCCGCGCTGCCAGGCGTCGATGGCGTATTCGGCCGCGGCGGCACCCAGCCGCAGCGGGTCGGTCGGCCAGTCTGCGGGGATGTCCCCGGTCGTCTCGTGGGGGGCGCGATCGTCGCTCATGTCGTCGGGGCCTGCGTCGGGATCAGCGTTCGATGGCGATGGCCACGCCCTGGCCACCGCCGATGCACAGCGTGGCCAGGCCCTTGCGGGCATCGCGGCGGATCAGTTCGTGGACCAGGGTGACCAGGATGCGCGCACCGGACGCGCCGATCGGGTGGCCGAGCGCGATCGCGCCGCCGTTGACGTTGACCCTGGCCGTGTCCCAGCCCAGTTCCTGGTTCACCGCCAGCGCCTGCGCGGCGAAGGCTTCGTTGGCCTCGATCAGGTCGAGATCGCCGATGCGCCAGCCCGCCTTGCTCAGCGTCTTCTGCGTGGCCGGCACCGGGCCGATGCCCATGACCGCCGGGTCCACGCCGGCGCTGGCATAGCCGCGGATCCACGCCAGCACCGGCAGGCCCAGTGCCTTGGCCTTCTGCGCACTGGCCAGCAGCAGCACCGCGGCGCCGTCGTTGATCGTGGACGCGTTGCCGGCGGTCACCGTGCCGTCCTTCTTGAACGCAGGGCGCAGCTTGGCCAGCGCGTCGGCGGTGGTGCCGGCGCGCGGCTGCTCGTCGGTGTCGAACAGCACCGGATCGCCCTTGCGCTGCGGGATCGAAATCGGGGTGATCTCGTCGCCGAAGCGGCCGGCGGCGATGGCCTCGGCGGCCTTGCGCTGCGAGTCGGCGGCGAAGGCGTCCTGCTGCTCGCGGGTGATGCCGTAGCGCTCGGCCAGGTTCTCGGCGGTGATGCCCATGTGGTAGTCGTTGAACGCGTCCCACAGGCCGTCGCGGATCAGGCTGTCCTCCAGTTGCGCATGGCCCAGGCGCAGGCCGGTGCGTGCCTTGGGCAGCACGTAGGGGGCCAGACTCATGCTCTCCTGGCCACCGGCCAGGACCAGGTCGGCGTCGCCCAGGGCGATCGCCTGCGCGGCCAGGTGCACCGCCTTCAGGCCCGAGCCGCAGACCTTGTTGAGGCTCAGCGCGGGAACCGCGTGCGGCAGGCCCGCCGCGATCGCGGCCTGGCGCGCCGGGTTCTGGCCGCTGCCGGCGGTGAGGATCTGGCCCAGGACGACCTCGTCGATCTCCGCGGGCGCGATGCCGGTCTTCTCGAGGATGCCGCGGATCAGCGCCGCGCCCAGGGCGTGGGCCGGCAGGCCGGACAGCGTGCCCTGGAAACTGCCGATGGCGGTGCGGGTGGCCGCCAGGATTGCAATGTCGTTGCTCATCTCATGTCCTTGTTCTTCGCTGGAGGGCGCCTGACCGCCGGCGCGACAGGCGCCGGGGGGGCGGGCGCGGCGTCAATACATGTGCTGGCCGCCGTTGATGGACAGGTTGCTGCCGGTGAGGAAGCCGGCGGCATCGCCGGCGACGAAGCCGATCAGCGCGGCGATCTCATCGGGACGGCCCAGGCGCCCGACCGGGATGCCGGCGATGATCTGGTTGCGCACGTCCTCGGGCACGGCCATCACCATCTGCGTGGCCAGGTAGCCTGGCGAGATGGTGTTGACGGTGATGCCCTTGCGCGCCACCTCCTGCGCCAGCGCCTTGGTGAAGCCGTGGATGCCGGCCTTGGCCGCCGAGTAGTTGGTCTGGCCGAACTGGCCCTTGGAGCCGTTGATCGAGGAGATGTTGACGATGCGGCCCCAGCCGCGTTCGAGCATGCCGTCGATGAACAGCCGGGTGACGTTGTACATCGAGTCCAGGTTGACCCGGAGCACCGCGTCCCAGTTCTCCTTGCTCAGCTTGCGGAAGGTCGCGTCACGGGTGATGCCGGCGTTGTTGACCAGGATGTCCACCACATGCCCGTCGGCGGCGATGCGCTCGGCCATGGCCTGGGTCGAAGCCCAGTCGGCCACGTCCACGTCGTAGCACTGGAAGGTGTAACCGGCATCGGCCTCTTTGCGCAGCCACAGGTTGGCGGCTTCGTCGCTGCGGGCGTGGGTGACCAGCACCGTATGTCCGGCATCGTGCAGATGGCGGGCGATGGCCTCGCCCAGCCCTCCCATGCCGCCAGTGACCAGCGCAGTATGTGTTGTGCTGCCCATTCCGATCAGTCTCCCTTGGGCGCCTTGCGCTGGGTGGCCTCGGTCGTCTGCGACCACAAGGCATTCCACTGCTTGAAGACGTCGGCGAAGGGCGACGCGGAATTGTCGCTGCCGAGCGCGCTGCTCACGGCCTTGTGCCAGCTCTCGATGGCCTGCTGCAGTCCCGACGTGAAGGCCGCCTGGTTCTTGATCGCGACCTGTTGGAACGTCTGCACGTGCGCGACGCGGCCCTGGAACTGACGCCAGAAGGCTTCAGGCGGCAACGACGCCAGTGCCTGCCAGTTGGCCGAACGCAGCACGCCTTCGATCTCGGCCGAGGTTTCCGCGATACCCTGCGAACTGGCCTCCTTCACCGAATCCAGCCATTGGTGGCTGCTTTCCTGCAGCAAGCGAGTCAGGCGCAACTGCAGTTCGGCGTTGGCCTTGAGGAGGTTCAGGGGAAGCGTTTCGGTGGTCATGGGTAGTGCCTCACTGAGTGGAAGTCCCGAGTCAGGGACGGATTCAGGCCATCTGGCTGATGGTCCTGCGGAAACGGGTGAGCGCGAGCGCGAACAGGGCCGAGCCGATCAGCGCCAGGGCCAGGAAGGGCTTCCAGACCACGCCGATGCCGGCACCGCGATAGAGGATGGCCTGGGCCAGTTCCACGAAATGCGTGGTGGGCGCGGCCAGCATGATGTCCTGCACCAGCTGCGGCATGCTCTCGCGCGGGGTCATCGAGCCCGACAGCAGTTGCAGCGGGACCAGCACCAGCACCATCAACATGCCGAACTGCGGCATGTTGCGCGCCAGAGTGGCCAGGAAGATGCCCAGCGAGGTGGTCGCGAACAGGCACAGCGCCGCGCCGACCACGAACAGCGCCAGCGAACCTTCGATCGGCACGCCCAGCAGACCCCGCACTACCAGATTGAGCGAGACGAAGGCGGTCACCAGCACCACCAGCCCCATCGACCAGACCTTGGAGAGCATGATCTCGGCCGGGGTGACCGGCATCACCAGCAGGTGTTCGATGGTGCCGTGCTCGCGCTCGCGGATCAGCGCCGCGCCGGTGAGGATGATCGAGAGGATGGTGACGTTGTTGATGATCCGCATCAGCCCGCCGAACCAGGTCTTGTCCAGCGACGGATTGAAGCGCGCGCGCAGCGCCAGTTCGACCGGCATCGCGGTGCTGCCGCGCTGGCGCCGCACGAACTCGTTGACCTCCAGGTTGATGATCTGCTGCACGTAGCTGTTGCCGGTGAAGGCCTGGCTCATGCGGGTGGCGTCGATGTTGAGCTGCAGCGCGGGTTGCCGGCCGGCCAGCACGTCGCGCTGGAAATTGGGCGGGATGTCGAGCACGAAGGTGTAGGCGCCGGAGTCCATGCCCGGGTCGACCTCGCCCAGCGAGATCATCGCCGGCGGCGAGAACTGCGGGGGATAGAACGCCGAGGCGATGCGTTGCGACAGCGCCGAGCGGTCCTCGTCGACGATGGCGATCGGCGCGTTGTGCAGGCTCTCGGGCATGGCCGTGGCGGCGGTGTGGATCGACACGGTGAACACATAGGCGATCAGCACCAGCAGGATCGGGTCGCGCGCCAGGCTCCACAGCTCTTTGATGCCCAGGCGATAGACGTTGGCCAGGTGGGGGAGTTTCACGTCAGCGCTCCTGTTTGCGGGTCAGGGCGATGGCCAGCCCCAGCACCACCGGCACGGCCAGCAGCAGCGGCCACAGCGCGCCGCCCAGGTCGCGCAGGTGCAGCGCCTTGCTGAACACACCGCGGCTGATCGCGAACATGTGGCTGGCCGGATAGGTTTCGCCCACCACCCGGCCGACGCCTTCGAGCGAGGAGATCGGGTCGACCAGACCGGCGAACTGGGTCACCGGAATGACCGTGCCCACCACCACCAGGAACATCGAGGCGATCTGGCTGCGGGTGACCGTGGAGGCCAGCAGCCCGAAACCGGTGGATACCGTGGTGAAGATCAGCGCCGCCAGCGTCAGCGCCAGGAAGCTGCCGGTGATCGGCACGCCGAACACGGTGACCGCCAGCAGCGCCATGGCCAGGAAGTTGAGCATCGCCAGGGCCACGTAGGGCAGTTGCTTGCCCAGCAGGAACTCGCTGCGGGTGACCGGGGTGACGTAGAGGTTGGTGATCGAGCCGCTCTCCTTCTCGCGCACCACGGCGAGCGCCGTGAGCATGGCGGGCAGGATCAGCAGCAACAGCGGCACCACCGCCGGCACCATCGCCGGCAGGCTGCGCACGTCGGGGTTGTAGCGGTAGCGCGATTCGATGGCGATCGGGCTGGCCAGCTGCATGCCGAAGCGCTCGCGCGCCTGCTCGGCCAGCCAATGCAGGTGGATGCCCTGCAGGTAACCCTGGATGGTCTCGGCGCGGGTGGGCATGGCGCCGTCGAACCAGGCACCGACCTGGACGCTGTTGCCACGCAGCACGTCGCGGGCGAAGCCCGGCGGGATCTCGATGGCCAGCGCCAGCTCACCGCTGCGCATGCGTCGGTCCAGCTCCTCGTAGTCGGCCAGCGGCGCGCGTTCGATGAAGTAGCGCGAGCCTTCCAGGCTCATCGCGTAGCTGCGGCTGAGGCTGGTTTGGTCATGGTCGAGCACCGCGTAGCGCAGATCCTCCACGTCCAGGCTGATGCCATAGCCGACCACGAACATCAGCAGCAGCGAACCGACCAGCGCCAGCGTGGCGCGCACCGGATCGCGCTGCAGTTCCAGCGCTTCGCGCCAGACGTAGCTGATCATGCGCTGCAGGCTGAAAGGCTTGCGACGGGCGTCGCGATGGCCATCGGCGCGGGGCTGCGCGGGCGCCGCGTCGTCGCCGGTCTGCCCGGGCGTGCCGCCGCCGGCCTCGACCAGATAGCCGATGAAGGCCTCTTCCAGTGTCTGCGCGCCGCGCTTGGCCACCAGCGCGGCCGGGGCATCGCTGTCGAGCACCTTGCCCGCATGCATCATCGACATGCGGTCGCAGCGCTCGGCCTCGTTCATGAAGTGGGTGGAGATGAAGATCGTCACCCGGTCGCGCCGCGACAGCTCCACCAGCAGGCGCCAGAACGCATCGCGCGCGACCGGGTCCACGCCCGAGGTCGGCTCGTCGAGGATCAGCAGCTCCGGCTTGTGCACCATCGCCACCGCCAGCGACAGGCGCTGGCGCACGCCCATCGGCAGGCTGGCGGGCAGGCTGTGCACGACCGCCTCCAGGCCGAAGCGTTCGACCATCTCCTGCACCCGCGCCGGGATGTCGTCCTCGGGCACCTTGAACAGGCGCGCATGCAACACCAGGTTCTGCTGCACGGTCAGTTCGGAGTACAGCGAGAACGCCTGTGACATGTAGCCCACCCGGCGGCGGGTGT
>JAFECU010000224.1 GCA_018242005.1 Pseudomonadota bacterium | reverse complement strand
CCCACGCCGTTGCTGCGTTTGCGCCCATCACCGTTTTGCCGGTCGTGTAACCGGACATCGCCCGAGGCGAAACGGGCCCTTCTTCACCGTGATCGATACGGGAGGCGCGAGCGCCGCTATTCACCACCGTGCGAAACAGAAACAAGGTTCGCACAGGTTCGCGGTTCGCACCGATGACCAGGGTTTGTATCGTCGGCGGGTGGTAACCGGTAACCTCGGGTGGTAACCCGGTTTGCGGCCTGTCGGTGGCGAAATGCCGCGCTCGCGCCCCCCGTATTGGAATATGGCAAGGAAGGACCCGTTTTCCCCCGCAGAGGAAGCTGTTCGCGGCGGTGTGATCTCCAGAATCTGGAGGGCATCGGCGATGGCCTACCGAATCGTGACCCCATCGGCATTGATGGCGTGGTGAATCGCCACCCCATCTCCTTTTTCGCCGACCGCAACAATAGGCGGTGACCGTCACCACCGTCACAACCATCACGGTCGGCTGGCTGCCGTGACGATGGTGATGGTTGTGATGGTCGGTGCCTATTGTTTACACCGGCGAGCACACCGATATGCCCAGCAGCTCGACCGTCACACGCCATCGGGCTCCTGCATCCACGCCGGGATGTCCCGCTGGCCGTGCAGCACGCGCCAGACGTCAATGTGATCGGGGTGCTCGACGTAGAACACGAGATAGGGGTAGCGCGTCAGCGACCACGCGCGCAGGCCGGGCAGATTGAGTTCGTGGGCGTAACGCGGTGAGCCTGTTGCCGGATGGCGGGCGATGTGGCCGTAAGCCCTCTCCAGCGCATCGATGAAGCCAAGCGCGACGGCTTCATGGGCTTCAGTCAGGTAGTAGGCAACAGCCTCATCAACATCCTGGTGGGCCTGCTCACGCGGGATGACTGTCTTGATCTTCACGCTTCGGAGGCGGGTTTGGCTGCGGACTTGGCGGCCCTGCGTACCCGATCCCGCAGCCCGTCGAAGTAGCTGGCATCGACCGGCGCTGTCGGGTTGGATGCGGCACCGGCCAGCAGCAGGCCGCGCAGTTGCAGGCGATCCTTATCCTTGCGGATCAACTCGCGCACGTACTCGCTGCTCGTGCCATAGCCGCGCTGGCTCACCTGCTCGTCCACGAAGGACTTTAGCGTGTCGGGGAGGGAGATGTTCATCGTGCTCATGGCGTAAGTGTGGGTTCTTTGGCAAAATTTGGCAAGACCTGCATTCCACCAGTGCATGAGCGCCAAGCGTGCGGCGCTCACGACGGCGCTGCGCGACGGACAGCTGGAGTACGAAGACCTCGGCATCCTCACCTCGCGCGGGCAGGTCATCAATGGCGGCGGCCCCATCCACACCAAAATCGGGCGCACCGTCCGCTATCGCAAGGCCGATGTGCTGGCTTGGCTGGACGCCAACAGCCGTCGCATCGAGCGCACCTCTGATCTCCCCGGGCGGCGGTGACGATGAGCGCGTCCATCCCTTTCACGGACGGAGTAGTAGAGAACGACCGTCACCACCATCACGACCATCACACGGTCGAGGTTGCGACAGCACCCGCCAATCAGAGCGCGGTTTGACTTGGCTTGTGGCCGCCACAGCGCGTTCATGCCCCTGTCTCAACCACAGGAGTTTCTGCAATGACAGACATCCCCAACAGCAGCATTTCGGCACAACTGGCCGCGCTGCCATCCTTGCCCATGGCCGATCTCTGGGCGCTGTGGGATCAGCACTTCCCACGGCGGCCCAGCCATCGCAATCGCCACTACGTGGAATCGCGTCTGGCCTACCGCATTCAAGAGTAGTCCTACGGCGCGCTGCCCGGCAACCTGCGCAAGATGCTGGTCGAGGCCGGGGCCAAGCACTCCAGGATCAAGACCGCCGCCGGGCGCGGCGCGCAAACCCTGTTGATGCCCGGCACCACGCTGATCCGTGAATGGGACGAACGCCAGTACCGCGTGACGGTCACGCCCGAAGGTTTGTTCGAACTCAACGGCCAGCGGTTCAAGAGCCTGTCGGCGGCGGCGCGCCACATCACGGGCTCGCAGTGGAATGGGCCGAAGTTCTTTGGTCTGCGTGATGGCAAGGCAGGTGCCCGATGAACGCACCGCTGCTT
>JAFECU010000223.1 GCA_018242005.1 Pseudomonadota bacterium | reverse complement strand
TGGCCTTTTGGAAGAGCGAGGTCGAGGTCAAGGCTGAGGAGGTGCGCGTGCGCTTCGACGAAGGCCAGCCGGTGGCGCTGAATGGCAGCGAGATCGCTGACCCGATCGAGCTGTTTCTGGAGGCCAACCGCATCGGCGGGCGCCACGGCCTGGGCATGTGCGACCAGATCGAAAACCGCATCATCGAGGCCAAGAGCCGCGGCATCTATGAAGCCCCGGGCATGGCGCTGCTGCACATCGCCTACGAGCGCCTGGTCACAGGCATTCACAACGAGGACACCATCGAGCAGTACCGCCTCAACGGCCTCAAGCTCGGGCGCCTCCTGTACCAGGGCCGCTGGTTCGACCCGCAGGCCATCATGCTGCGCGAGACCGCCCAGCGCTGGGTGGCGCGCGCCGTGACCGGCACCGTGACGCTGGAACTGCGCCGCGGCAACGACTATTCGCTGCTCAACACCGAAAGCCCCAACCTGACCTACGCGCCCGAGCGCCTGTCGATGGAAAAGGTCGAAGACGCGCCGTTCAGCCCGCTCGACCGCATCGGCCAGCTGACCATGCGCAACCTCGACATCTCCGACACGCGCGGCAAGCTGGGCGTGTACGCACGCGCGGGCCTGCTGTCGCTGGGCGGCAATGCGGCGCTGGCGCAGCTCGAAGACGGCAGCGCCAAAAAATAAGCGTCAAATTGGCCTACAGCGCTTGGCCATCAAGCGCTGGCAGCTATCAAAACAACCGTCCCGCTGGACTCAGGCCGGGCGGTTTTTTTCCGCCCACTGCGCCCAGCCCTGCGCCCGCAACTCACAGGCGGGGCAGCTGCCGCAGCCATAGCCCCAGTTGTGCAGCCGGTCGCGCTGGCCGAGGTAGCAGGTGTGGGAGTCGCGCCTGATCAGCTCGACCAGGGCGTCGCCACCCAGCTGTTGCGCCAGCGCCCAGGTGCCGGCCTTGTCGATCCACATGAGTGGCGTCTCCAGCGTCAGCGGCCTATCCACCCCCAGGCTCAGCGCCACCTGCAGGGCCTTCAGGGTGTTGTCGCGGCAGTCGGGGTAGCCGGAATAGTCGGTCTCGGACATACCGCCCACCAGCACATCGAGCCCGCGCCGGTAGGCCAGCGCGGCGGCCAGCGTGAAGAACAGCAGGTTACGCCCGGGCACGAAGGTGTTGGGCAGGCCGTCCTGCTGCATGGCGATGGCCACGTCCTCGGTCATGGCGCTGCCGCCCAGTTGGGCGAGCACGTCCACGGTCAGCAAATGGTCGGGCCCCAGCCGGCCCGGCCATGGCATGGCCTGCACGCCAGCCCTCAGGCGCAGCCGGCAGTCGAGCTCGGCGCGGTGACGTTGGCCGTAGTCGAAGCCTATGGTTTCCACTTCCGCGTAGCGCGAGAGCGCCCAGGCCAGGCAGGTGGCGGAATCCTGCCCGCCCGACAGCAGCACCAGGGCGCGGCGCTGTTGCAATGCACTCACCGGGCGACCACCAGCGGCAACGGGTCCTGGCGCAGCCAGCGCACCACGGCCGCCAGTACCACGCCATAGGCAGGCACGAACAGGAACAGGCTGACGGCGAGCTTGATGACGTAATCCACCCAGGCGATCTCCACCCAATGCGCCGCCATGAAGGGGTTGGAGCTATGCCAGAAGGCGATGCTGAAGAATGCCGCCGTGTCGAGCGCCTGACCGAACACCGAGGCAGCCGCGGGCGCCAGCCACCAGACGCGGCTTTGCTGGCGAATGCGGTCGAACACCTGAATGTCCAAAAGCTGCCCCAGCACATAGGCGGCAAAGCTGGCGAAGGCAATGCGAAAGACAAAGATATTGAAATCCGCCAGCGCCCCCCAGCCATTGAAGTCGGCCTCATGGAACAGCACGCCCACCACATAGGACACCACCAGCGCAGGCAGCATGGCCCGGGCAATGACGCGGCGCGCCTGGGCCTTGCCGATCAGCCGCACGGTGAGGTCGGTGGCCAGAAAGATGAACGGAAAACTGAACGCCCCCCAGGTGCTGTGAAAGCCCAGCAGATTGATGGGCAGCTGCACCAGGTAATTGCTGGCGATGACGATGGCGATGTGAAATGCCACCAGAAGGGAGAGGGAAAACGGCACGCGCGATCGCGGCGCCTCAAGCGATGTCATGGCAATCCTTTTTGATGGGGGCGAGGGAACCCATTTAGGCCAGATGGCAGGGGCGAAATTATAGATGGTTCATATCGTCACAACCGAACCAAACGGAACCAACCACCGCAGAACGTCCTCTAACAAATTGCCACAATACGGTTTGATTTGCGGCAGGAGGTTACAGCCATGAGGAATATGAGACATTGGCAGGATCCTCTCAACGCCCTGTTAGGCGCATGGATGGTCTTGTCCCCTTGGGTACTGGGGTTTCAGCACCAGATGGCGCCCACCGCCAGCGGCGTGGTCGTCGGACTACTGCTGATCGCCGCATCGCTGGGGGCCGTATTCGTGCCGCGCGCCTGGGAGGAGTGGAGTCAGGCGGTATTGGGCCTATGGATGATCATCTCGCCCTGGGTGCTGAGCTTTAGTGGCCAGATGGATGTCATGCGCTCGGCCGTTGCGTCGGGTATCGTCGCGCTGATCCTGGCCCTGTGGGTGCTGGCCACCGACAAGGACTACAGCGCCTGGATGCATCACAGCACCGCCCATTGAGGCCCTGCACCACGGAAAAACCGCCCTCGGGCGGTTTTTCTTTTTTTCACGTCAAATCTGTTTACCAGAAAGCGTTTAAAGCTATTAATTTGTGAGCTTAACCGACTCACACCACGACCGGCTCCGGCTCCAGCCGGATGCCAAAGCGCTCGTAGACGCTGGTTTGTATGGCGCGCGCCAGGGTCATGACCTCGCCGCCGGTCACGCTTTCCTGGGGCGTGCCCCGGTTGACCAGCACCAGGGCCTGCTTGTCGTACACGCCGGCTCGGCCAACGGTCTTGCCCTTCCAGCCACAGGCGTCTATGAGCCAGCCCGCGGCCAGCTTGATGCTGCCATCGGCCATGGGGTAGTGCACTATTTTTGGCTCGCGGGCGATGATGTCCTTGCATTGCTCGGGCGTCACCGTGGGGTTCTTGAAGAAGCTGCCGGCGTTGCCGATCAATGCCGGGTCGGGCAGCTTGGCACGGCGGATTTCGCACACCCAGTCAAAGATCTGCCGCGCCGTGGGCTGCTCCACGCCTTCCTCTAAGCGCCTGCGCTCCAGATCCAGGTAGCCCAGCTCGGGGCGCCAGTCCTTGCGCAGCAGAAAGCGCACATGGGTGATCAACGCCCGGCCCGCCAGCCCCATGCCCCGGCCCCAATGGCTCGGCAGTCCGCCGCCCTCCTGCTCGGCCAGCGGCGCGGCGTGCTTGAACACCGAGTCACGGTAGCCGAACGCGCATTGCGCGGCGTCCAGCGTGAATGGCCGGCCCGTGGCCAGGTCGATGGCAACGAGCGAGTGAAAGCGGTCCTGCAGCTCCACGCCATAGGCACCAATGTTCTGCACCGGCGCCGCGCCCACGGTGCCGGGGATCAGCGCCAGGTTCTCCAGCCCCGGCCAGCCCTGCGCGAGCGTCCAGGCCACGGTGTCGTGCCAAAGTTCGCCTGCGCCGGCCTCTACGATCCATGCCCTGTCGGTCTCTTCGAGCAGGCGCCGGCCCTTGATTTCCACCTTCAACACCACGGGCTTGACGTCTCCGGTGATCACGATGTTGCTGCCCCCGCCGAGCACAAACAGCGGCTGGCGCGCCAGGCGCGGCTCGGCCAGCACGTCGTGCACGTCCTGCGGCGAGTGCACGCGCACCAGCGTATGCGCGCGCGCGGCGATGCCGAAGGTGTTGCAAGGCTGCAGGGGAACGTTTTTCTCGACTAACATCACCCGGATTGTCGCACCCGACCCCCTGCGGGGCGCGGGTTTGTCCCAGGTCTGACCAGAGTGATGCCATGCCGTCTTTTGATACCGTTTGTGAAGCCAATTTCGTCGAAGTGAAAAACGCCGTGGAAAACACCGCCAAGGAAATCGGTACGCGCTTCGATTTCAAGGGCACCTCCGCTGCCGTCGAGCTCAAGGACAAGGAGATCACGCTGTTTGGCGACGCCGATTTCCAGCTGCAGCAGGTCGAGGACATCCTGCGTGTCAAGCTCACTAAGCGCAGTGTGGATGTGCGCTTCCTGGACGTGCAGAAGGCCCAGAAGATCGGCGGCGACAAGCTCAAGCAGCTCGTCAAGGTCAAGAACGGCATCGGCAGCGAGGACGCCAAGAAGATCCAGAAGCTCATCAAGGAGAGCAAGCTCAAGCTGCAGGCCGCCATCCAAGAGGACAAGGTGCGCGTGACGGGCGCCAAGCGCGACGACCTGCAGGCCGCGATGGCGCTGATCCGCAAGGACATGGCCGATCTGCCGCTCACTTTTGACAACTTCCGCGATTGACGGGACGCCAGCCCCCATGCAACCCCTGCTTGCCTGCCTGAGCGCCGCACTGGCGCTGGCCTGCCTGCCGGCACATGCGCAGAACGTGGCGCTGGCGGGCATCCTGGGTGGCAAGGCGCTGCTGGTCGTGAACGGCAGCGCGCCGCGCGGCGTGGCGGCGGGCGAGTCGCACCTGGGCGTGCAGGTGATCTCGGTAGGCCGCGACGAGGCCGTGGTCGACCGCGCGAACGGCCGGTACACGCTGCGCCTCGGTGAGGCGCCGGTCAGTGTGGGGGGCAATGGCAGCAACGGCCAGCGCGTCGTCTTGAAGGCCGATACACGCGGGCATTTCATGAGCCCCGGCCTGATCAACGGCCGCAGCACGCAAGTCATGGTGGACACGGGCGCCTCCACCGTGGCCATAGGCCGCCCCGATGCGCAACGCATGGGCCTGAAGTTCGAGGAGGGCCAACCCGTGATGATGAACACCGCGAACGGCACGACTCAGGGCTGGCGCATGCGGCTCGACTCCGTGCGCGTGGGCGACGTGGAGCTGCGCGGCGTGGACGCCATCGTCACCCCCCAACCCATGCCCTATGTGCTGCTGGGCAACAGTTTTCTGCGTGAATTCCAGATGAGCCGCAGCGGCGACGAAATGGTGCTGCTCAAGCGCCACTGACACGGGCCCCACCCGCCACGACCACCCATGTCACCGAACAGCCTGGCCATCCCCCCGGAGTCCGCGGACAACGAGTACGAGGACCTGCTCGGCCAGTGGTCGGACCTGGAGTCTGCGCTCGCCGTGCTGCTCGCGCGGCCGCACAGCGTGCAGGACTTTTCCCAAAAGCTGTGCCAGTGCGACCGCTGGCTGCGAGATCTGGTGGTGCATGACATCGACGCCGCGCTGTACCTGATGTTCCAGCTGGCATCCACTTCTACCGTGGGCTACAGCGCCTCGCACGCGCTGGTCTGCGCCACGCTGTGCCACATCCTGGCACCTGAATTCGGGTTATCCCAGCCCGAACGCAACAGCCTGGTGCGAGCGGCCTTCACCATGAACATCGGCACGACGGCGCTGCAGGACCAGCTGGCCCAGCAGCGCGAGCCCCTCAGCCCCGCGCAGCAACAGGCCGTTGCGCGCCACCCGCAGGCCAGCGTGGACCTGCTGGAGCGCCAGCACATTACCGACGACCTATGGCTGGACGTAGTGGCCCAGCACCATCAGCCCCAACCCGATACCGCACAGCTGCAAGGCCTGTCCGCGCCCGACCGACTCTCGCGCATTCTGAGCACCATAGACCGCTACGCCGCCATGATCAGCCCCCGCAAGTCGCGCGCCGGACGCAGCGCCACCGATTCGGTGCGCGCCATCGTGGGCCAGGACAGCGAGCTGCGCGACGAGGTCGGCCTGACCCTGGTACGCACTGTGGGCCTGTGCCCGCCAGGCACCTTCGTGCGCCTGGACAATGGCGAGACGGCCATCGTGCTGCGCCGTAGCGAGCGGGCCAACTTCCCACTCGTGGCCAGCGTGCTCGACGCCAAGGGCGAGCCACAGACCGCCCCCCCGCTCTACCACCTGCAGCGCGGCCAGCCACGAATACAGTCGGCGCTGGCGCGCTCGGCCGTCACGGTGCAGCTACCCCACCGCGTGATGGTGCGCCTGGGCCTGTACGCGGCGCATCGCATCAATACCATCTCCGGCTGAACGGCCGAACGGCCCTGCAAGGCTCTCAGGCCTTCTTCTTCGCGCCCAGGCGCGACTCCTGGCCCTTGATCAGACGCTGGACATTGGCCTTGTGACGCCAGGCCAGCAGGCCCGCCATCACGGCGATGGCGATGCCCACGCGCGCATCCGCGTACCAGGCCACCCCACCGCCCAGCACATAGAAAAACGGCGCGAACACCGCCGCCACCAGCGAAGCCAGCGACGAGTAGCGGAAGAAAAAGGCGACGATGACCCAGGTGAGCAGCGTGGCCAGGCCCAGCCAGCCGCTCACACCCAGCAGCACACCCAGCGCCGTGGCCACGCCCTTGCCGCCCTGAAAGCGGAAGAATACCGGCCACAAGTGGCCCAGAAAAGCCGCCAGTCCCACCAGGGCCTGCGTGCCCTCCTCCAGTCCGTAGGGCACGCCGAACCAGCGCACCAGCACCACCGGCAGCCAGCCCTTGAGGGCATCGAACAGCAGCGTGACGGCCGCCGCCGCCTTGGAGCCAGAGCGCAGCACATTGGTGGCGCCGGGGTTCTTGCTGCCATAGGTGCGCGGGTCGGACAGGCCCATGACCCGACTGACGATGACGGCGAACGACAGGGAGCCCAGCAGGTAGGCGGCCACGGTGGCGGCAAGGGACAGAAAGGTGCTCACGGCAGGGCAGAAATGAGTGGAAGGTGGAAGGGAAAGCGCCCTATTCTGCCAGCGCGCACTGCACCGGCCGCGCACCCAGAAGCTGCACGCAGACCTGCGGGTCGAGCTGCACCAGATAGCCGCGCCGCCCGCCGTTAATGGCAATGCGCGGCAGCTGCAGGATGCTTTCCTCTATGAACACCGGCATGCTCTTTCGCGTGCCGAACGGCGAGGTGCCACCCACCATGTAGCCGCTGTGGCGGTTGGCCACCTCGGGCTTGCAGGGCTCCACGCTCTTGGCCCCGATCTGGCGCGCCAGGTTCTTGGTGGACACCTTGCGGTCGCCGTGCATGAGCACGATGAGGGGCCTTGCGTCCTGGTCCTGCATGACCAGGGTCTTGACCACCATGTGCTCATCGAGCCCGAGCTGCCGCGCCGACTCGGCCGAGCCGCCATGCTCCACGTAGTCGTAGGGGTGCTCGGTGAATGCCACGCCATGCGCGCGCAGCAGCTGCGTGGCGGGGGTTTCGCTCACATGGGCGGTCTTGTCTTTCTTGGCCATGGGTCTCAGAAGATAGCTCAACAGGCAGTTGCGGTTGCAGAGTCTCTGTCATCCCCGCGAAGGCGGGGATGACGGGGTTTGCAAGCCGTGCCTACGATGGGCAGGCGCATCGGCAGAATCCATGCTAAAACATCAAAAACAATAGCTACTTGCGCTTGGTGGACGGGTGCAACAGGCCATTTTTATATCCAATCACTGCCCCGGGTCGCGCAGCTCCCAGCGGATGCGGTCGATCTCGGCCAGCAGCTCGGGCGTGAGGTGCGTGTCCCAGGCGTCCAGGTTCTCGTCGAGCTGCGCCAGGCTGGTCACGCCGATGATGGTGCTGGCCACGCGCCAGCTGCCGTAGCAGAACGCCAGCGCCAGCTGCACGGGCGTCAGGCCGTGGTCGCGCGCGAGCTGGTTGTAGCGGCGCGCGGCAGCCAGTGCCTCGGGCCGGCCCCAACGCTGCTTCTGCACCGACTCGTAGCGGGCGATGCGCGCATCCTTGGGTGCGCCGGGCTCGTGCGGCGCATGGCTGTCGTACTTGCCCGTGAGCAGGCCGAAGCCCAGCGGCGAATAGGCCAGCAGCGACACGCCAAGGCGGTGGCAACTCTCGTCCATGGCGTTGTCCCAGCTGCGGTTGACGAGGCAGTATGGGTTCTGCACGCTCACGACCCGCGGCAGGCCATGCTGCTCGGCCAGGCGCACGAACTCGTGCACGCCGTAAGGCGTCTCGTTCGAGAGGCCGATGTGGCGCACCTTGCCGGCCTTGACCAGCCCGGCCAGCGCCTGCAGCTGTTCATGGATGGGCGTCTGCGATGTCTCCCTGGCCGGCTCGTAGTACAGCTGGCCGAACATGGGGGCGTGGCGCTCGGGCCAGTGGATCTGGTAGAGGTCTATCACCTCGGTCTGCAGGCGGCGCAGGCTGGCCTCACAGGAGGCCACGATGTCGGCCGCCGTCATGCCCTGCCCCGCGCGTATCCACGGCATGCCGCGCGACGGCCCGGCGACCTTGCTCGCCAGCACGATGCGATCGCGCGCGCCGGGGCGGCTGGCGAGCCAGCGGCCGATGATGGACTCGGTGGCGCCGCAGGTGGCCTCGCGCGCGGGCACGGCGTACATCTCTGCCGTGTCGATGACGTTCACGCCGCGCTCCACGGCGCGGTCGAGGATGGCGTGGGCGTCAGCCTCGCTCACCTGCTCACCAAAGGTCATGGTGCCCAGGCAGATGGGGGTGACGCGCAGGCCGCTGCGGCCCAGGGGGATGGTGTTCATGCACTGGCCTTCTAGATCGAAGCGCCGCAGTGTACGGATTTGCCCCGGCCCGCGCAGCAGCGGGGTTCAGCGCTGCAGGCAGCGCAGCTGCGCCGGGTCCAGCCCGAGGCGCACGCGCGTGCCGGGCGCAAACAGCGCGCCGCCCGCGTAGTGCGGCTGGTCGCTGATCAAGGCCAGCTCACCCACGCGCACGCGGTAGCGCGAGAACTCGCCCAGAAACTCTGCACTCTCCACCTGGCCGTCCAGCCACAGGCGCGCGGCGTCGCCCGGCTCGCCCTGCGCGCAGAGGCTGACCTGGTGCGGCCTGAAGGCCAGCGCAGCAGCACCCAGGGCCGGCGCGGGCTGGGGCCGCGCGAGCGTGAGCGGCCCCAGCCCGCGCGCGTGAAACTGCAGCGTCTCGCCCACGACCGCCGTGACTTCGCCCTCCAGCAGATTGGCCGAGCCAACAAAGCCGGCCACGAAGCGGTTGTGCGGATAGTCATACAGCCCCGCGGCCGTGCCCACCTGCTGCAGCACGCCGGCATCGAGCACCGCCATGCGGTCGGCCGTGGTCATGGCCTCCTCCTGGTCGTGGGTGACGAAGATGGTGGTCAGGCCCAGCTTGCGCTGCAGGTTCTTGAGCTCGTCGCGCATCTGCACGCGCAGCTGCTTGTCCAGGTTGGACAGGGGCTCGTCGAGCAGCAGCAGGCGCGGTTCGATGACGATGGTGCGCGCCAGCGCCACGCGCTGCTGTTGCCCGCCCGACAACTGCCCTGGGCGGCGCCGCGCGTAGTCCTGCAAC
>JAFECU010000222.1 GCA_018242005.1 Pseudomonadota bacterium | reverse complement strand
CTGATCTCCAACATCAGCGGCGCGGCGTGGCCTATGGCCTCCACCGCCTCCCGGATCGTTGCACCCGCACGACCGACCACGGCCGAGCCATCGGCGGCACGGCCAACGCTGTCATCTATGAGTTGCTTGATCTCACGCGCGGCCTCGGCCGAACGCTTGGCCAGCGCGCGCACCTCGCTGGCCACGACGGCAAAGCCACGCCCCTGGGAGCCCGCTCGCGCGGCCTCTACGGCAGCGTTCAGGGCCAGGATGTTGGTCTGGAACGCAATGCCGTCGATCAGCCCGATGATGTCGGCCATCCTGCCCGCCGAGTTGTGGATGTCGTCCATGGTGCGCACCACCTGCGCCATCATCTGGCCGCCCTGCACGGCGGCGTCACTGGCGCGCGCGACGATTTGCTGGGCTTCGCGCGCATTCGCGGCGCTTTGCTCCACCGAGGCGGTGAGCTGCTCCATGGCGGCTGCCTGCTGCTCCAGCGCGCCGGCCTGCGCGGTGGTGCGCTCTGCCAGGTCCTGATTGCCCGCCGCAATCTGGACTGCGGCGTTGGCGACACTCTCGCTGCCCTGCCGAATGTCACTCACCACCCGCGCAAGCTGCACGCGCATCGCCGCCAAGGCACGCAGCAACTCGGCAGCCTCGTCATGCCCGCGCGCCTCTATGGGGCGGCCCAGGTCGCCGCGCGCCACGCATTGCGCGGCCTCGACCGCCTGCGCCAGTGAGCCCGTGATGCCGCGGACCAGGGCCACACCAAACAGCAGGGCGAACAACAGGCCGCTGCCGATGGCGCCCAGAGACAGCACGCGAATGGTGGCGTAGCGGGCCTCGGCGGCTTCATAGGCCTTGTGCGCCTGTTCGCGCTGCAGGCCTACCAGTGCGCCTATGCCCGCGGCCACGGGTTCGTAGAGCGGACGCACGGTCTCCAGCACCAACTGCTGCGCCTGCTGCGGCTGCTGCGCGCGCAAGGCGGCGACGGCCGGTTTCAGGCCCTGCTGCACGAAGCGCTGGCGGTGCTGGGCGAAATCCCGGGCCAGACGCTGCTCCTCGGCGGCCAGGCCACCCCCATGGCCGGCCAGATACTCATCCCAGAGACGGGTAATGGCGGCGATGTTGGCGTCCACCTCGTCGGCGCTGGCTCGCATCTGATCGGGCACAGGTGTCACCAGCGCAACGGCGAGCGCCAGCCGGTTGCGCAGCAGCAGCGCTTCGATCTGCCCCATGCGGGCCGTGGTGATGAGGCGCTCCTCGTAGAGGAGGCGCAGCTCGGCATTGGCCTGGGCTATGCCCCATTGCCCCAGCAGGCCAATGGCCAGGACCAGCAGCGACAAGGCGCCCGCCAGCAGCGATACACGGGTGGAGATCTTGAATCGGTTCATGTCTGCCTCTCGAAAATCTGGACGTCATCGGGCTCCGACTGCAGGAGGCTCGAAGCCTCGCTTGCCGGGCACTGGTCCCGCAACCATGTCTCCAAGGCCTCTGCGGACTGCGGCATGCCGAACAGGTAGCCCTGGAAGGCCGGGCACTTCAGCCGCGCTAGCACTCCGCGTTGCGCCTCGGTCTCAACCCCCTCGGCGACGATGTGCAGGCCCAGCGTGCGAGCCATGCCGACGATGGTCTGCACGATGACCGCGTTGCTCGCGCGCGCGCCCATGTCCTGGATGAAGCTGCGGTCGATCTTGAGCTGGTACAGCGGCAGACGCTGCAGCTGCGACAGGCAGGAGTAGCCCGTGCCGAAGTCGTCGAGCGCAAAGCGCACGCCGAGGCAACGCAGCGCCTGCATCTTGCGTACGGTATCGGCGATGTCCTGCAGCATGGCGCTCTCGGTCAGCTCCAGCACCAGCAGTTCCGGCCGGGCACCGGTGCCCGCGAGCGCGCCATGCACCTGATCCACGAAGCCTGGCTGTGCAAGCTGGCGTGCACTCACGTTGACGGATATCGTCAGTCCGCGCGTATGCGGCTGGCCGGCCCAGGCCTGCAGCTGGGCACAGGCCTGCTGCAGCACCCAGTCGCCCAGAGTCAGAATCAGGTCCGAAGCCTCGGCAATGGGGATGAACTGCGCCGGCGGTACCTGACCATGCAGCGGATGGCGCCAGCGCAACAACGCCTCCACACCGACGGGCTGGCCCAGCGCGTTCACCTGCACCTGGTAGTGCAGCGCCAGCTGCCGCGCTTCGATGGCGCCATGTAGTGCCGTCTCCAGCGCCGCACGCGCCTCCAGCTGCGACTGCAGTACCGGATCGAAGAAGCGATAGCCGTTGCGTCCCACGCTCTTGGCCTGGTACATGGCCGTGTCGGCCCGCTTGAGCAGCTCCTTGGTGGTGCTGGCCCCCGGTCGGAACAGGCAGACGCCAAGGCTGGCGCTGGTGTGCATTAGCCGCCCCGCCAGCTGGGTGGGGGTGGCCAGCGCCGTGAGCACCCGCTCGGCCAGCGCCCGCGCCTGGGCGTGGGCCTGGACCTCGTCGGCATTCAGCTGCTGTGCAAGCACGACAAATTCGTCTCCTCCCAACCGTGCCACCAGGCCCTGGTCGGCCACGGCCACCGTCAGGCGTCGGGCAATCTGTCGCAGATGCTTGTCGCCCTCCTCGTGGCCCAGCGTGTCGTTGATGGTCTTGAAATGGTCCAGGTCCACCAGCAGCAGCGCGCCGTGGCCCGCGCGCGGGTCGCTCTCCACTGCCTGCTGCATGCGCTCTCGCAGCAGGGTGCGGTTGGGCAGCTCGGTCAGCGGGTCATAGTAGGCCAGCTTGTAGATGGCCTGTTCACTCTTGCGCAGCCGCGTCTGCATGGAGCGCAGCGCCCGAAAGACGCTGCTGATCTCGTCGCTTCCCCGCACTGCAATCGTGGCATTGAGCTGCCCGTCCGCGATGCGGCCGCACACCGCGATGACTTCGCGCAGCGGCTCGACGATGGAGCGAATCAGCAGCAGCCCCAACCAGCTCAGCACCACCATCGACGCCAGCAGCGCGGCAAGGGCCAGCCAGCGCGTGTAATCGTAGCGCTGCACGCCCGCGCGATAGGCGGCATCGGCAAACTCGAACTGCAGGCGCACCAGGTGCTGGAGCTCGGGGTAGGCCTGCTCGTACAGTACGCGCGCACCCTCGGCCAGGCGCCGCGTGTCCTGGTAGTCCAGCGCGCGCAGCGCCGCGACCGCCGGAGCCAGGGCCTCGTCAAGGTAGCGGGTGCGGTGCTCGGCGAAGCGCTGCGCCAGCGCCAGCTCGGCATCGGCGCGCGGCACCGACAGGTACTGCGCCCACAACTGGTCTATGGTTCGGGCGCTGCGTTCTATCTGCAGCGCCGCGGCCCGCGCCGAGACCGGGTCCAGCGCTGCAGCGCCAGATTTCCCGGCCGCGGGGGCCAGGGCCCGCTGCAGAGACAACTGGTTGGCCAGCATGAGCTGTGCGATCTCTGACAGCGTGCGCACCGGTGTCATGCGGTCCTCGTGGACCACCCTGAGGCTTTCCTTGGATGCGGCCAAGCCCCGAATGCCGGCCGCCGCCAGCAAGCCAGCCACCAGGATCGCCAGCAGCATCATGACCGCGAGCCGCGTACCGATGCGCAGGCGCGCGAGCAGGACCTGCAGCCCCGCCGCACGGCGCAGCCGCGTGAGGGCCCAGGGCACCCGGCGCCAATCGACGGCGGCCATCATCTGGCCGCTTCCATGCTGCGCTCGGCGCCGGCGCGCATATCCATCCCATTGCAGAACCAGGCGAAACCCGACATGACACACACCCTGCTGGCAGCGAAAGCTGAAGCGGCGCCCGCCATTCAGACGGGTGCCGGAAAGGGCGTGTTCAGGGCCTGGGAAGAGGTACGGCGCGGCGGTTCAGGGTCGCGCAGAAGTG
>JAFECU010000221.1 GCA_018242005.1 Pseudomonadota bacterium | reverse complement strand
TTCCTTCGTCTCGATGAGCCACCACACAGCACGCGGCAAGGCGCGGCCCGTGATGGGGTGAATGTCGGTGAGGTCGGCGCGGGCGGACTAGCCCGAAGGCGGGCGGTACCAGCGCATCATCGAGGGCTTCGCCAATGGCCTGCACCTTGGCTTGCAGCTTTTCGATGCGCTGCGCTTCGCGCTTGGTCGGCTCGCGCCGCTCCCTCGGCGCACGCTGGAAGGCGTGCAGGTCGGCATGAGTCACGCCCGGCGTGGCATCCACCCATGCCCAGCCTTCGGCCTTCACCTCGGCGGCGATACCCGCCAGCCGGTCTTGCGCCAGCCTGTCCAGCAGCGCGGTATCGGTCAGATACACGCCCGCGTCACCTTCCGCGAACAGGTCACGGCGCGCGCCACCGCCTGCGGCTTCGTAGGTATCCAGCCCGACGAAGCGCACCAGCGGATGCCGGTAGGCGTCGATTTCCTGCTCGGTGAGACGGTCGCGCAACGCGGACGGCTGGCGCTGCCACGTCGGCGCATCGTAGAAGGCGGCTTCCTGCGCGGCGTGGTCGTCCGTGATGGCAAGGGCCATCAACTGATCGAGCGTCACAGCGTCGGCGCGGTAGTCGGCCATGAGGCGGGGCGAGACGTTCGCCAGCTTCAAGCGGCGCTGCACCACCAGCGGCGTAACGCTGAAATCTGCTGCAATGTCCTCGATGGGCCGGCCTTCGGCCACCAGTGCGGCGAAGGCTTCAAACTGGTCTGCCGGGTGCATGGCTTCGCGCTGCACGTTCTCGGTGAGGCTGGCCGTGCGGGCCGTGCCATCGGCCACCAGCAGGCAAGGCACCTCCCAATCCTTGGCGATGCGGTGCTTCTTCGCCAGCAGCTTCAACGCGGCCAGCCTGCGGCCACCGGCCACGACTTCGTAATGCTCGCCATCAGCGGATGCAATCACGATCAGGTTTTGCAGCAGGCCCACGCGCTGGATGCTCGCGGCCAGTTCAGGGATGGACATGCGCGGGGTCTTGCGCACGTTGCGGCCCGTGGGGCGCAGCACCAGCCGCGACAGCGGAACCAGAATCAGATTCTTGGTCGGGTCGGCAGCTTCCAACGGGATAGCGGCGGCGGTGTTGACGACGCGGGCTTCGGTAGTGGTAACGGCGTTCATGGTGGTTCTCCAATCGAATGAAACAAGGAATGGAGGGGAAACCGCCCCTCCTGCGGGGAACGGTCAAGCCTTCAACTGGCGCAGGCCATCGGCCAGCAGCCACAGGGCGCGATTCAGACGGATGCCGTTGTCGATGCCCTGCACGGGCCGGGTGGTCTGGCGGCGACCGTTCGCGGCGCGCGCGGACAGGCCGCCTTTGATGAGGTTTTCTTGCGTGCGGTTGAATACGCTCCACAGGTCGCGGCGGTCGTCGTCGCCACGGCGTGGCATCAGGATTTGCGATTCCGTGATGGGCGCGGGCTTGTCCTCGTCGTACTTCAAGGCCAGCGCGGCGCGGGCGAACACTTCCGACTCCCCGGTGTCCAGCGTGATGCCGCGCATGGCATCGCGGGATTCCTGCGCCCGGTCGAAGCCGTGCAGGACTTCGTAAGCGCCTTCGATCACCTGCGCGGCCACGTCGCCTTTGTGGGGCACGCGCACGTCGGCCACGGTGTCACCGCACACCAGCCCGTTGCTGCACACGAAGCGGAACATTCCGGCCAGCATCTGATAGCTGCTGGTGCCGTCATGGGAGTTCAGCAGGATGATTTCGTTGGCCTCGCGCCCGTTGATCTGGCTCGCGTGGCGCAGGCGCAGCATGTGTTTCGTGTGCTCGCGCTTGCCTTCATCGCGCACGCGGGTCTGGCACACCATGAAAGGCTCGAAGCCTTCTCCGCGCAGTTCCTGCAGCACGGTCACGGTGGGGATGTAGGCGTACCGCTCGGAGCGGCTTTCATGCGGGGCGCCGGCGAAGATGGACGGGGCCACCCTGCGGATTTGGTCGTCTGACAGCGGGTAGTCACTGCGCAGTGCGGGGGAATGGGAAGCGAAACGGTTTGCAAGCATGTCGTTCTCCTGACTTGGCTGTTGAAGAAAGCGCACACCGGATTCCTAGATTCGGAGCCCAGCCTTTCGGCTGTTCGGTGCGGTCGGCACGAGGAACCCGGTTGGCCCTGTTGCCACCGTCTTTCCTGAGTTCATCGCCCGCGACGAAAGGGAGCCCGTGGACGGGGGCCGTCAAGGAGACAAGCGCAGGGTTGGTGCGGCCCGCAGGCGCAGCCGAGGACACGGCCCTGCGCGCCTTGACGGCACCAGGGCGCGGGCTACAGTCGCGGTGAAGGTGATGGAGTCAGGGGAGACGGCTGGACATGGCAACGGCCATCCCTGTGTGCCGAACCGCACGGCAAGCGAAGCGCGCAGGCCCGAAGCTGGAAGCCGGGCCGGAGGCGTCAGCCGAGCGGAGCGAGGGAACGATGGAAGCCCGTCAGGGGCGAGACGCCGCAGGCGGCTCGATGCGCTACGCGCACGACAGCGCGACCGGCCATCTCCCAGGTGGCCGGGGACGCCCAGGTTTCAGCGAGGAATGCTCAACAGAGCCACGCCGAACCGACGCCCAAGGGGCTGCGGATCAGTGATTACAGATGCCGTCTGATCGAGCCAGCAGAGCCACCTTGAGTCCCTTTTCCTACAACCATTACCCGGGAGCACGGAGAGCACAGCGAGCACAGGGAGCAACGGGAGGACACGGAGTACCGAGAAATCAAAACAAAGCATTGATTTGAAAGAGATTTTCTGAAAATTCCGTGCGGAATCATGCAATCTTATCGAGTCAAATAGGGCTATACAACTTATTTGACTGCTACTTGATGCCAAGAAACTCAAGCCAATCTGCGTGATGTACAGCGTATTCAATCATTGAAGTTGCGTGGATTCGAGCGTCCAATCGGTCTATCGAAATTACTCGAAGGACTGACATGGCAACGCAGAAGCAATCGCGGAACCGGCGGCTCAACATGGCCGAGCGCGCCAAGCAGCAGATGGACATCCAGTTCCCCGGCCACCCGGACGCACTGCTCTGGCATCGCAAGCTGAACGATGGCTACTCAACGATCCCCCGCACACTGCCGCTGGCGATGCAGGCCATCGACGCTCGATCCAAGGGCCAGCCTGCGGGGCACACGCTGTTGTGCCTGTGGATTCGCGCGCCTGACCACCCTTTTCTCACAATTGAGGCCCCGGCCACCTTTGCCGCGGAAACGGGCTTCGATGG
The DNA here is from genome assembly GCA_018242005.1 of Pseudomonadota bacterium. Classification (GTDB taxonomy): domain Bacteria; phylum Pseudomonadota; class Gammaproteobacteria; order Burkholderiales; family Burkholderiaceae_C; genus Alicycliphilus. Next base: position 1,686 of record JAFECU010000221.1, on the reverse strand, counting down.
TGAGCGTGCGGTCGATACCTGGCGCCGTCGTATGCGCACGCTGCGCGATCTCGGGTTCATCGAGGCGAAGAAGGGGCCTACCGGTGACTTCCACTACGTATTGCTGCTCAACCCCAACGTAGGCATCGAAAAGCTATGGCGTGCGGACAAAGTACAGACGGTTCTCTATGGACGCTTCCGGGATCGCTTGATCGACATCGGCGCGCAGAGCGACATCACAGACTATGACGACTACCTGGAGGATCGCAAGAAGGCCGAAGCGAAGGTCGCGACGAAAGCTCCGAAGGCTGCCAAGCGCCCTGCCGCTTCTGCGGACGCATCGACCAAGACGGCCAGTGCCTCCGCAACGCCCAAGCCAAAGACTCGTTCAAGGGTGAAGGAGGAACGATGATGCCCCGGATCAAAGACCCTCCAGAAGAAAACAGCCTGCTCGGCCGATGGGCTCGATGGACGGCTGCACCGTACTGCGAATTCAAGGACGACCGCGCCCGATTGCTTGCCTTGGTTGCGCGAGATGTACGCAAGGTGGCCATCGTGATCGTGCTCGCAATCACGGGCGAGGCGGTGCCGTGGCATGGATGGGCAGCCCTTTTTCTAGGATGAGTCCGACGCGTCGCCCAATGCTGCTGGCCAGTTGATCCGGCACAGCCTTGTCGGCAGTATTCAGGAGCGCCAAGCCTGCGCGGCGGGGATAGCCCGGGCTTTCCCCTGGAGGACGCGCGTGCGTACTTCGGATATTCGTGAACAGGCAGTCCACTTCTACCTGACCATCTGCAAATCTGTCATGTGTAAGGGGGGGGAAGGCGTGATCCGACCGATCCGAACCGGAAACCGATCCTCCCAGCCTCTCATTTCATCGCAATCCAGAGATGGCGAATATCGATATGTGAGAGTCCCCTGGCCCTGGTGTGTTGCGAGCGATACATGGTGAGGCCGGCTTTTGCGGCAGCAGACTCATTGCGGATCAGGTCCTGCAACGACCAGCCTGCGTGCTCCGAGCCATCCAATTCAGTGATCCACGCATTCAAGCGGTCGAACCAGATCTGCGGTGTCTCAGCCTGGACGTAGGCAATGATGGCAGCACGGGAGTGCGCCGCCCCGTGATCCCCGGCCTTGAAACGCTGGATGCCACCCGTTGTCGCCTTGCGGTTTATCACGTACTCGCGCTCATCCCGATTCTTGTCCTTCGGCGTTGGCAACCGCTTGCACTCAATAGGAAGCAAGGTATCGAACTGGGTACAGCGTCGACCATCGATCCATATCGTCGGCCCGCATGGCGAAGCGATCAAATCAATCTTGCGGCCCGTCTTCTGTTCATCGGGCTCCTCAATGCGGAACTGCAGCATGTCCCAGCCAGCAGAGTGACGGGCTACCGTGTTGAGATGGCCACACAACTGGGATGTGAGCGCCGTCTCTGCCGTCTTTTCCGGTCGATCGGGATGATCCCGCCAGCACGGCAGTTCGCCGGCGATGAAATCGATCAGCTCATCCAGCGATGCCGCAGACAGATGAACATCTTTCCCGAGAGAGCCAATCTGGACGTGGCGATCTGAAGAGTCTGCGAGCATAAGCGGGCGGTTAGAACCCTTGCACCCGAAGGTCGGCCAGCATCTCGTCCGCATCCCTCAGTGCCACGGAACGCATCCAGAAGCGCAGGCGGTCAGGCTTGAGCAGGAAGACAAAGTT
>JAFECU010000220.1 GCA_018242005.1 Pseudomonadota bacterium | reverse complement strand
TCTTGCTGTTCGGCCCGACGATGATGGAATTTGGCACGCCCGAGCAAAAGGCGCGCTTTTTGCCTGCCACCGCCCGCTGCGACGACATGTGGGCCCAGGGCTGGAGCGAGCCCAACGCCGGCTCCGACATGGCGGCGATTTCCAGCAAGGCGATCCGCGACGGTGACCACTACGTGGTCAACGGCCAGAAGATCTGGTCCACGCGCGCGGTGTTCGCCAACTGGCTGTTCGGCCTGTTCCGCAGCGACCCCAATTCCTACCGCCACCATGGCCTGACCTACCTGCTGGTGCCGCTGGACGCGCCGGGCATCACCATCCGGCCCATCCGCGCGCTCAACGGCAAGGAGGCCTTTGCCGAGATCTTCTTCGACGACGTGCGCGTGCCGGTGGCCAACCGCCTGGGCGACGAGGGCCAGGGCTGGCATGTGGCCATGGCCACGGCCGGCTTTGAGCGCGGCCTGCTGCTGCGCTCGCCCGCGCGCTACCAGCGCACGGCGCAAAAGCTGGTGCAGCTGTACCGCAAGCACCAGGCTGCGGCCGACCGCGACCCGAGCATCCGCGAGGCCGTGAGCCGCGCCTGGATGGGCGCCGAGGCCTACACCCTGGCATCCTACCACACGGTGGCGCGCCTGGCGCAGGGCGGCAGCATTGGCGCCGAGGCCAGCACCAACAAGATCTTCTGGTCCGAGCTGGATCTGCTGCTGCACGAAACCGCGCTGCGCATCCTGGGCGCGCGCGCCGAGCTGGTGGACGACGCCGAGACCCATGACTGGCTAGAGGGATTTCTCTTCGCCCAGGCCGGCCCGATCTACGCCGGCAGCAACGAGATCCAGCGCAACATCATTGCCGAACGCGTCCTCGGGATGCCGAAAGCCTGATACAGGGAGCGAACCACATGGAATTCACCTTCACCCAAGACCAGATCGCGTTCCGCGACTCGGTCAGCCGCTTTTTGATGACCGAGGCCGCGCCCGAGATGCTGCGCGAGATCTGGGACACCGACGCCGGCCGCAGCCCCGAGCTGCGCAAGAAGATCGCCGCGCAGGGCCTGACCGCCCTGTCCGTGCCCGAGGCCGAGGGCGGCCTGGGCCTGGGCGACGTGGACTGGGTCTTGATGACGCAGGAGCTGGGCTACTACGCCATCCCCGATTCGCTGACCGACACCGCCTATGTGGCCGCCGGCCTGCTGGCCGGCCTGCCCGCCGATCACCCGGCGCGCGCCGCCTGGCTGCCGCGCGTGGTCGATGGCAGCGCGCGCATCGCCGTGGGCCACCCCGTCAACCCCTGGGTGGCCGACGCCCACCTGGCCGACCTGCTGCTGCTGCCCCACGCCACGGCCCAAGGCCTGACAGAGGGAGGCACGATCATGGAATTCACCTTTACCCAAGACCAGATGGCCTTCCGCGACTCGGTCAGCCGCTTTCTGATGACCGAGGCGCCGCCCGAGCTGCTGCGCGAGATCTGGGAGACCGATGCCGGGCGCAGCCCGCAGCTGCGCGAGAAGATTGCCGAGCAGGGCCTGACCGGCCTGTCCGTACCCGAGGCCGAGGGCGGCCTGGGGCTGGGCGACGTCGACTGGGTCTTGATGACGCAGGAGCTGGGCTACTACGCCATTCCCGACTCGCTCGCCGACGTGGCCTATATCGCCACCGGCATGCTGGCGGCACTGCCCGAGGGCCATGCCGTGCGCACCCAGTGGTTGCCGCGCGTGGTCGACGGCAGCGTGCGCATCGCCGTGGGCCACCCCATCAACCCCTGGGTGGCAGACGGCCACCTGGCCGACCTTCTGCTGCTGCCCCACGCCACTTCCGAAGGCCTGGAGGTGCACGCCGTTCCCGCGAACGCGGTCAAGGTGAGCACCGAGCGCAGCATCGACGCCTCGCGCCGCCTGTGCCGGGTGCAGTGGGAACCTGGCAGCGCCACGCGCATTGCCGATGGCAAGGCGGGCCAGGCGCTGTGGGACGAGGCACTGGAGCGCGGCGCCCTCAGCGTCGCCGGCCAGCTCGTGGGCCTGGCCCAGCGCATGCTCGACATGACGGTGGACTACGCCGGCCAGCGCAAGCAGTTCGGCAAGCCCATCGGTGCCTTCCAGGCCGTCAAGCACCACCTGGCCGACGTATTCACGGCCATCGAGTTCGCCAAGCCCGTGCTCTACCGCGCCGCGGCCGCGCTGGCCTCAAGGGATGCCAGCACCAGCGCCCGAGTGGCCCACGCCAAGCTGGTCTGCGGCGAGGCCGCGCTGCTGGCCGCACGCAAGGGCATACAGGTGCACGGCGCCATGGGCTACACCTGGGAGGTGGACCTGCAGATGTTCATGAAGCGCGCCTGGGCGCTGAACGCCGCCTGGGGCGACCGCGCCTTCCACCAGGCTCGCCTGGCAGATGCCCTGCTGACCGACCAAGCCCCGTTGGGGCCAGGCGCGACCTTCCACTGAGCCCGCCTTCTCCCTCTCCCCCTTGGGGGAAAGGGCAGGGGTGAGGGGGTGATACCGGCCCAGCGCCCCAAGCAAGCCCCCTCACCCCCACCCTCTCCCGCCTGCGGGAGAGGGAGTAGCTACCGACCGCCAGCCTTCACGTTCACCGACAAGGATTTCCCCATGGCCACTCCCCAAGCCTATATCGTTGACGCCCTGCGCTCACCCACCGGCAAGCGCAAGGGCTCACTCGCCCATGTGCACGGCGCCGACCTGGGCGCGCATGTGATTCGCGCCCTGGTCGAGCGCAACGACATCCCTGCCTCCGAATACGACGACGTGATCTTCGGTTGTGTGGACACCATAGGTTCGCTGGCCGGTGACATCGCGCGTACCTCGTGGCTGGCGGCAGGCATGCCGCTGAACGTGCCCGGCACCACCATCGATCGCCAGTGCGGCAGCTCGCAGCAGGCCATCCACTTTGCCGCGCAGGCGGTGATGAGCGGCACGCAGGATGTGGTGCTCGCCGGCGGCGTGCAGACCATGAGCGCGATTCCAATCTCTTCGGCCATGCTGGCGGGCCAGCCGCTGGGCTTTACGACGCCGTTTGCGCAAAGCCTGGGCTGGCAGGCACGCTTTGGCGACGCACCGGTCAACCAGTTCTATGCCGCGCAGCGCATTGCCGACCACTGGGGCGCAAGCCGCGCCGACATGGAAGTCTTTGCCAAGAACAGCCACGACAAGGCCTTGAAGGCCATTGCCGAGGGGCGCTTTGACCGCGAGGTCGTTCCCTTTGGCGACTTCAAGATGGACGAGACCGCACGCCTGAGCACGCTGGAGAAGATGGCGACGCTCGAGCCCGTCGATCCCACCTACCCCAAGATCACGGCCGCCGTCTCCAGCTCCACCTGCGACGCGGCCGCCGCCGTGCTGGTGGTGTCAGAGGCTGCGCTCAAGCGCTACAACTTGAAGCCGCGCGCGCGCATCCACCACATGAGCGTGCGTGCCGATGACCCGATCTGGCACCTCACCGCCCCCATCCCGGCCACGGCCCATGCGCTCAAAAAGGCCGGCATGACCATCAACGACATCGACCTCGTCGAGATCAACGAGGCCTTTGCCTCGGTGGTCATGGCCTGGCTCAAGGAGACCGGCTACGACCCGGCGCGCACCAATGTCAACGGCGGCGCCATCGCCCTGGGCCACCCGCTGGGCGCCTCGGGAGCCAAGCTCATGACCACGCTCCTGCACGAGCTCGAGCGCACCGGCGGGCGCTACGGCCTTCAGACCATGTGCGAGGGCGGTGGACAGGCCAACGTCACCATCATCGAGCGCCTGTAGCCCTCCCCTCCCCCCCGCCCTCTCCCGCTGGCGGGAGAGGGAGCCAACCCCATGCCGCGCCCCGGAGCAGCACCATGACCAACCGCATCGCCCCCAATCCGCAACGCCGTCTGCTCCTGCAAGGGGCGCTGGCAGGCGCCGCCGCCAACGGCCTGGCCGTGCCCGGCTTGGCCAGCGCCAAAACCGCAGCCCCGCTGGACGCCACCGCCTGGGCGCAGCAGCTGCGCAGCGGCGAGGTCACGCCGCTCGAAGCACTGGACGCCGCCATTGCCCGCGTCGAGTCCCTGCCCAAGCTCAACGCCGTGGTCATCCGTGACTTTGAACTGGCGCGCGCGCAGGCACAGAGAATGTCCGCCCTCAGCCGCTCCGAGCGCGCCCAGGCGACCAGGACCGCACCGCTGTGGGGCGTGCCCTTCCTGCTGAAAGACCTGGGTCAGTACCTGCAGGGTACGGTCACCACCAACGGCTGCGCCTTCTTCAAGGGCGCCGTCGCCACGCACAGCACCACGCTGGTCGAGCGCTACCAGAAGGCGGGGCTGAACATCTTCGGCAAGACCGCCTCGCCCGAATTCGGCATGACGACGACCACCGAGTCGCGCCTGTACGGCGCCACGCCCAACCCCTGGAACCCCGCCCACACCACGGGCGGGTCGTCCGGCGGCACGGCCGCCGCGGTGGCGGCCGGCATCGTGCCGCTGGCGCATGGCAGCGACGGCGGCGGCTCGCTCCGCATCCCGGCGGCGCACTGCGGGCTGTTTGGCTTGAAGCCCAGCCGCGGGCGTGTTCCGGGCGGGCCGGACGTGCTCGAAGGCTCCATGGGCCTGTCGATCAACCACGCCATCAGCCGCAGCGTGCGCGACAGTGCCCTGCTGCTGGACCTGAGCGCCGGGCCCGAGGCCGGCGCGCGCGTGCGACCGCCAGGCGGCGCGCCGGGCAGCTACCTGCAGGCCCTGCTGCAGCCGCCGCGGAAGCTGCGCATTGCCGTCTGGCGCAAGAACTACTTTGGCGTGCCCGTGCACCCCGACTGCCTGGCCGCGCTGGACGCCGCTGCCCGCACCTGCGAAGCCCTGGGCCACATCCTGGAAGAAAAAATGCCCGAGCTGCCGGTGCAGGAGATCTACGCCGGCATGGGTACGGCCATGGGCGCCGCCATGCTCTACACCATAGAGCGGCGCGAGAAGCTGCTCGGCCGCGCCGTTCGCGAGGACGAGATGGAGCCGCTGGACTGGGCCACGCTGCAACAGGCGAAAAAGGCCACGGCCCAGCAGCTCTACGCCGCACGCCTGGGGTTTGACAAGGCGGGGCAACTGATCGACGAGTTCTTCGGCGGCCATGACCTGATCCTCTCGCCCACCACCGCCGTGCCGGCGCAGAAACTCGGCGTGCTCACGCTGGACCAGCCCTTTGAGAGCTATGCGCGCGGGGCCATGAACTCCTCGGCCTTCACCTCGCTGTTCAACATCAGCGGCCACCCGGCCATGTCCGTGCCGGCGCACTGGACGGCCGACAACCTGCCCGTGGGGGCGCAGTTCGTCGCCCCCTATGGCGGTGAGGACCGCCTGCTCGGCCTGGCCGCGCAACTCGAACAGGCCATGCCCTGGGCGCAGCGCATGCCGGATTTGGCCGCGTTGCGCTGAGGCTCTTTCTTCCTTCCTCCCTCCCTTTCATCCCTCTTCATCGCAGGAAACCAAGGAATCAACATGGCAATCTGTACCCAACGCACCGTGGTCATCACCGGCGCCGGCGGCGGCCTGGGCCGCGCCTACGCGCTGGCGTTTGCGCAAGAGGGCGCGAACGTGGTCGTCAACGACATCCGCCTCGACGCCGCCCAGGCCGTGGCCGACGAGGTCAAGGCCGCCGGCGGCCGTTCAATTGCCAACAGCGGCGACATCACGACGCTGGCGGGCGCGCAGGCCATCCTCGACGCGGCCCTGGCCGCCTTTGGCGATGTGCATGTGCTGGTCAACAACGCCGGCGTGCTGCGCGATCGCATGTTCCTGAGCCTCTCGGAAGAAGACTGGGACATGGTCATGCGCGTGCACCTGCGCGGCCACTACTGCATGGGCAACACCTTTGGCCGCTACTGGCGCGACCAGAAGAAGGCCGGCAAGACCGTGGACGCGCGCATCATCAACACCAGCTCGGGCGCAGGTCTGCAGGGCTCGATCGGCCAGAGCAACTACGCCGCCGCCAAGGCCGGCATTGCCGGGCTGACGCTGGTGCAGGCGGCCGAGCTGGCGCGCTACGGCATCACCGTCAACAGCCTGGCGCCAGCGGCGCGCACCTCCATGACCGAGGGGGCGATGCCCGACCTGGTGAAAAAGCCCGAGAGCGGCTTTGACGTCTGGGACCCGATGAACGTGGCCTCCATCGTCGTCTGGCTGGGCAGCCCGCTGTCGGCCCATGTGACGGGGCGCTGCTTCGAGGCCAAGGGGGGTGAGATCTCGGTGGCCGACGGCTGGCACACCGGCACCATCCGCGACAAGGGCGCGCGCTGGGAGCCCGCCGAGCTCACGGCCGTGGTCGACGAGCTCATCGCCCAGGGACCGGCACCGCAGAAGGTTTACGGTACCTGAGCCGGGCGCCATGCCCACTCCCTCTCCCCCGTGGGGGAGAGGGCTGGGGTGAGGGGGTGCACCGGCGCCCGGCCGGCCACACCAGCACCCTCACCCTGCCCTCTCCCGCACGCGGGAGAGGGAAAGACTACCCGGAGCCCCTTCATGGATTTGAACCTCGGCGAAGAACAACGCCTGATCGTCGACAGCGCCGCCGAATTTCTCGCCGCGCACAGTGCCAGCGAACAGGTGCGCAAGGTCAGCGCCCAGCCCGGCGGCTGGGACTCAGCCCTGTGGCGTGGCATGGCCGAGCTCGGCTGGTGCGGCATACACACGCCCGAGGCCCATGGCGGCCTGGGCCTGGGCGTGGTGGAGCTCGCACTGCTCATGGAGCAACAGGGCCGGCGCCTGGCCTGCGTGCCCTACTTCGACGGCGTGCCCCTGGCCGCCACGGCGCTGACGGCGCTGGCCGACCAGCCCCAGGCCACCGGCGCGCTGCGGGCCGTGGCCAGCGGCGAACAGCGCCTTGCCCTGGCGCTGCCGGCCGTGGACGCGCCGCCCGCCGCGCGCGCCGCGCAACACAGCGACGGCTGGCGGCTCGAGGGCCGCTGGCCCCAGGTGGGCTCGGCCCCCGTGGCGCAGCAACTGCTGCTGCCCGCGCTGCAGGACGATGGCGACTGGGCCCTGTTCCTGGTGCCGGCCGACGCGCCGGGCCTTCACATCACCGCCCAGCAGGCCGTGGACGCCACGCGCCTGCACGGCCTGGTCACGGCCGAAGGGCTGGTGCTGCACGCCGATCAGCGAATTGCCCATGGCGCGGCGCTGCAGGCCGTGCTGGCGCACACGCGCTGCGTGGCGGCGATTGCGCTGGCCGCAGAGCAGGTCGGCGTGGCCCAGCAGGCGCTTGATCTGTCGCTGGCCTACACACTCGAGCGCCAGCAGTTCGAGAAACCCGTGGCCAGCTTTCAGTCCGTCAAGCACCGCGCGGGCCTGATGCTGGTGGCCGTGGAGACCGCGCGCTCGGCCGTCTACGGCGCGGCCTGCCTGGCCGACACGCAGCCTGCGCCCGAGGCACTCTTGCGCGCCGCCGCTCAGGCCATCACCGAGGCCACCGACGCCGCCCTGTACTGCACGCGCGAATCCATACAGCTGCATGGCGGCGTGGGCTTTACCTGGGAGTACGACCCGCACCTGTTCTTCCGCCGCGCCCAGGCCAGCAGCCAGCGCCTGGCCGCGCCGCACTGGTGGCGCGAGCAGGTGGCGCGGCAGTTGCTTGATGTCGAGGCCATGAACGACTCCTAACTTCATAGCTCCTTGCGCTTTCCCACAAAGCGCTTTGGCCACTTTTGACTGATTTTCTGCGTGTCTCAGGCAGCGCACGCTCCACAGATTCCACGTCATTGCGGCGAACGCCGGAGTCCAGTGCCGAGCGCAGCATGAGACTCTTGGATTCGCGCCTTCGCGGGAATGACGGAAACCAGGAGCAGAGCGTTGATTGAGCCAAACTGGCATGAACCGCACGACAGACAAGCGCGAGCAGCTATCAAAACAATGACTCAAGTAGCGATACCTATTGCCCCTGTCATCCCCGCGAAAGCGGCGATCCAGGTGCCACACAAGCAGTTGATTCGTCACCGCTGTGGATCCCCGCTTTCGCGGGGATGACTGTGAGTTTTGCAAGTACCGCGTGCACTCAATAGGCATCGCTAGTTGAGGCAAAACAATAGAACCCATCCCCCCCACCAGAAGGTGACCCCATGAACCTGCACGAAACCGCCCAGGACCAGGCCTTCCGCGCCGAGGTGCGCGCCTGGATGGAGCAGCACCTGTGCGGCGAGTTCGCCCCGCTGCGCGGCGCCGCCGGCCTGAGCTCGCCCGACTACGACGCGCAGCTCGCCAAGCGCTGGGAGCAGGAGCTCTCGCGCGGCGGCTGGACCGGCCTGGGCTGGCCCACCGAACATGGCGGGCGCAACCTGCCGCTGGCGCAGCAAATCATCTTCCACGAGGAATATGTGCGCTGCGGCGGCCCCGGGCGCATAGGCCATATCGGTGAGACGCTGCTCGCCCCCACGCTCATGGCCTGGGGCACGCCCGAGCAGAAGGCGCGCTTTCTGCCCGGCGTGCTCGCGGGCACCGACTACTGGGCCCAGGGCTACTCCGAGCCCGGCGCGGGCTCTGACCTGGCCGGCGTGCGCACGCGCGCGCGGCTCGATGTCGAGCGTGCCGAATGGGTCATCGACGGGCAAAAGGTCTGGACCTCCTGGGCGCATGAGTCGAACTGGATCTTCGTGCTCGCGCGCTGCGAGGACAGAAGGCCCGAGCAGCCGCGCCACAAGGGCCTGGTGTTCCTGCTCGTGCCGCTCGATCAGCCGGGCGTGGAGGTACGCCCCATCCGCCAGATCACCGGCGGCAGCGAGTTCAACGAGGTGTTCTTCGACGGCGCGCGCACCGAGGCCAGTCTGCACCTGGGCGCGCCCGGCGACGGCTGGAAGGTGGCCATGTACCTGTTGGGCTGCGAGCGCGGCGCCTCCACGCTGGGCCAGCAGGCGCATTTCCGCGCCGAGCTGCAGGACGTGATCCGCGTGGCCCAGGCCAACGGCGCCGCGCGCGACCCCGTGCTGCGCCAGCGCATCGCCCAGGCCGCCCTGGGCCTGGACACGCTGCGCAGCCACGCGCTGCGCACCAGCGGCGAGCAGGCCGACCCGCGCGCGGCCAGCGTATCCAAATACGCCTGGTCGAACTGGCGCCGCAATCTGGGTGAGCTGGCCATGGACGTGCTCGGCCCGGCTGCCGACCTTCAGGATGGCGACGCCCTGCACGACGGCCTGCGCCAGCTGTGGCTATCGAGCCGTGCGGACACGATCTACGCCGGCAGCAACGAGATACAACTCAATCTGATGGCCGAGCGCGCGCTGGGCATGCCGCGCTGAAGCAAAGGCGCCCATCGTCCTTGCGGACGATGCGCGCCCGCGTGTCGCACTCGAAGATGCGTGCAGTACCAACACCGGAACCCCGCCCATGAAGCCCTCTCCCGAATACGTCCCCGCGCACGGCCTGCTGCGCGGCAAGTCCGTCTTGATCACCGCCGCCGCGGGCGCCGGCATTGGTTTTTCCGCCGCCCAGCGCGCGGCCGAGGAAGGTTGCCGCAGCCTGGTGATTTCCGACGTACACGAGCGCCGCCTCAATGAGGCCGTGGCCGCTCTGCGCGAGAAGACCGGCCTGCAGGAGATCCATGGCCAGCTGTGCGACGTGAGCCAGC
>JAFECU010000021.1 GCA_018242005.1 Pseudomonadota bacterium | reverse complement strand
GCAGACCCAGCTGGACGTGATCTCGCACAACCTGGCCAACGTCTCCACCACCGGCTTCAAGCGCAACAACGCGGTGTTCGAGGACCTGATCTACCAGAACCTGCGCCAGGTCGGCAGCCAGACCACCGAGGAAAACCAGCTGCCCACGGGCCTGCACCTGGGCCTGGGCGTGCGCACCGTGGCGACCAGCCGCAACTTCACGCAGGGAAGCCTGCAGCAGTCGAGCAACAGCCTGGATGTGGCCATCAACGGCAATGGCTTCTTCGAGGTGCAACTGCCCGACGGCACGCTGGGCTACACGCGCGACGGCTCGTTCCAGCTCGACTCGCAAGGGCGCCTGGTCACCTCCGGCGGCCTGCCCGTGGCCAACGGCATCACCGTGCCGCAGGGCGCCACCAGCATCAGCATCAGCGAGACCGGCGTGGTCAGCGCCGTCGTGGCGGGCAATACGCAGCCCCAGCAGCTGGGGCAGCTCGCCATGTCCAGCTTCATCAACGCAGCGGGCCTGCAGCCCGTGGGGCAGAACATGTACAAGGAGTCGGCCGCCTCGGGCACGCCGCAGCAGGGCCAGCCCGGCACAAACGGCCTGGGCGTGGTGCGGCAGGGGTTTCTCGAAACATCCAACGTCAACGTGGTCGAAGAGCTGGTCACCATGATCCAGACCCAGCGCGCCTACGAGATGAATTCCAAGGCCATACAGACCAGCGACCAGATGCTGGCCAAACTGGCACAGCTGTGAGGACGCGCACCATGAGAAGCTGCCTGCGCCTTTCTGCAACCACCGCCGTCGCCGTCCTGGCCCTGCTGGCCACGGGCTGCGCGAGCCTGAACCCGCCCCCGCCCGTGGACCTGCTGCCCACCGCGCCGCCCCCCGTGGCCGCCACGCCGCGCCGCACGGGGCCGGCCACGGGCAGCCTGTTCCATGCGGCGAGCTACCGTCCCGCGTTCGAGGACCGACGCGCGCGCCTGGTGGGCGACATCGTCACCATCCAGATCGTGGAGAAGGTGACGGCCAAGCAGAACTCCACCTCCACCATCGACCGCAGCGCCAAGACCTCGGCCGGCATCTCCGCCTTTCCCTTCACCGGGGTCAGCGCGCTGGGCAAGCTGGACCTGGGCGCCAAGAGCGAGAACGCTTTCTCGGGCAAGGGCGGCACGGAGAGCAACAACACCTTCACCGGCATCATCACGGCCACCGTCGTCGAGGTGCTGCCCAACGGCCACCTGGTGGTGGCGGGCGAGAAGCAGATCGGCGTGAACGAGAACGTGGACGTGCTGCGCTTCTCGGGCACCGTGGACCCGCGCTCGCTGCAGCCGGGCAGCGTGGTCGCCTCCACCCAGGTGGCCAACGCCCGCCTGCAGTCGCGCGGGCGCGGCGCGCAGAGCGAGGTCCAGGCCATGGGCTGGCTGTCGCGGGCGTTCAATTCGGTGGCGCCGTTTTAGCGGATGCTTTTTTGATAGCACACAACGCTTGTCTGGCGCTGATTATCACTCCCTCGCCCCCTTGGGGGAGAGGGCAGGGGTGAGGGGGTGATACAGGCGCAGCGCCCATCGCGGCCACCCTCACCCCTGCCCTCT
>JAFECU010000219.1 GCA_018242005.1 Pseudomonadota bacterium | reverse complement strand
GTTGACGGCATCCAGCGCGGGCGGCGGCACCGGCGGCGGTGGCGCCTCCGGGCCCAGCAGCCGCTCCTTGGCGCGCGCGAACTCGGCGTCGCTCAAGGTGCCGCGCTGGCGCAGCTCATCGAGTTTGCTGAGTTCGTCGGCGATCGACATGGCAGCGCGCGATCAGAGGTCGAACAGCAGGCGCGACGGGTCTTCCAGCGCGTCCTTCATGGCCACCAGGCCCAGCACGGCTTCGCGGCCGTCGATGATGCGGTGGTCGTAGCTCATGGCCAGGTAGTTCATCGGGCGCACCACGATCTGGCCGTTCTCGACCACGGCGCGGTCCTTGGTGGCGTGCACGCCCAGGATGGCCGACTGCGGCGGGTTGATGATGGGGGTAGACATCATCGAGCCGAAGGTGCCGCCGTTGGAAATCGAGAACGTGCCGCCGGTCATTTCCTCAATGCCCAGCTTGCCTTCTGCAGCCTTCTTGCCGAATTCGGCGATCTTCTTCTCGATGTCGGCAAAGCTCATCTGGTCGGCGTTGCGCAAAATCGGCACCACCAGGCCGCGCGGGCTGCCCACGGCGATACCGATGTCGAAGTAGCCGTGGTAGACGATGTCGTTGCCATCGACCGAGGCGTTGAGCACCGGGAACTTCTTGAGGGCATGCACGGCCGCTTTCACGAAGAAGGACATGAAGCCGATCTTCACGCCGTGTTCCTTGGTGAACGCGTCCTGGAACTTCTTGCGCATCTCCATCACCGGGGCCATGTTCACTTCGTTGAACGTGGTCAGGATGGCGTTGGTGGACTGCGACTGCAAGAGGCGCTCGGCCACGCGGGCGCGCAGGCGGCTCATGGGTACGCGCTGCTCGGGGCGGTCGCCCAGGTCCAGGCCCGCGGGCGCAGCCACCTGCGGCAGAGCCTTGGTGGGCACGCCCGTGGGGATGACAGCGGCGGTGGACTTCACGCCGCCGGCCACGGCGGCCAGGGCGTCGCCCTTGGTCACGCGGCCGTCCTTGCCCGTGCCGGCAACGGCGCTGGCAGACAGGTTGTTCTCGGCCAGGATCTTGGCGGCAGCGGGCATGGCCACGCCGGCCTTGTTGCCACCGGCAGCGGCAGGGGCAGCAGCAGAGGCCGCAGCCACAGCGGCGGGCGCGGCGGCAGCCGGCGCGGGCGCGGCAGCTGCTGAGCCGGCCACGGCCTCGGTGTCGATCTTGGCGATGAGCTGCTCGGCGGTGACGGTGGCGCCGTCGACTTGCACGATTTCAGCCAGCACGCCAGCGGCGGGCGCCGGAACTTCGAGCACGACCTTGTCGGTCTCGATCTCGATCAGGATTTCATCCGCGGCGACAGCCTCGCCGGGCTTCTTCTTCCACTGCAGCAGCGTGGCCTCGGCCACGGATTCGGACAGCTGGGGAACCTTGACTTCTACGATTGCCATGATGTGTATTCCGTTGTGCGTTATGCGTTGAGCGTTATGTGTTGGGCGTTGGGCGTGGTGCGTCGCGTGAAAACACGCCCGGCGCACAACGCCGATTGCTCAACTTATTTGGTCAGAACGAAGCCCTTGAGCTTGCCGAAGGCCGCATCGACCAGGGCCTTTTGCTGATCCTGGTGCAGGTGGGCGTAGCCGACGGCGGGCGATGCCGACGCGGCACGGCCGGCGTAGCCGAGCTTCTGGCCTTCGAGCATGTTCTCGTGGATGTTGTGCTGGATGAAGAACCATGCGCCCTGGTTCTGCGGCTCGTCCTGGCACCACACGATGTCGCTAGCGCCGGAGTACTTCTTGACCTCGGCGGCAAAGGCCTTGTGCGGGAACGGATAGAGCTGCTCGACGCGAATGATGGCAACGTCGCTGCGCTCGGCTTCTGCACGCTTCTTCACCAGGTCGTAATACACCTTGCCCGAGCAGGCGATGATGCGCTTGACCTTGGCGGCGTTCTTTGCAATGGCCTGGTCCTGCTCGCCCAGCACGGGTTGGAAGCCGCCCTTGGTGAACTCGGACAGTGGCGAGGTCGCGTCCTTGTTACGCAGCAGGCTCTTGGGCGTCATGATCACCAGGGGCTTCCTCAGGTTGCGCACCATCTGGCGGCGCAGCACGTGGAAGATCTGGCTGGCCGTGGTCGGCTGCACGATCTGCATGTTGGTGTCGGCCGCCAGCTGCATGAAGCGCTCCAGGCGCGCCGAGCTGTGCTCGGGGCCCTGGCCCTCATAGCCGTGCGGCAGCATCAGCGTGATGCCGTTGACGCGGCCCCACTTCACCTCGCCCGAGGCGATGAACTGGTCGATCACCACCTGCGCGCCGTTGGCGAAGTCGCCGAACTGCGCCTCCCAGATCACCAGGGTGTTGGGGTCGTTGGAGGCATAGCCATATTCAAAGGCCAGCACCGCCTCTTCGGAGAGGATGGAGTCGATGACGACGAACGGCGCCTGGTTCTCGGCCACGTTCTCCAGCGGCACATAGGTGCCCTCGTCCCACTTCTCGCGCTTCTGGTCGTGGATCACGGCATGGCGGTGCGTGAAGGTGCCGCGGCCGCTGTCCTCGCCGGACAGGCGGATCGGATAGCCCGAGGCCACAAGCGAGGCGAACGCCATGTGCTCGCCCATGCCCCAGTCCACGTTATGCTCGCCACGACCCATGGCGGCGCGGTCGTCCAGCACCTTCTTGACCAGCATGTGCGGTGTGACGCTCTCGGGGATGGTGGTGATGCGCTCGGCCAGACGCTTCCATTCCGAGAGCGGAATCGCCGTGTCGGCGGCGTCGGTCCACTTCTGGTCCAGGAAGGGGCTCCAGTCCACCGCGTACTTGCTCTTGAAGTTGGTCAGCACGGGGTCGATGGTGTGCTTGCCCTCTTCCATCGCGGCGCGGTAGGCCTTGACCATGTCGTCGCCGAGCGTCGCGCCCAGGCCCTGGGTGGCCAGCTTGTCGGCATAGAGCTTGCGCGTGCCGGGGTGTTGGGCAATCTTCTTGTACATCAGCGGCTGGGTGAGCATGGGGGTGTCCTGCTCGTTGTGACCCAGCTTGCGGAAGCAGATGATGTCCACCACCACGTCCCTGGAGAATTCCATGCGGTACTCCAGCGCCAGCCGCATGGCCATGCAGACGGATTCTGGATCATCGCCGTTGACGTGCAGCACCGGCGACTCGATCATCTTCACGATGTCGGTGCAGTACAGCGTCGAGCGCAGGTCGCGCGGATCGGAGGTGGTGAAACCGATCTGGTTGTTGATGATGATGTGCACCGTGCCGCCCGTGGTGTAGCCACGGGTCTCGGACAGGGCCAGGGTTTCCTGGTTCACGCCCTGGCCGGCAAAGGCGGCATCGCCATGCACCAGCACCGGCAGCACCTGCTTGCCATGCGGGTCGGCGCGGCGGTCCATGCGCGAGCGCACCGAGCCCTCCACGACGGGGTTGACGATCTCGAGGTGCGAGGGATTGAACGCCAGCGACAGGTGCACCGGGCCGCCGATCGTGGTCACGTCGGAGCTGAAACCCTGGTGGTACTTCACGTCGCCGGCGGGCAGGTCTTCGGGGGCCGTGTGCTCGAACTCGGCGAACAGATCCTTGGGCATCTTGCCCAAGGTGTTGACCAGCACGTTCAGGCGGCCGCGGTGGGCCATGCCGATGACGATCTCCTGCACGCCCCTGGAGCCTGCGTCCTGGATGAGCTCGTCCATGGCGGCAATAAAGGACTCGCCACCCTCCAGCGAGAAGCGCTTCTGGCCGACGAACTTGGTGTGCAGGTAGCGCTCGAGCCCCTCGGCGGCCGTCAGGCGGTCGAGGATGCGCTTTTTCTTGTCGGCGTCAAAGGCGGGCTTGCTGCGAATCGATTCGAGCTTTTGCTGCCACCAGCGCTTTTGCGTCTGGTCGGTGGCGTACATGTATTCGGCGCCCACGGTGCCGCAATAGGTTTCGCGCAGCGCGTTGAGCAACTCGCGCAGCGGCATCTTGTCTTTGCCGAAGAAGGTGTTGCTGGTGTCGAACACCGTTTCCTGGTCGGCATCGGCAAAGCCGTAGAACGACGGCTCGAGCTCGGGAATGGCCGGCCGCTCGGCACGCTTCAAGGGATCGAGGTCTGCCCAGCGTGCGCCGACGTTGCGGTAGGCGGCGATGAGCTGCTGCACGGCCGTGCGCTTGCGGCCCATTTCGGCGTCGGTACTGGCGACGACGACGCGCGTGCCGCCTGCCTTGGCGCGCTCGGCAAAGGCATTGATGACCGGGAGATGGGGCACATCCTTGGCGTTGCTGCCATCGACCGCCGGCACGTTTTGCAGCGCATCGAAATATTGGCGCCACGAGTCCGGCACGCTGCCGGGATTGGCAAGATAGTTTTCATACATCTCTTCGACATAGGGCGCATTGCCGCCGAAGAGGTAGGTGTTGCCCGAATAGGCTTGGTAAACGGACGATGTCTCGCTCATGCTTCGCTGACCTCTGCCTCCCTGCGGGAGGCGTAAGCTGGTTGGAAAACCTTCCGCGACACGGCTGTACCGATTGGCGGATGCGACTGTGGCTGGGAAGGGGCCGGGTGCGGGCGGTATTGTGCCACCGAACATGGGGCAACGTACCAAATCGAGCCAAGCCGGGCCGCAGCAAGCGGCTTGGCTTACATTTGGCACCTGTCCACACCCACCTGCCCATGCACCCGCCCCTGCTCCAGAACCGCACCCTGCTGCTGCTGCTCGCAGCCGTCACCCTGGCCTTCGGCGCCATTCTGTGGCCACTCAATGGCGCCATTTTCTGGGGCGTGGTGCTGGCCATACTCTTTGCGCCGCTGCAGCGCAGGCTGCTGCTGCGCATGCCCCGGCGGCGCAATCTGGCCGCGCTCATCACGCTGTGCATCTGCCTGGTGATCGTGATCCTGCCCATGGCATTCATTGGCATCTCGCTGGTTCAGGAGGCCAGCGTCGCCTACGATCGCGTGCGCTCGGGGCAGCTCAATTACGGTGCCTACCTGCAGCAGGTCCTGGCCGCCCTGCCCGCCTGGCTGCTGGATCTGCTCGATCGCTTCCACCTCACCTCCATGGCCGAGCTGCAGGACCGTCTGACGGCCGCCGGTGCCCAGGCCAGCCAGTTCCTGGCGACCAAGGCGCTGAACGTGGGCCAGAACACGCTGCAGTTCATCGTGAGCTTCGGCGTCATGCTGTACCTGCTGTTCTTCCTGCTGCGCGATGGGCGACAGCTCGCGGCACGCATCCGCCAGGCCATTCCGCTGGACACCCAGCACAAGGAGCAGCTGGCGCGCAAGTTCACCACCGTGATACGCGCCACGGTCAAGGGCAACATCGTGGTGGCGGCGTCTCAGGGCGCGCTGGGCGGGCTCATCTTCTGGATTCTGGGTATACAGGGGCCGGTGATGTGGGGGGTGCTCATGGCCTTTTTGTCGCTGCTTCCCGCCGTGGGCGCCAGCCTGATCTGGGGGCCCGTGGCGATTTACTTCATGGCCACAGGCGCCACCGGCCAGGCCGCAATCCTGACCGCCTACGGCATTGGCGTCATCGGCCTGGTGGATAACCTGCTGCGCCCGCTGCTGGTAGGCAAGGACACCAAGCTGCCCGACTATGTGGTCCTGATCTCCACCCTCGGCGGCATGGCGTTGTTCGGCCTGACGGGCTTCGTCATCGGCCCGGCCATCGCAGCGCTGTTCACGGCCACCTGGGACCTGTTTGCGCCCTCGGGGGACGCGCAAGACTCCTAAAACAGGAGCTGCTTGCACTTACCCACAGGGCGTTTTAGCGCAAAAGTGGCCAAAGGCGCCCAAGCCCTCACTCGGGCTCGATCCCCGCCGCCTTGATGACCTTGCCCCATTTCTGGGTTTCGGACGCCTGGAACTTGGCGAGTTCCTCGGGCGTGGTGGTCCAGGCCTCGGAGCCCGACGTGGCGAAGAACGACTTGGCGGCGGCGCTCTTGGTCGCGCGGGTCAACAGTTCGTTCAACCGCGCCACCACGGGCGCGGGCGTGCCGGCGGGCACATAGGCGGCAAACCAGTAACCCATGTCATAGCCCTTCACGCCGGCCTCGGCGATGGTGGGCACGTCGGGCAACTGGGCACTGCGCTTTTGCGTGGAGTAACCCAGCGCGCGCAGCTTGCCGGACTTGATCTGCGGCACGCCGGTGGAGGTGTCTGTGATCATCATGGTGATCTGCCCGCCCAGCAGGTCGGTGATGGCCAGCGGATTGCTCTTGTAGGGCACATGCAGGATGTCCACATGCGCGAGCTGCTTGAGCATCTCGCCGGCCATGCGGCTCGACGAGCTGCCGCTGCCGAAGCTGAGCTTGCCCGGATCCTTCTTCGCCGCGGCCAGCAGGTCGGACACGTTCTTGTAGGGCGAGCTCGCGTTCACGACAAGCACCTGGCCGCCCTTGCCCAGGCCGGTGACGGGGGCGAAGTCCTTCACCGGGTCGTAGGACAGCTTCTTGTACAGATGGACGTTGGCCGCATGCGTGGTGTTGGTGGTGATGAGCACGGTGTAGCCGTCGGCCGCGGCCCTGGCAACGGCCTGGGCCGCGATCATGCCGCTGGCGCCGGCCTTGTTGTCCACCACCACGGGCTGCTTGGTGTCAGTGGTGACGGACTGGCCCAGGGCGCGCGCGAGTTGGTCGGTGGCGCTACCTGCCGCAAACGGCACGATGAAGGTGATGGCCTTGGCCGGATAGGCCGGCGCCTGCGCGCTGGCGGTGCCGGCCAGGGCGAGCGCGAGCGCGGCGGCGACCGTGGCCAGGGCGTGGCGGCGATGGGTGTATGGGGTCATGTTGTCTCCTGGGTGGGTGATGTTGAGTGTGGATAACGGGGTGCCGCGCGTCACCGCGGGCCGGCCAGGTGCTGCGCCAGCGCCGCCGGAACCTGCACGGGCAGGTCCAGCAGCAGGAAGGACAGCGCCTTGCCGTGGCTGTCGAGGTTGAGCGCGTCGTTCACGCCGCCGTCGAGCACGCCGTCGAGCACGAAATTCATGGCCTGCAGCTCGGGCAGCACATGGCGCGTGACGCGGCTGGGGCGGCGCAGCGCGAACTGCCGCGCCACGGCCTCTTCGGTGACCTGGGCCACGATCTGGTCCCATAGCGCCGGGTGCCAGGCGATCACGCTGATGTTGGAGCGATTGCCCTTGTCGCCCGTGCGGCCGTGGGCCAGGCGGTACAGGGGTACGGTCAATACGGTGTCGGTCATGGTGGATGTCCTTCAGTCCAGCAGCGTGAAGCCGGTGCGCACCGCCTCGCGCGGCACCAGGCAGGAGACGGTGCCCAGGCGCGGCCGCATGGCGGTGCGCACGCCGCCGCCGCCGGCCGGGCCGGCGCAGTACAGAGCCGTCACCTCGCGCACCAGGCGCTGGGCGCTGGCGTGGTCCTGGTGCTGCAGGGCCACGCGCAGGCGCACGTCGCGCGCATCGCCCGGGGCAAGCGCCTCGCGCCAGCGGCCGGCATCGTCGGCAAACACGCTGGCCACGCCGATCAGGTCGATGCGCAGCGGCGCCACGCCCGCCAGGCGCTCGCGCAACACCTCGCCGGCCAGGCGGGCACGCGCCTCGGCGCGCGCGCCGGCATACGATATTTCGCCCTCGGCAAACCAGCCCGATTCGAAGCACACGTTGACCTTGAGCGTGTCCGGCCGCGCGTGGCCGCGCACCCCGGCGAGGCGCACGCGGTCGGCACCGGCCTGGGCGACACGTGCCTGCGTGATGTCGGCCACCACATCGGGCGTGAGATAGGCCGCGGGGTCGTGCAGCTCGTACAGCAGCTGCTCCTTCACGGTGCGCTCGTCCACGCACCCGCCCGTGCCCGCGGGCTTGGTGATGGTGCAATGACCGTCCGCATCGATCTCGGCGATGGGGTAGCCCAGGCGGGCCAGGCCGGGCACGTCCTTGTAGCCGGGGTCGGCAAAGTAGCCGCCCGTGACCTGCGAGCCGCATTCGAGCAGGTGGCCCGCCATGGTCGCGCGCGCGAGGCGGTCCCAGTCGTCCATGGCCCAGCCGAAATGCGCCAGCGCCGGCCCCAGCACCAGCGACGGGTCGGCCACACGGCCGCAGACCACGATGTCGGCGCCCGCGCGCAGCGCCTCGGCGATGGGCTCGGCGCCTATGTAGGCGTTGGCGCTGGCAATCGGCTGGGTGGGCATGTCCTGCCCCAGGGCCTGGGCCAGCAGGGTGCGGTGCTGCGGGCCGCTCAGATCGTCACCATGCACCACGGCGACGCGCGGGCGGCGCGCGCCCAGCTCCTCGGCCAGGCGCTGGATGTAGCGGGCCGCGCCCTGGGGGTTGGCCGCGCCGAAGTTGCTCACGATGCGCACGCCGTGCGCCAGGCATTGCGCCAGCACCGGGCGCAGCAGGTCATCGAGCAGCGGCTCGTAGCCCGCTTCGGGGTTGCTGCGGCGCGCCAGCTGGGCCAGCGCCAGCGTGCGCTCGGCCAGGGTCTCGAAGATCAGCACCGCCGGGCGGCCGCTGTCCACGAGGGCCTGCACCACGGGCGCCGCGGCATCGACGCGGTCGCCGGAGAAGCCGGCCGCGCAGCCTATGAGCAAGGGGGAAAGTTGGGCCATCGCTGATCCTTGGTTTGTCTCTTGCGATGCACTGTAGTCCCGCCGGGTTATTCTGTGAAATAGATTGTCAAGATCAATTCATCGAATATTCAAATGAATATCTCCTCGCGCCAGATCGACGCCTTTCTCGCCCTGGCGGCGCAGCGCAGCTTCACGCGCGCGGCGGCGCAATGCCACCTGTCGCAGCCGGCGTTCAGCGCGCTGATCCGCGCGCTGGAGGACGGCCTGGGCCTGCGCCTGTTCGACCGCAGCACGCGCCATGTGGGCCTGACGGCCGAGGGCGAGAACTTCCATGCATCGGCCCTGCGCATCCGCGCCGAGGTCGATGCCGCGCTGGGCGCCATGCGCGACGCCGCCCAGCTGCGGCGCGGGCGCGTGGCCATAGCGCTGCTGCCCTCGCTGGCCGCGGGGTGGCTGCCGGGCGTGCTGGCCGACTTTCATGCTTGGCACCCGGCTGTGGAACTGGACATTGCCGACGTGCTGTCCGAGCCCTGCATCGACCTCGTGGCCACCGGCCGCGCCGACTTCGCGCTGGCCGCCATACGCGCCGACACGCCCGAGCTGCAGGCCGAGCCCTTCTGCCAGGACGGTTTTCACCTCGTGTGCCGCGCCGACCACCCCTTGGCCGCCCGGCCCCTGCCCGGCGGCGCGGAGCAACTGGCCGCCCTGGCGCAGTGGCCCTTCATCCACCTGGCACGGCACAGCAGCGTGCGCCAGTACCTGGAGGCGGCCTTCCACCCCCAGGCGATGCGCACGCTGATGGAGGTGGAGCAGCTGGCCACCGTCACCGGCATGGTGCGTGCGGGGCTGGGCATCAGCGTGGTGCCCACGTTCACGCTGTTTCACTTCCAGTACCCGGACCTCGTGACGCGACCGCTGGCGCTGCCCGGCCTTACGCGCCAGATCTACCTGGTGCGCCGGCGCGACCGTGGCTTGTCGGTGGCGGCAGAGGCGCTGCATGCGCATGTCCTGCGCGAGCGGCCGCCCAGCGGTTGAGCAGCAAAAACCATAGCTGGCCACGCTTTACAGCCAGGATTTTTCACCGTTTTCGACATTAGCTGCATGCGCAGAACGGCTTTCGGTTGGCAACGGCGCAGACCCGGTGCCACACTGCGCAGTGTGCAGACTGCCAAGGAGGACCATGACCACCCAGAACACCGTATACGCCTGCGTTGATGGCCTGGCCACCACCCATGCCGTGGTGGATGGCGCCACCTGGGCCGCCCGGCGGCTGGGCGCGCCCATGGCGTTGCTGCACGCGCTGCAGCAGCCGGAGCCGCTGCCGCCCGTAGGCGACTACAGCGGGGTGATAGGCATGGGCGCGCAGGACCTGCTGCTTGAGCGCCTGAACGCGCTCGATGCGGAGCGCACCGGTCTGGCGCGCGAGGCCGCCCGCCGCATGCTGGACCAGGCGCGTGCGCGCGTGCCCGAGGATGCGGTTGGCACGCTGCAGGTGCTGCTGCGCCATGGCGATCTGACCGATGTGCTGCTGGAGCAAGAGCCCAGCGCGCGTCTGTTTGTGCTGGGCAGCAACCGCCCGGCCACCAGCCCGCGCAAGATTCGGCTGGACCATCGCGTGGAGAGCGTGGTGCGCCAGGTGCGCCAGCCGGTGCTGGTCATGACCCGGCCGGAATTCAGTGCCCCGAGCAGCTTCGTCGTGGCCTTTGATGGCAGCGCCACGGCCCAGCGCGCCGTGCAGGCCGTGGCGCGCAGCCCACTGCTGCGTGGCATGGCCGGCCTGCTGGCCATGGCCGGCCAGCCCACGCAGGAGATGCAGGTGCAGCTGCAAAGCGCGCAGCAGCAGCTGCGGCAGGCTGGCTTCGAGGTCAGCACCCAGATCGTTCCCGGCGAGCCCGAGGAGGCGCTGCCCGCCCTGCTGCAGGCGCGCGGCAACACGCTGCTGGTGCTGGGCGCCTACGGCCACTCGCGCATACGGCAGCTCATCGTGGGCAGCACCACCACGGTGCTGCTGCGCCTGTGCACGGTGCCGGTGCTGGTGCTGCGCTGACGGGCAAAAGGGTGGCCCCCTACAACGGCCGCGCAGCCTCCACCAGCCGCTGCGTGTAGGGGTGACGCGGCGCATCGAGCACCTGCTGCACGCTGCCGCTTTCCACCACCTCGCCGTCCTTCATGACGATGACCTCGTGCGCCATGGCGCGCACCACGGCCACGTCGTGGGTGATGAGCAGGTAGGACAGTGCGCGCTCCTTCTGCAGCCGCTGCAGCAGTCCAAGCACCTGCTGCTGGATGGTCACGTCCAGCGCGCTCGTGGGCTCGTCGAGCACCAGAAGCTGCGGCTCCAGGATCAGCGCACGCGCAATCGCCAGGCGCTGGCGCTGGCCGCCCGAGAACTCGTGCGGGTAGCGCGACAGCAGGCCGGGGAACTGCGCCTCGGCCAGGCCCACCTCGGCCAGCATGGCGGCCACGCGTGCGCGCCGCTCGGCCTCGGGCAGATGGGGCGCGTGCACGTGCAGGCCCTCGCCGACGATTTCCTCCACCGTCATGCGCGGCGACAGCGACGAGAACGGGTCCTGGAACACCACCTGCACCCGGCGGCGCAGCGCCTGGTTGTGCGCGCTGTTGTGCTGCGCGGGCTGCTGCCAGGCATGGCCCGCCAGCTGCAGCTCGCCGCGCGCGGGCAGCAGGCCCAGCAGGGCCTGGGCCAGCGTGGACTTGCCCGAGCCCGACTCGCCCACCACGCCGAGCGTGCGCGCGCTCTGCAGGCGCATGTCCACGCCCTTGACGGCCACGAACTCGCCCTTGGCAAACCAGCCGCGAAAGCCCGCAATGGGCACGGGATAGGCCACGCTCAAGGCCCGCGCCTGGGCGGCGGGCTCGGCGCCATCGGCCGCCGGGGCCTCGATCACGTCGCGCCGCGGCGTGCTGCCGATCAGGCGGCGCGTGTACTCGTGCCGGGGCGCGCCGAACACCTGGGCGACCGTGCCCTGCTCCACCAGGGCGCCCTGCTCCATCACGGCCACGCGGTCGGCAAAGCGGCGCACCAGGTTCAGGTCGTGCGTGATGAGCAGCACGGCCATTCCGGTCTGGCGCTGCAGGTCGGACAGCAGGCCCAGGATCTGCCCGCGCAGCGTGACGTCGAGCGCCGTGGTGGGCTCGTCGGCCAGCAGCAGTTTGGGGCGGCTGGCCAGGGCCATGGCGATCATGGCCCTCTGGCGCTGCCCGCCCGAGAGCTGGTGCGGAAAGCTGGCGGCGCGCCGCGCAGGCTCGGGGATGCCCGTGCTTGCCAGCAATTCGATAGCTGCTT
>JAFECU010000218.1 GCA_018242005.1 Pseudomonadota bacterium | reverse complement strand
GCCGTTGAGTTCCTCGTCACCCGGAGACTCCAGATCCAGGCTCAGCAGCAGCTGCTCCATCTGATCCAGGTTCTCGCCGGCCTCTTCAAAAAATATCGGATAGAACTGGCGGAGGTCGAAGTCCGCGCCTGCGCCTGTGCCCTCTTGGTAGGTGTCCGCCATGGTGTTCGGCTTCCTGTGTACTGCGTGAATAGGGTGGTGGGGTGGCCAGCCGGTCAGCGAATGACCTTCTGGATGACCTCGATGAGGCGCGTGGGGTCGAAGGGCTTGACCAGCCAGCCCGTCGCTCCCGCAGCGCGGCCCGCCTGCTTCATCTGGTCGCTGGACTCGGTGGTGAGGATCAGGATGGGGGTGGTCTTGAAGCGCGGGTGCGCGCGCAGCTTGCGCGTCAGGCCTATGCCATCGAGGCGCGGCATGTTCTGGTCGGCCAGCACCAGGTGGATGTCCTGGGCCTCGGCCTTCTCCAGCGCGTCCTGGCCATCCACCGCCTCCACCACGTGGTAGCCCGCGCCCGTCAGGGTAAAGGACACCATCTTCCGCATGGACGGGGAATCATCGACGGCAAGAATGGACTGCATGGGAAGCTCCAACGAATTCTGACTTGAATGAATGGGTAAAACGATTGCGGACAGGCTCTCAGAACAGCTCCACCGAGCCCGCCGCCATCTCGCTTTGCGTCACGGGATTGGGGCGCTCGGGGGTCATGTCCACAAACGGGGCGGGCTCCTCGCCTTCCTCGGTGCCCATGACCTCGGCCGCCAGGCGGAAGGCGCAGGACTGCAGCACCTTGCCGCTATGCCCGAGCAGCTGCGTCGCCATGTCGTGAAACTGCAACTCGGTCACCGCACTGCGCAGCGCGCCGCGAAGCGCGGCCAGATCGGCACGTTCGCCGACCACCGCGTCGGTGAGCGACGCATTGGCCTCGCCAAAGCGCGCCAGCAAATTGTCCGTGGCATGGTCGAGCAGGCCTTCGAGGCGATTGAGGTCGTGCATGACCATCAGCAGGCAATCCTGCAACTCGGCCGCCACCATGACGGGCACCTGCACCGCAGGCCCATCAGGCATATTGAGCGTAGATTGCATCGTTTCTCCGTCATCGCCGGCCCAGGCCTCCTGTGGGAGACATTGGGCCCAATTTGTTCTAATGTGTATCCTATGATACCTATTCCTACAGCTCCTGGGTTCTCAAAAAGACCCGTGCGGGTACTGCATCTTGAGGATTCAGCGGCCGACCACGCGCTGGCGCGGCTGACCCTGCGCCGCGCCGGCCTACCCCACGAGATGCGCCAGACCGACACGCTGGAAGGATTGACCCAGGCGCTGCAGCAGGAGAACTTCGATCTGATCCTGGCCGACTACCGTCTGCCCGGCTTCACCGCCCTGGACGCCTGGCACGTCGTGGTGCAACGCCCGGAGCACCCGCCCTTCGTGCTGCTGTCTGGCGCCATTGGCGAGGCCGCGGCCGTCGATGCCATGCGCCTGGGTTTTGCCGACTACCTGCTCAAGGACGACATGGCGCGCCTGCCGCATGTGCTGCAGCGCGCCATCGAGGTGGCCGAGGCGCGCCGCGCGCGCGAACAGGCCGTGGCCGAACTGGCCGCGTCCGAACAGCGCCTGGCCGACCTGGCCGAGCATCTGCAGACATCCATCGAGGAGGAACGCGCGGCAATAGCGCGAGAGATCCACGACGACATCGGCGGCGCCCTGGCCGCCGTGAAATTCGACCTTTCGTGGCTTGCACGCCACAGTCACGACGATGGACAGCGCCAGCACGCCGCCAGCGCCACCGAGATGCTGCAGCACGCCATGGACGCCAGCCAGCGCCTGATGATGAGCTTGCGCCCCCCCGTGCTCGACCAGGGCCTGGTGGCCGCCGTGCGCTGGCTGGCCGAGTCCTTCGAGCGGCGCACACATATCACCGTGCGCCTGAGCGCCAGCCGCGAGGCCATGGACATGCCGCCCGCCCTGCAGCTCGTGGCCTACCGCACGGCGCAGGAGGCGCTGACCAATGTGCACAAGCATGCCCAGGCCAGCCGCGTGCACATCGACCTGTCCGACCACGAGGGCGTGCTGACGCTGGAGGTCAGCGACGACGGCCGCGGCATGGCGCCCGAGATGCGGCACAAGCCCCGCTCCTTCGGCCTGCGGGGCCTGCAGGAGCGCGCACTGCGCGCCGGCGGCTGGCTCGACATCAGCAGCCGGCCGGGCCAGGGTACGTCGGTCATCATGACCGTGCCGCTCACCCTGGGCGGCTGTGAGGCAGGAGAAGAACCGTGATCCAAGTGGTGCTTTGCGACGACCATGCCGTGCTGCGGCGCGGCATACGCGACACGCTGACCGAGTCGCCCGACATCCGCGTGACCGGCGAAGCCGGCAGCTACGGCGAGCTGCGCGAGGTACTGCGCACAGCCGCCTGCGACGTGCTGCTGCTGGACCTGAACCTGCCCGGGCGCAGTGGCCTAGAGGCGCTGGCCAGTCTCAAGGAGTCGCATCCCGCGATCAAGGTGCTCATCGTCTCCATGTACCCGGAAGACCAGTACGCACTGCGCTGTCTCAAGGCCGGCGCCCATGGCTACGCCAACAAGGCCGGCGACCCGGTGCAGCTGATCGCCGCCGTGCACACCGTGATGCAGGGCCGCAAGTACCTCACGCCCGAGGTGGCGCAGCTGCTGGCCGACAGCCTGGCCCAGCCCACGCCCGAGCTGCCGCACGAGGCGCTGTCCGAGCGCGAGCTGCAGACGCTGGTCAAGATCGCCTCGGGCCGGCGCCTGTCGGACATTGCCGAGGAACTCATGCTCAGCCCCAAGACCGTGAGCGTGTACCGCGCGCGCGTGCTGGAAAAGCTCAGGCTGGCCAACAACGCGGAACTGACGGTGTACGCGATACGCAACCGACTGGTATGAAAACCATAGCTGCAATCGCTTGATATAAAACGACATCAGCAGCGCTTTATGCCATATTCAAGCGACAACAGCCGTCAATAGCTATCATTTTTGAAACATATCGATTGCCTGCTGCAGCAGCGTCAGCATGGGCTGCTCCAGCATGGGCAGCGTGGCCGTGATGCCCAGCATGCCCACGGTGAGTGTGACCGGAAAGCCCACGGCGTAGATGTTCATCTGCGGCGCCACGCGCGAGATGATGCCCAGCGTGAGGTTGACGAACAGCAGCAGCGCGATCATGGGCAGGGCGATCCACAGGCCGCTGGCAAACAGCGATGCGCCCAGCTCGTGCAGCCGCATCTGCGCCACGGCCTGCAGGAAATGGCCGTTCACGGGAAAGGCATCAAAGCTCTTGACCACGGCCATCAGCACCATCAGGTGGCCGTTGATGACCACGAACAGCAACAGGGCCATGTTGCCGAAGAAGCGGGCCACGGCGCTCACCTGGGCATTGCTCGCCGGGTCGAAGAACGAGGCGAAGTTCAGCCCCATCTGCAGGCCCATGACCTCACCGGCCAGTTCCACGGCCGCGAACACCAGACGCACGGCAAAGCCCAGGGCCAGGCCCACGCCCACCTGCTGCAGCACCGCGCCAGCGGCCTCTCGGCCATTGAGGTCTATGACCGGCTGATCGGGCAGTGCTGACTGGGCGCACAGGGCCACGAGAAAGGCCAGGCCTATGCGCACACGCACCGGAATGGCGCGCATCGAAAACACCGGCGCCGCCGTGAACAGCGCCAGCACGCGCAGGAAGGGCCACAGCAGCGGCGACAGCCAGGCCATGAGCTGCGCCTCTGTGAAGGTGATCAAGGCACCTACCCAACCACGGTGGGGATGGCCTCGATGGTGCGGCGAAGATAGTCCACCAGCGTGGCGATCATCCACGGGCCCGCAACGGTGAACACCACCACGGCCGCGATCAGCTTGGGCACAAAGGCCAGCGTGGCCTCATTGATCTGCGTCACGGCCTGGAAGATGCTCACCAACAGGCCCACGACCAGCACCGCGCCAAGCACCGGCATGGACACCATGAGCAGCAGGGTGAGCGCGTCGCGCCCCATGGTCAGTACGAACTGGGATGTCATAAAAACTCCTTCAAATCAGCCGCCATGCCACAGGCCGGTAACGCGTGGAACTGACGCACCCAAGGCCTGCGGTGCCCTCCTTCCCACGCGACGCGTGAGAGAAGGTGGAAGGCGCAAAGCGACTCAGGGGAATGGACTGCATCAGGTGGCAAAACTCGCCGCCAGTGAGCCGATGAGCAGGTTCCAGCCATCGGCCAGAACGAACAGCATGAGCTTGAACGGCAGCGCCACCAGCACCGGCGACAGCATCATCATCCCGAGCGACATGAGCACGCTGGAGACCACCATGTCGATGATCAGAAACGGTATGAAGACCATGAAACCGATCTGGAACGCGGTCTTGAGCTCGCTGGTCACGAAGGCCGGCACCAGCACGCGCAGCGGCGCGGTCTCGGCCGTCACGCTCTCGTCCAGCTTGGCCAGGCGCGCGAACAGCGAAAAGTCGGACTGGCGCGTCTGCTTGAGCATGAAGCCGCGCATGGGCGCCTCGGCCCGCGTGAGCGCCTGCTCGAACGAAAGTGCATTCGTGGTGTAGGGCACATAGGCCTCCTGGTACACCTTGTCCAGCGTCGGCCCCATGACGAACAGCGTGAGGAACAGCGACAGGCCCACCACCACCTGGTTCGGCGGCGCCTGCTGCGTGCCTATCGCCTGGCGCATCAGCGACAGAACGATGACGATGCGCGTGAAGCCCGTCATGAGCAGCAGCACGGCCGGCAGGAAGGACAGCGCCGTAAAGAACAGCAGCGTCTGCACCGGTACCGAGTAGCTGGTGCCGCCCGCGCCCGAGCCGATCACCAGCGGCAGCGCGCCGGCCGCTCCGGACGGTTGCGCATGGGCCGCGGACACCAACAGCAGGCAGGCCAGACCGGCGCCCGAGCGCAGGGCCTTATGCATGGCCAGCCTCCCCGGCAGAACCCGCCTGGGCTGCCGAGATTTCCGCGGCAAACGAGGGCGACGGCAGCACATGCAGGCAGCTGATCTGCTGCGCCGTCACGCCCAGCACCAGCAGCGTGCGCTGCTGCGGCGGCCCCACCTCCACCGTCACCACGCGCTGCTGCGGCCCCACGGCCACGGCCGAGACCACACGCGAGCCGGCGCCCGCGCCCGCCTGCAGGCCGGCGCGCTGCTGCTGCAGGCGGCGGATCAACCACGGCAGGGCCGCCAGGGCGGCCACGAACAGCACGACCAGCAGCAGGGTCTGGGTCATGCCCGCGCCACCCGACATGACCGCGCTACCCACGGCTGACCCGGCGCAGCCGCTCGGACGGCGTGACCACATCGGTCAGGCGGATGCCGAACTTGTCGTTGACCACCACCACCTCGCCCTGGGCGATGAGGTAGCCGTTGACCAGCACGTCCATGGGCTCGCCCGCGAGCGCATCGAGCTCCACCACCGAGCCCTGGGCCAGCTGCAGGATGTACTTGATGGGCACCTTGGTGCGGCCCAGTTCCACCGACAGCTGCACCGGAATGTCCAGCACCATGTTGATGTCCTGCACCGGCGGCTCACCGCCGCCCGCGTAGGCGCGCGCGGGCTCGCCCGAGAGCGGGCCGCCCTGCTCGGCGTCGATGGTGCGCGCGTCGGCGCTTTTTTGCTCCTCCAGCGCCTCGGCCCAGCCGGCAAACGGATCGTCCCCGGCCCCGTCGCCACCCTGGCCGCCGTTGTGGTCGGATTCAGTTGACATTCTTTTCTCCCATCCAATGGGCATCGGCGCCGCGCAGGCACTGCTCGATGCGTAATGCGTATTTGGCGTTGTGCGTGCCGTACTGGCACTCGAAAACCGGCACGCCCTCGATGGAGGCGCGTATGCGCGGCTCGCGGTCGAGCTCGATGAAGTCGCCCGGCTTCATGGCCAGCAGCTGCTCCACCGTGGCATCGGCGCGCGCCAGCTCGGCCACCAGGGTCACCTCGGCGGCCTGGATCTCGCGCGTGAGCACCTTGACCCAGCGGCGGTCCACCTCGATGGCATCGCCCTGGGTGGCCGAATACAGCACGTCGCGTATCGGCTCCAGCGTGGCATAGGGCATGCAGATATGGATGGCGCCCGCCAGGTCGCCGATCTCCAGCTGGAACGCCGTGGACACCACGATCTCGCTGGGCGTGGCGATGTTGGCGAACTGCGGCTGCATCTCCGAACGCTGGTAGGACAGCTCCAGCGGATAAATGCCCTGCCAGGCCTTCTTGTATTCCGCACAGATCAGGTCCACCAGGCGCTGGATCACGCGCTGCTCGGTGGCCGAGAAGTCGCGCCCCTCGATGCGCGTCTGAAACCTGCCGGCACCGCCGTACAGCGTATCGATGATGCCGAACAACAGCGAGGGCTCGCACACGATCAGGCCGCTGCCGCGCAGGGGCCTGATGGCGACGATGTTGAAATTGGTCGGCACCGCCAGCTCGCGCAGGAAGGCGTTGTAGCGCTGCACCGCCACCGTGCCCACGGATATCTCGGGGCTGCGGCGAATCATGTTGAACAGGCCGATGCGGAAGTTGCGCGCAAACCGTTCGTTGACGATTTCCATCGTCGGCATGCGGCCGCGCACGATGCGTTCCTGGCTGGAGATGTCGTAGTCGCGCACCCCCCCGGACTCGATCTCCTCCTTGACGGTCTTCTGGCTCTCGCCGGTCACACCCTCGAGCAGGGCATCGACCTCCTCCTGGGACAGAAATGATTCACTCATGACCGCACCCTCCCATCACTGGATGATGAAGCTGGAGAACAGCACCTGGCGCACAGGGTTGTTGTCCGCGCGGGGGCGCGCCGGCACTTCATCGTCTTCCTCGTCCTCCGGGTCGCGGTTGATTGGGCGCTTGCGCGGTTTGGCCACGGTGAAGCCCAGCGGTCGCGAAACCTCACGGCGTATGTCCACGGCCAGTTTTTCCTTGCCCTCCCGCGTCAGCAGCTCGTCGGAGCCACGCTGCGACACCAGCAGCAGCACGGCGCTGCGTATGCTGGGCATATAGGTCTTGACGAGCTCGGCGGTCTTGGCATCGGCCAGCTCCAGCGTGATGCCCACCTGGACAAAACGGTCGCCGCCGGGATCGACGAGGTTGACCACCATGTTCTCCATGGGCAGGAAGGTGGGAGGCGTCTTGGGCGTCGCCTGGGTCGCGCGCGCCGGTGCCTCTTCCTCCTCGCCGCCATGACGCTTGGCCAGCAGCAGCCATGCGGCCGCTCCGCCGGCCACCAGCAGCAGGGCCAGGGCCGCCGCGATGATGATCAGTTTCTTGCTCTTGGCCGGTGCAGCGGTGGATTCGGACACTTCGGTGCTTTCTTGCGCAGCAGGTGGTGGGACTGCAGGTGCAGGGCCCGGAGCCCATCACCTGCTGTACGCCCGATTATTCAGTGCGGGCCGGGCGCCGATCGGCGGAATAACAGCCCAAACCCCGG
Organism: Pseudomonadota bacterium; assembly: GCA_018242005.1. GTDB lineage: Bacteria > Pseudomonadota > Gammaproteobacteria > Burkholderiales > Burkholderiaceae_C > Alicycliphilus. Next base: position 9,780 of record JAFECU010000218.1, on the reverse strand, counting down.
TTTATCGGGCGCTTGGCGTCACACGAAGATGTCCACCGACTTCTCGCCCAGCCCAAGCGCGCGCCGTGCGGCGCGACCTGCCGGCGCCGCGGCCTGCACCGTGGCCTGGCGCAACGGCGGGCGCCCGCCCTCGCGTGCGCCTTGCCGCGCCGGCGCGCCCTCGCCGCCGGCCGCGCCCACGGACACGCCGGCCAGCTGCAGGCCCTCGCGCTGCAGCATGGCGCGCAGTTCGGCGCTACTCGCATCTAGCAGCTGGCGTGCCTCGGCCTGGTCGCTGCGAAAGCTGACATGGGCCGCGTCGCCCGTCAGCGAGACTTTGACCTCCACGGGGCGGCCGTCGCTGTCCAGCGTCAGCTCGGCGTTCTGGGTCTTGTGGTGCACCCAGTAGGCGACCTGCTCGGCCAGTTGGTCCTCCGCGCTGGCCATGCCGGACTGCGCGGCATCGGCCGGTGCCGGTGCCGCGTCCTGTGCCTCGGGACCGTGCGGGTGCACCACCGGCGTGCCCGTCGTACCCGCGGCCGCTGAGTCGCCCGCGCGCCCGGCCGTCGGCGCCAGGTCCCCGGCCGCCGCAGCGGTGGTCATGACAGCCCCGGGCAAGACCGGCTCGGCGGCAGGTCGCGGCAGCACCGCTGCCGGCGCCACCCCTGCGTCGTGTCGCTCGACCGGCGTGGCGCCGGCGGCCTGGACGGCTGGCTGCGCCTGAACCGCCTCAGTCTCCAGCCGCTTGTGTACCGCCGCCAAACCGGCACGCGGCGCCGCGTGCCCGGCCCCGGCCCCGGCGTCGGCGGCGCCCTGCGCGGGCAGCGCCCGCGCCACACCCGGGCGCGCCCCCAGCGGCTGGGGTGCACCGCCGAGGGCCGCGGCCTCGGCCTGGCCGTCGAGCAACGCCGTCTGGCCCACCAGGCTTTCCTGGCCCTGACGCACCAGGCCGAGGCCGACGCGGCTCATCAGGGCGTCGGGTTCGCCCAGCATCGCGCCACCTGTCATGCCTGCCATGACGCCCATGCCGCCACCTGTCACGGCATCATGCTTCGTGGCCGTGAGTGCAACGCTACCGGCCTGTGCCAAGGCACAACCGGGTTGCAGTGCGGCCATCCATGCCGCCAGCGCGGCGGCGTCCGGCGGGTCGGCCAGGGTGGGAGGCGCAGCCCCACCCATGTCCACCAAGGCGGCCGCATCGCTGCCCAGCCCTGCCAGCAGGTCGCCGCCCCCGTCATCACCAAGGTCCGCCAGAAGCTGCGCAAAACCCGCGCCCTGCGCCCCGGCCTGCTCCGTTTGCCGGGCGGCGCCCGCCTTGCCGGTGGCGGCCCGAGCGCCGCGCGCCTCGTGCGGGCCCTGCGCGGCGGGAGTGGAAGAAATTCCGGTCTTTTCCATTCAATACTCCTCGTTCGACGCACCTGCCCGGGCACGGCCCGCGCGCAGCGCGGCGCTCTCGTCGGTCTGTTTTTGTTCGCGGCGCTGCTGCTGCAGCGCCTGGTCGCAGCGGCGCCGCTCCAGCACCTTGGTCAGGCTGGCCAGGCGCAGTTCGGCGGCCAGAAGCGACCGGCGCGCCTGCTCCACGCGCGCTCCCTGGTTGGCCACGGCACCTGTCTGCGTCGCCATGGCCTGCTCCAGACGGTCCGTGAATTGGTAGTAGTGGTGCATCACCTCGGGCTGCACCACGCAATCGGCCCTCATGCCCCAGCGTCCGCGCAGCTCGCCCGCATAGCCCGTGAGCTGCTCCAGCTGGGCTTGCGCCGCTCGCTGCGCGGCCTGCAGGTCCAGCAGCGCCTGGCGCGCGGCATCGCGCTGGCGCGCGGCCAGCTCGGCGGCCACCTCGAAGGCCTTCAGCGAGGACATGCGACACCTCCGTTCATGCGTGCAGAACCTCCTGCATGGCCGCGAGGCAATCGTCCATGGCCGCGGCCTCGAACATGTCCTGCTGCAGGAAGGCCGTCATGCCCGGCTGCAGTCGTATGGCCTCGTCCAGCAACGGGTCCGAGCCGCTCATGTAGGCGCCGACCTGGATCAGGTCGCGGCTCTTCTGATACCGCGAGTAGATGGCGCGAAAGCCGCGCGCCAGATCGAAATGCGCGCGCGGCACCACGTTGTGCATGACGCGCGAGGCCGACTGTTCGATGTCTATGGCCGGGTAGTGCCCGCTCTCGGCCAGCGCGCGCGAGAGCACGATGTGGCCGTCGAGGATGGCACGCGCCGCGTCGGCAATCGGGTCCTGCTGGTCGTCACCCTCGGACAGCACGGTGTAGAACGCGGTAATCGATCCGACGCCGTTCAGGCCGTTGCCGCTGCGCTCGACCAGTGCCGGCAGCTTGGCAAAGCAGCTGGGCGGGTAGCCCTTGGTGGCCGGCGGCTCGCCGATGGCCAGGGCGATCTCGCGTTGCGCCATGGCGTAGCGCGTGAGGGAGTCCATGAGCAGCAGCACATGCCTGCCCTGGTCGCGGAAATGCTCGGCAATGGCCGTGGCGTAGGCCGCGCCCTGCATGCGCAGCAGCGGCGGCGCATCCGCCGGCGCGGCCACCACCACGGCGCGGCCGCGGTCCTGTTCGCCCAGGATGTCCTCGACGAACTCCTTGACCTCGCGCCCGCGCTCGCCGATCAGGCCGACCACGATCACATCGGCCTGGGTGTAGCGCGCCATCATGCCCAGCAGCACGCTCTTGCCCACGCCCGAACCCGCAAACAGGCCCAGCCGCTGGCCCCGGCCCACGGTCAGCAGCGCGTTGATGGCGCGCACGCCGGTATCGAGCGGCTCGCGCACGGGGTCGCGCTCCATGGCGTTGATGGGGCTGCGGTCCATGGGCAGGGCCGCCACATCCTGAAGCGCACCCCCATGGTCCAGAGGCAGGCCCTGGGAATCGACGACGCGCCCAAGCAGGCCGGCACCCATGGGCAGGCGCAACACGCCCGTGCCGCTTGCCGCAGGCTCATGTGCCGCGCCGCCCAGCCGAGGCGCTGGCACATAGGCCGCGGCCGGCACCACGCAGGCGCCGCTGGACAGGCCGTGGATGTCGCCCGCGGGCATCAAAAAGGCCTTGTCTCCGGCAAAGCCCACCACCTCGGCCAGCACGGGCTCCTGGCCCTGCATCTGCACCTGGCACTGCGCGCCCACGGGCACGCGCAGGCCCGCGGCCTCCAGCACCAGGCCGGTCAGGCCGGTCAGCGTGCCGCGCGCCTGCAGCGGCAGCGGCTGCGCGGCACGCGCGCGCGCCTGGCTCAGCAGGTCGTCCCAGGCGGCGGCGGGTTCAATCGGCACAGCCGTCCTCCTTCAAGCCGCCCGTCAGCCCCAGTGCCGCGATGGCGCGGCGCCAGCGCTTGTCCAGCGTGCCATCGACCACCATGCCGGCCGATTCCACGATGCAGTCGCCCGGCGCCACGGCAGCATCGGCCTGCCACGCTATGCGGCCGCTGGAGTGCTCCTCGCGCAGCGGCTGCTCCAGTGCCGCCCAGTCCGCTGGGCTCAGGCGCACCGTGGCGGGGCGGTTTTCACCGACCAGCATGGCCAGTGCCTCGCGCACCACCGGCAACAGAGCCTGGGGACTGGCAGACACCTCTTGGCGCACCACTTGGCGCGCAATGTCGCAGGCCAGCTGCAGCAGTTCGGCGGCCATCGATTGCTGCATGCCGGCCAGACTGTCCTCCAGGGACTGGGTGACCTGCGCCAGACGGCCGGCCGCGGCGCGTCCCTCGCCGCTCACGTAGTCGTCCATGCGCTGCTGCCACTCCAGCCCCGCCTGCTCGCGCCCCTCGGCCAGGCCGCGCGCATGGCCCTCATCATGTGCCTGCTGCACCAGGGCCTGATGCTCGGCCTCGGCGATGCCGGGCGGCACATCGGGCAGCGGCGCCTCCTCGCACCGTTCCGGCGCCATGAGGGGCCGCAGGGCTTCATTGCCATGCACGTCGCCGAACTCCCAGGTCCTGACGTCGCCCAGCTCCTCGCACGGGATGAAGCGGGTGTAGTGGCGGTGGGAACGCGTCATGGCTTAGACAAAGGCATCGTCGCCGCCACCGCTGAGCGCGATCTGCCCTTCGTCGGCCAGGCGGCGCACGGTCTTGAGGATTTCCTTTTGCTGCGCCTCGACCTCGGACAGGCGCATGGGGCCGCGCGACTCCAGGTCCTCGCGCATGGCCTCGGCGGCGCGGGACGACATGTTGGACAGGATCCTCTCGCGCAGATCGGGCTGCGCCCCCTTCAAGGCCACCACCAGTGTCTCGGAGGCCACCTCGCGCAGCACCGTCTGGATGGCGCGGCCGTCGAGCTTGTTGAGATCGTCGAAGACGAACATCTTGTCCATGATTTTCTGCGCCAGGTCCATGTCGTGCTCACGAATGGTGTCCAGCACGGCGGCATCCATGCCCGAGCCCATGAGGTTGATGATCTCGGCCGCCGTCTTGATGCCGCCCAGCGAACTCTTGCGCACCTTGTCGCCGCCGGCCAGCACCTTGAACAGCACCTCGTTCAGGTCCTTGAGCGCCGTGGGCTGAATGCCCTCCAGCGTGGCGATGCGCAGCATGATCTCGCCGCGCTGGCGCTCGGTGAGCTGCTCCAGGATGGCCGAGACCTGATCTGCGTCCAGGTGCACCAAAATGGCGGCGACGATCTGCGGATGCTCGTTGCGCAGCAGCTCGGCCACCGACAACGGGTCCATCCACTTCAGGCTTTCTATGCCCGAGACATCGCCGCCCTGCAGGATGCGGTCGATCAGGAGCGCGGCCTTGTCGTCGCCCAGGGCGCGCTTGAGCACGGCTCGCACGTAGTTGCTGGTATCGGACACCAGCAGGCTCTGTGCCGCCGCGTCGTTGGTGAAGCGGTTGAGCACCTCGTCCACCTTTTCCTTGGACACGGCGCGCATGCGGGCGATGGTCTCGCCGAGTTTTTGCACCTCCTTGGGCGACAGATGCTTGAAGACCTCGGCGGCCTCCTCCTCGCCAAGGGACATCAGCATGATCGCCGCATCGTTCAGGCCCTGCTCATCCATACCGTACTCACGCTCCGTTCGGGATCGAGGTCATTCACCATTGACCCAGGTTTTGAGAATGCTGGCCACGGCCACCGGGTTGTCGCGTGCCAGCTGGCGCGCCTCCTCCAGGCGCAGCTGCTCGGCCGTGGGCTGCAGATCCTGCGCCTGCATCGGCGCCGGCAGCGCGGGGCGCTCCAGCTCCTCGGCGGCAAGGGCGCTGAGCTGCCCGCCCTCGGGTCCCGGTTCCTTGGGCAAAACCCTGGTACGGCTCTTGAGCAGCGGACGCACGAGGCCCAGCAGCAACAGCGCCACGGCCAGCGAGATCCCCACCGGCCAGCCGAGGCTCTTGGCCAGCTCCACCACCTCGGGCTGCTTCCACAGCGGCAGCTCAACACTGGGAACCTCCTCGACCCGGAAGGGCGCGTTCATGAGGTTCACCGAGTCGCCACGCTCCTTGTTGAAGCCTATGGTTTCGCGCACCAGGGCGGTCATCTGCTCAACCTGCTCGGGCGACAAGGCCTTGCTGGTCGCGGGCTTGCCGTCTTCGCTCACGTTCTGGTAGTTGACGACCACGGCCGCGCTCACGCGCTTGATGGCCCCGGCGCCGCCGCGCGTCACGCGCGTGGTCTTGTCCACCTCGTAGTTGGTGATGGACTCGCGCTTTCCGGCCGTGCCGCCCTGCGCGCCCGCCTGCTGGGCATTGGCGGCCGTCGGCGGCGGGTTGGCGCCATTGATGGGCGCGGTTGAGCTCTGCGGCGGCTGGTTGCTGACCGCGCCTGGCACGCCCGTTGGCGGCGGCACGCCCTTGTCGCCGCTGCTTTCCACGATCTGCTGGCTGCGCACGGCGCTCGCGTCGGGCGACAGGTTGGGGCGATGCTGCTCGGACGTGGACTCGGTCTGGCTGAAGTCCACCTCGGCCGTCACCTGGGCCTTGACATTGTTCTTGCCCACCACGGGTTCGAGCAGGTCCAGGATGCGGCGCGTGTACTGCTGCTCGATCCGCTGCACATAGGCCAGCTGCTGGGCGTCCACGCCGCTGCGGTCGCCCCCGTCTGGCGACTGCGACAGCAGCTTGCCCGTGTCGTCGAGCACGCTCACGGCCGATGGCGCGAGCTCGGGCACGCTGGCGGCCACGAGGTGCACGATGCCCGCGATCTGCGCGCGGTCCAGGATGCGCCCCGGGTACAGGGTGAGCAGCACCGAGGCCGATGGCTTCTGCTGCTCGCGGAAAAAGCCGTTCTGGTTGGGCAGAGCCAGATGCACACGCGCACTCTGCACCGAGGCCAGGGCCTGGATGGAGCGCGTGAGCTCGCCCTCGAGACCGCGCTGGAAGTTCAGCCGCTCCTGGAACTGCGTCACGCCAAAGCGGTTCGTCTCCATGAGCTCGAAGCCCGTCACCGAGCCCTTGGGCAGGCCCTGCGTGGCCAGGCGCAGGCGCACGTCGTGCACGCGCTCGGCCGGCACCATGATGGCGCCGCCACCCTCGGTGTACCGGTAGGGCACATTCATCTGGGCCAGCTGCGCCACGATGGCGCCGCCGTCCTTGTCATTCAGGCCCGAGAACAGCACCCGGTACTCGGGCTGGCGGCTATAGAAGAAGACCGCCACCAGGGCCGCCAGCAGCAGCATGGCCGCCGCCCCCAGGCGCAGGCGCGCGCCGCGGTCGAGCGTGGCCAGCCGCTGCTGCCAGCCGGCGCTGGCGGCTGGGGGCGGGGTAACGGGGACTTCGGCAACTGCAGACATCGGGCTTTTTCCACAAAAAGGCGGGCGCCAGGCGGGACTCTGGCAGTGCTGCGATTATTGAAATCCGCCGGCACGCCGTTCGGCCAATAAGGCCCACCTTTGACCATCATTTCACGACTCCAGCACAGCCCCGAGCGCCTACGATCTCCCCATCCTGCAACCCCTGCCACCACCCTCCATGGATCTGCGCATCACCAGCACCCCGAACCCGCTGACCGGCACCCAGGTAGCGCGCCGCGTGACCGCACCGCAGGCGGGCACGCAGGAGCTTGGTTTCTCATCGGCCTTCAAAAATGCCCTGCAATCGGTCAGCGCCGCCCAGGACCGCGCCGGCGACCTGCAACGCGAGGTGCAGCTGGAAAACCCCAAGGTCAGCATCGAGGAAACCATGGTCGCCATGCAAAAGGCGCAGGTCGGCTTCCAGGCCACGCTGCATGTGCGCAACCGCATGGTGCAGGCCTATACGGACATCATGAACATGCAGGTGTGAGAGGCCGGCCAGGGCGCCGCCAGCCAACCCGAGCCCTTCTTCTGGCTCAAGTAGCGATAGCTATTGACTCGTCCAGACAGGGCACGCGATCTACGCGCAGCCCCTCATCCCCCACGAAAGCGAAGAACCAGGTGCTGGCCCAGGCGTCGGGTCGGCACGGCTGCGGATCCCTGCGCGGAGATGACGACGCAGAGGTTCTTCAACGGGAATCGCTGCTTGAACTCTTTTTTTGATAGCTTATGGCGCTTTATATATAAGGATTACAGCCGCTTCGCATCAATTCGCCGTACACATCAAAGCGGGCGGCAGGTCCTCCACAGGACATAGGTTTCAACCGCAACCCTTGTACACGAGCGCTATCACGCGCCATGCCGGGATGCAGCAAAAAAAGAGCCGGCCACCTCGCGGTGCCGGCTCCCAGCCCTGGAGTAATCCAACGCGGCGCCACCACGCCGCGGCATGCGTCAGTGCATGACCTGAGGCTGGCCCTCAAACAAATGCTCGAACTGCGCCAGCCAGGGCTCGGCCAGGATGCGTATCTCGGCGTCGTTGCGCAGGATGCGCTGCATGATGCGCGTCTTCTCCTTGCGCTGTGCGGGTTCCAGCTCTTGCTGCTGCGCCTGGTAGCGCAGCTGCTCGATGAGCACGGCGCAGGCGCCCTCGCAGCGCACCACCTCGTCCCAGTCCTTGAGGCGGGCGGCTTCCAGCATGCGGGCGCTGCTGCTTTCAATGGCCTTGTAGTAGTCGATCAGCATTTCGGGCATCTTTCAGGCCTCCATCAGCGCGGGTTGTGCCACGTCATTGGCCGCAGCTTGGCTTCGCTTCATGTCTTTCCAGCCCTGCGCAATGGGTGCGATCAGGCGCGCGACCTCTGCCAGCATGGCATCGTCATTGCGCGCGTTGGCTTGTATCAATCGGGTCAGGCTGTATTCATACACCGCGCCCAGGTTTTCCGCCAGCGCGCCACCCGCCTCGCGATCCAGCGCCGTCATCAAACCTTCCTCCAGGATGCGTACGGCCTTGGCGATGCCGTTGCACTTGGCGGGAACATCGCCACGCGCCAGCGCGCCGCGGGCGGTGGCGATGGCGCTCAGAACGCCGTCCAGCAGCAGGCTGACCAGTTGGTGCTGGTCAATGGTGTGCATGCTGGTTTCGACGTTGATGCGCTGGTATGCCGCGGCGGCGCGGGGGTTGAAGGCACTAAACATGGCTGTAATCCTTGAACTGGCTGCTATTCAATTTATCGGCTGCACGCCACAAAACTGAAGGCCTTCACGAGGATTTGTTCCAGGTGGTCACCTGCTGGGCAATGTAGGCATTGAGGGCATTGAGCTTGCTCATCTGGCTATCGAGCGCTGTGTAGCGCGCCTTAAGGCCTGATTCCAGGTTCGCCGCCCGGTCCTCTACTCGCTGCACCTCTTTTTCGTTGAGCTTGAGCGCGTTTTGCAGCAGCTTGTCCTTGCTCGCAAAAAATCCATCGGAGGCCAGCAGCCTGTCGGTCGTGGCCTTGATCTTGCCGGCCACACCATCGCTCACACTGCCGCCGTCGCCGCCCCGAAAAAACGCCTTTATCGCGTCGGGGTCCGCCAGCGCCTTGTTAAGCCTGGTCGCGTCCACTGCCAGGTCGCCACTGGGGTTGACCTGGCCCAATCCTCCCGCGACGCCAATACCCACGTCCGACAGCGTGCGGAAAGCCCCTCCCGTGCCGGACGTCACGGATTGCAGCGCCATGCGCAGCGTGTTCTGCAAGCCAACCGCCGTCGAGTCGCCCTGCAGCAGTCCGGCGCTCTTGGTGTCCTTGTCGTACTTGGTGATCTGGCTCAGCGCCTGGTTCACAGCGTTGTACGCCTTGACGAAATCGTCGATGTTCTTGCGTACGGCGCTGGTGTCCTGGGACACGGCCACCTCCACCGGCGCCGTCGTCACCTGCAGCGCGTTGAAACTCACTCCCGACACCGTGTTGGCGAAGGTATTCGTGGCCGAAGTTACCGCAATGCCATTGATCGTGGCCTTGGCGTCGGCGGCATATTCAGTGCTAGAGCCCGCCACCAGGCGCGACAGGCCCGATGCATCCGTGTTGTTGCCATCACTGTCCGTCACCGACACGCGAAAGCCCGCCTGCTGACCGGTGGTCTTGCCGCGCAGCAGCAGGCGCTCGCCCGAGGCATCCGACAATATCGTGGCCGTCACGCCCGCCTTGGCGCCATTGATCTTGCTGGCAATGTCGGACAGCGTGTCGTTCGCGCCAATGGTGATATCCGTTGGCGTACCTGCGTTGGGCGTGAATGAGGCGGCATCGCTCCAGCTGCCCAGCTCCAGGCGCAGCATGCCCGCGCCTAACGGCGCCCCCACGGGCAGCATGGCAGCCGATGTGGTGTTCTGGGCCTTGGCCAGCCCCTGGACCTCCACGCTGAACGTGGTCGCCACGGTGCCTCCCACGGCCGAGGCTGTGACGGCGGCGGTATTCGACGACGTGACGCCGACCGCGTTCCAGCCGGTCACGCTCGTTAATTTACCCACGGCATCGGACAGGGTTGACACCAGCGACTTGATCTGCCCGAAGGTGGAAACCTTGGCCTGGGTCATCTT
>JAFECU010000217.1 GCA_018242005.1 Pseudomonadota bacterium | reverse complement strand
GACGTGCAGCCGCGCCTGCTGCTCGCGGACGCAGCGTGTGTTGATGCCGCCGCCACGCTGCGGCAGGCGGCGCCCGCTCTGCCCTGTTTGTTCCTGGGCACGGGCCAGGCGCCCGAGGGCCTGCCGGCCACCGAGGCGCTGCTGGCCGCCGCCGAGCCGCTGGAGGACCTGCGCCATGGCGGCGATGCGCTGGCCATCATTCTGTTCACGGGCGGCACCACGGGCTTTCCCAAGGGCGTGATGCTGTCGCACGCCAACCTGTGGTCGGCCACCACGGCGCGGCTGGCGCAGATGCCGGGCACCGGCATCTCGCTGCTGGCCACGCCGCTGTTCCACGTGGCCGGCCTGGGGCGGCTGGTGGGGCAGATCGTGCAGGGCAGCAGCTGCGTGATAGAAACGCAGTTCCGCCCCGAGCGCGTGCTCGCCGCGATCGCCGAGCATGGGGTCAGCGAGGTCATGCTCGTGCCCAGCATGCTGCAGATGCTGCTGGACGCGCCGGACTTCGACGCCGCGCGCCTGGCGTCGCTGCGGCGCATCGTCCATGGCGCCGCGCCCATGCCGCAGGCGCTGCTGCTGCGCGCCATGCAGGCCCTGCCGCAGGTGGAGTTTGCCTGCGCCTACGGCATGACCGAGACCGCCGCCAGTGCCAGCCTGAACGGCCCCTACACGCTGGCCAACCATGGCGCGCACCTGGCGCACCTGACCTCGGTGGGGCGCGCCGGCTGGGGCTGCGAGCTGCGCATCGCCGCACCCGATGGCGCGGCGCTGCCCGTGGGCCAGGTGGGCGAGATCTGCGTGCGCGGCCCGAGCGTGATGCTGGGCTACTGGCGCCAACCCGAGGCCACGGCCCAGGTGCTGCGGGACGGCTGGATGCACACCGGCGACGGCGGCTACATGGACGAGACCGGCCATGTGCACCTGGTCGACCGCCTCAAGGACATGATCATCAGCGGCGGCGAGAACGTGTATTCGCTGGAGGTCGAATCCGCGCTCATGCGCCACAGCGCCGTCGCGCTGTGCGCCGTGGTCGGCGTGCCCGACGCGCAATGGGGCGAGGCCGTGCACGCCGCCGTGGTGCTGCGCCCTGACCACAGTGCCACGCCCGAGGCGCTGCGCGAGCACGCGCGCGCGCATCTGTCGGGCTTCAAATGCCCGCGCGTGGTGCATGTGCTCGATGCCCTGCCGCTGTCGCCCACCGGCAAGGTGCTGAAGAACCGCCTGCGCGAGCAGCTGGCCAGCCCCTGCCATTGAACCGAAAGCACACGCCATGACGACGCCCCTGCACACAGGCGCCACGGTGGCCGAGGCCTATCACTCGGCCCTGCAATCCTTTCCCGAGCGTGTGGCCCTGGCGCTGCCCGATGGCAGCGCCTGGACCTACGCCGCTCTGCAGCGGCGCGTGCACGCCATGGCGCGCTACCTGCAGGCGCGCGGCCTGAGGCACCAGGACGGCCTGGCGGTGCTCACCGGCAACCAGCCCGAGGCCCTGGTGGTCCTGCTGGCCTGCGCCTGGCTGGGGCTGCGCCAGACCGCGCTGCACCCCTTGAGCGCGCTCGATGACCAGGCCTTCGTGCTGCAGGACGCGGGCATCAGCGCGCTGGTGGTGGGTGCGCAGCATGTGGAGCGCGGCCAGGCGCTCAAGGCGCGTGGCATCGTGCCCCTGGTGCTGGGCCTGGGGCCCTCGCCGCTCGGCGAGGACGCCATCGCCGCGAGCCTGGCGTTTGACGAAGGCGAGCTGCCCATCGCCGCACGGCCCGACGACATCTACCGCGTCACCTACACCGGTGGCACCACGGGCAGGCCCAAGGGCGTGGTGCACCGCCACCGCACCACGTTGACCATGACGCTGCAGCAGCTCGCCGGCTGGGAATGGCCCGAGCCGCTGCGCTTTCTCATCGCCACGCCGATCTCGCATGCCGGCGGCGCCATGGTGCTGCCCACGCTGCTGCGCGGCGGCACGCTGGTGCTGCTGGACAGGTTCACGCCCGATGCATTCCTGCAGGCCGTCGAGCAGCACCGCATCAGCGCCAGCTTTCTGGTGCCCACGCAGATCTATGGCCTGCTCGACCACCCCGGCCTGGACCGCTGGGACCGCTCCAGCCTGCAATACCTGCTGTATGGCGCCGCGCCCATGGCGCCTGCGCGGCTGGCCGAGGCGCTGGGGCGCTTCGGGCCCCTCTTCGGCCAGCTCTACGGCCAGGCCGAGGCACCCATGACCATCAGCTATCTGCGCAAGGACGCGCACGACCCGGCGCACCCCGGGCGGTTGCAGTCCTGCGGCCAGGCCTTGCCGGGCAACCAGGTGCGACTGCTCGACGTGCAGGGCAGGGAGGTGGCCGCGGGCGAGGTGGGCGAGCTGTGCGTGCGTGGCCCGCTGGTGATGGAGGGCTACCTGAACCGGCCCGATGCCACCAATGAGGCCTTTGCCGGCGACTGGCTGCACACCGGCGACATGGCGCGCCGCGATGCGGAGGGCTACCTGTACCTCGTCGATCGGGCCAAGGACATGGTCATCACGGGCGGCTTCAACGTCTATTCCAGCGAGGTCGAGGCCTGCCTGGCCCTGCACCCGGCCGTCGCGCAGTCGGCCGTCATCGGCGTGCCCGACGCCAAATGGGGCGAAGCCGTGGCCGCCCTGGTGGTGCTCAAGCCCGGCGCCAACGCCACGCCCCAGGCGCTGATGGACTTCGTGCACGAGCGCAAGGGCGCGCTGCACACGCCCAAGCAGCTGTGGCTGGAGCAGGCGCTGCCCGTGACGGCGCTGGGCAAGATCGACAAAAAGGCCTTGCGCGCGCGATTCTGGAATGCCCAGGCGCGCCAGGTGGGTTGAACCATCGACTGGAGCCAAGCCGCATGAACACCACAACCGACACACCGGCCATCACCGCTCTGCCCCACTGGCCCAAGGGCGTGCCGCAGCATCTGCGCGTGCCGCGCGTCACGCTGGACGACTACCTCGAGGTGAACGCCCGCCGCACGCCGGACAAGCCCGCCATCCTGTTCGGCGGCGCCAGCATCTGCTACGCGCAGCTGTGGGCCCAGGTGCAGGCGCTGGCGGGCTATTTGCAGCAGCGCCTGGGCGTGCGGGTGGGCGACCGGGTGCTGCTGCAAAGCCAGAACAGCCCGCAGTTCACCATCGCAAGCTACGCCATCTTCCGCGCCGGGGCCGTGCTGGTGCCGGTGAGCGCCATGACCACGGCGCAGGAGCTGCGCTACTACGCCGCGGACAGCGGCGCGCGCGTGGCCGTCGTGGCCCAGGAGCTGCTCGCGAGCGTCACGCCCTGCATGGACGAGGGCCTGCTCGATGCCGCCATCGTCCACGCCTACAGCGACCTGCTGCCGGCCGAACCCGACGCGGGGCTGCCGGCCGTGGTGACCGCGCCGCGTGCGCCGCTGCCCGCGGGCAACTACCACGGCTTTCAGGATGCGCTCAACGCCGCGCTGGCGCCCGGGCCGCGCATGGTGGGGCCGGATGACCTGGCTCTGCTGCCCTACACCTCGGGCACCACCGGCCACCCCAAGGGCTGCATGCACACGCATGCCACGGTGCTGGCGCCGTTGGCCGCGGGCCAGATCTGGCGCGGCACCCATGCCGAGTTGGTGAGCCTGGCCGTCGCGCCCATGTTCCACATGCTGGGCATGCAGGCCGGCATGAACGCGCCCATGTTCACCGGCGCCACCGTGGTCATCATGGCGCGCTGGGACGCGCTGCAGGCCGCGCGCCTGATCGAGCGCCACCGCGTGAGCGTCTGGTCGGCTCCGCCCAGCATGGTCATGGACCTGTTCGCCCAGGCCGACACGCACCAGGTCGATGTCTCCAGCCTGCTGCTGCTGGGCGGCGGCGGCGCGGCCATGCCCGAGGCCGTGGCCGCCATGTTGGCCGAGCGCTTTGGTCTGGCCTACAACGAGGCCTATGGCCTGACCGAGACCGCCGCCTTTCTGCTGGCCAACCCCGTGCACCATGGCAAGCGCCAATGCCTGGGCATGGCCACCCAGGGCGTGCATGCCATGGTGGTGGACCCCGCGACCCTGCAGGAGCTGCCCCAGGGCGAGGTGGGCGAGCTGCTGGTGAGCGGCCCCCAGGTCATGCGCGGCTACTGGCACAACGACGAGGCCAACCGCGCCGCCTTCGTCGAGCGCCATGGCCGGCGCTATCTGCGCACCGGCGACCTGGCCTGCGTGGACGCCGAGGGCTATTACTTCATGCGCGACCGCTTGAAGCGCATGATCAACAGCAATGGCTACAAGGTCTGGCCCGCCGAGGTGGAGAACATGCTCTACGCCCATCCCGCGATTGCCGAGGCCTGTGTGATCGGCGTGGCCGACGCGCGCCGCGGCGAGACCGTCTTGGCCGTGGTCGTGCGCAGGCCCGGCGCCGCCTTGAGCGAGGACGCGCTCATCGACTGGTGCCGCACGCAGATGGCGGCCTACAAGGTGCCGCGCCTGGTCCGCTTCGTCGATCAACTGCCCAAGTCCGCGACCGGCAAAATCCAGTGGCGCCAGCTGCAGGAGGCGGCACAGAAAGAAACCATCCATGCATGACACATCCTTCTTCGCGGGCCGCCATGTCTTTGTCGCGGGCGGCACCAGCGGCATCAACCTCGGCATTGCCCAGGCGTTTGCGCGCGCGGGCGCCCATGTCACCGTGATGAGCCGCTCGCCCGACAAGGTGCGCCAGGCGGCAGAGGGGCTCGAGGCCCTGGGCGCGCAGGCGCTGGGCATCAGTGCCGACGTGCGCGACCCGGCGGCCGTGGAGGCGGCGCTGCGCCAGGCGCATGGCCGCTTTGGCGACATCGACGTGCTGATCTCGGGCGCGGCGGGCAACTTCATCGCGCCGGCCAAGGACTTGTCGCCCAACGGCTTCAAGACCGTGGTGGACATAGACCTCAACGGCAGCTTTCACGTGCTGCGCCTGGCCTGGCCCATGCTCAGAAAACCGGGCGCGAGCGTCATCAACATCTCCGCGCCCCAGGGTACCAACCCCATGCGCTACCAGGTGCATGCCTGCGCGGCCAAGGCCGGCATCGACATGATGACGCGCGTGCTGGCCATGGAATGGGGCGAGGAGGGCGTGCGCGTCAACGCCATCAGCCCCGGCCCCATCGCGGGCACCGAGGGCATGCGCCGCCTTGCGCCCTCGCCCGAGGCGCTGGCCAACGTGGTTGCCAGCGTGCCGCTGCAGCGCATGGGCACGCTCGACGACATCGCCAATGTGGCGCTGTTCCTGTCCTCGCCCCAGGCCGGCTACGTGACGGGCGCCGTCATTCCCGTGGACGGGGGCTCCTCCCTGAGCGGCGGGCGCGACATGCGCGCCTCCTACGTACCGCGCGGTGCGGGCTGAGACAATCGCGGGTTTTCATCGAGGTCCATGTGAATACCGAAGCCGACAGCAAGCTCGTCAGCGCCCTGGTGCGCGGCATTTCCATACTGCGCTGCTTCGATCACAAATGCACGGAGCTGAGCGCGCGCGAGCTCATGGAGCTGACCGGCCTGCCCAAGCCCACGCTGTTTCGCCTGACCGAGACCCTGTGCGAGCTCGGCCTGCTGCGCTATTCGGAGCGCCTGTCCAAGTACGTGCCGGGCCTGGGCCTGCTGCAGCTGTCATCGCCCGTGCTCACGCGCATGGCGCTGCGCCAGTTTGCGCGCCCGCTCATGCAGGCGCTCGCCGACCTGAGCGAGGGCCAGGTGCAGCTGGGTCTGGGCCACCGGCGCGAGCTGTGCCTGGTGGAGTTGGCCAACGGCATGGGCAACAACGTCTACCGGCCGGAGATCGGCGTGCGCATGTCGCTGTCGCGCACCGCCACGGGCCGCGCCTACCTGCTGGCCATGGCCGAGGACGAGCGCGAGGCCTATCTGAGCGACCTGCAGGCGCGCGACCCGCAGCGCGCCGACTGGCTCGCGCAGCGCCTGGTGAGCGCACGCGAGGACATCGCCCGCCACGGTTTTTGCCGCAGCCATGGCGACCTGCACAGCGAGATCGAATCCATCGCCATCCCCATGAGCCAGCCGCAGGACGGCGAGCTGTGGATCTTTGCGGCATCGGTGCCGGTGTTCAGCCCGCACCATGCACGGCTGGAGTCCGACCTGGGGCCGCGCCTGCGCACCCTGGTGCGTTCGGTCGAGAGCGTGCTGGGGCTGTAGTTTGGCCAGCTCGAAGGGGCGACCGGCGGCGCCGGTATGACTCCCTCTCCCCCTGGGAGAGGGCGGGGGTGAGGGCCTGCGGCATGAACGGCCGCATGTAGCTTTGTTCCATAAGGAGACTGTATGAAGGTATTGCACAGCGTCCGCGTGCTCGAAATCGGCGGCCTGGGCCCTGGCCCGTTCTGCGCCATGCACCTGGCCGACCTGGGCGCGGACGTGATCTCCCTCGTGCGCCAGGACAAGGGCAACAGCACGACCGGTAGCCTGCTCAACCGCGGCAAGCGCTCGGTGTTTGCCGACTTGAAGACCGAGGAGGGGCGCCGCCTGGTGCTCGACCTGGTGCGGGACGCCGACGCGCTCATCGAGGGCATGCGCCCCGGCGTCATGGAGCGTCTGGGCCTGGGGCCCGAGGAATGCCTGGGCGCCAACCCGCGCCTGGTCTATGGCCGCATGACGGGCTGGGGCCAGAGCGGGCCGCTCGCCCCACGCGCGGGCCACGACACCAACTACGCGGCCGTCGCCGGCGCGCTCTGGGGCTGCAGCCCGGCGGACGCGCGCCCCGTGTCGCCCTTTGCCGTGCTCGGCGACATCGGCGGCGGCGCCCTGTACCTGATGACGGGCCTGCTCTCGGGCATCGTGCAGGCGCGCGCCACGGGCTGCGGCACGGTGGTCGATGCGGCCATCGTCGATGGCGCGGCGCACATGCTGAACCTGATGCTGAGCGCGCGCCAGAGCGGCCTGGTGGCCGACGCGCGCGGCCAGAGCGTGCACGACAGCGCGCCGTTCTACGACACCTATGTCTGCGCCGACGGTGCACACATCACCATAGGCGCGCTGGAGCCGCAGTTCTACGCCCTGCTGCTCGACATCCTCGGCCTGACGGGCGATGCGGCCTTTGCCGGTGCCCAATGGGACAAGGCCGCCTGGCCCGCACGCCGCGCGCGCCTGGCCGCGCTGTTCCTGAGCCAGCCGCGCGCGCACTGGCAGGCGCTGCTCGAGCCCACCGACGCCTGTTTTGGCGCCGTGCTCAGCCCCGTGGAGGCGGCGGCCCACCCGCACATGCGCGCGCGCGGCGTCTACACCGAGCGCGGTGGCGTGCTGCAGGCCCTGCCGGCACCGCGCTTTGATGGTGTGGCCTATGCGCCCGGTGATGCCTGCGCACCGGGCGCGCACACGCTTCAGGTGATGCGTGCACTGGCCGACGGTGGCGCCTCCACCGTGTGGAGCGCGTAGGCCGGGCAATGGCATTTGCCTTCTCAAGGTCTGCCACTGCAGGCGCGCGTCGTTCAAGCGGCCTCAGGCCTTGTCGCGCAATGCGAATGCCCGCTGGGCCGCGGGGCGGGTGAAGCAACGCTGGTGCCATTGCACCGCTTTGGGGGCGCTGTCTCCAGCAATCGCGGGCAGGCGCTGCAACACGGCAGACACATTGAGGTCGGCTATGGTGAATTCGTTGCCGAGAAGGAAGGGGCGGTCACTCAGTACCTGCTCGAGCAACAGAACTTTTTCGCGTGCCTTGGCGAGCCCCGCCTCGGCGAGCGCGCTCTGGCGCTGGGGTTCGGGCAGAAACTGCGTGTGCTGGAACCATTGGCGCGCGGGAGGTTCGGCCTCGGTGGCGGCCCATAGCGTCCATTGCAGCGCACGGGCCTGCTGTTCGACTTCTGTCGGCCACAAGCCACCTTGACCATAGCGCTGCGCCAGATACGAGGTGATGGCGAGCGATTCATAAAGAACGAGTCCGTTGTCATCAATCACCGGTACAAGGCCGTTTGGATTCATTGACAGATAGGCCGGTTGCTTTAGCTCCGGAGCATGGTAGTGCAGCTTGATGTGCTCGTAAGGCAAGCCGAGCTCCTCAGCCGCCCAAAGAGGACGAATGGCCCGTGATGCTGCTATGCCGTAGATCTTGAGTGTCATTGTGAAAAATTCCCGAGGTTAGGGCGTTGCGACGGCCAGGGCCATGCCGTCCTTACGTTTGTCGGAGGCACCGCAAAGGCGGCCGTCGGTTAGGCGCATGATGCATTGGGCACCACCAAAATCGCTGCGCCCGCCGAGCTCGCCAACGCCATTGGGCTGGATATATCCCGCCGCGCGCAAGGCGTCTATGACGGGCGTGGCGGTGCCCTGTTCAATGGCTAGCATTCGCTGGCCTTCAAGCCGCCAGCGTGGCCTGTCCAGTGCGGACTGAGGTGCTTCGCCACCGGCCAACATGCGACACAGCAGCTGCACCTGGCCCTGCGGCTGCATGGCGCCGCCGACCACGCCAAAGACGCCGAGAAACTGCCCCGCGCGCAGCGCCGCACCGGGCACCACTGTGTGATATGGCCGTTTGCCTGGTGCCGGGCCGTTGATATGACCGGGCTGCGCAAAACCGTGGCCGCGGTTTTGCAGCGCGAAACCACCTTCGTCAACGACCAGCCCCGAGCCAAAACGTTTGAAAACGCTGCTCATAAGCGTGACGGCAAAACCCTGCCCGTCAACCACCGTGGTGCAAACGGTATTGCCCGCGGGATCGGCAACGGTCTTCTTGGCATGACCCATGGCCTGCTCCATGGCCTGAACCATCGCCAGCGTAGTCTTCGGCGAGTCGATGGTCAGATCCTGTCCGTCCAGTGCTGCGAGTGCATGCAGGACGGCCACGCCATGGGAGTTGGGTGGACATTCATAAATGTCTGCGCCACGAAACTTGCTGCTCACCGGCGTACAGAAGTTGCCGAAATGCGCGTCAAAGTCCGCCGCGGCGAGCAGGCCGCCATGGCGTCGCATGGCGCGCTCGGCGGCCTCGGGGATGCGGCCTTGGTAAAACGCCGCGGGGCCCTGCTCGGCAATCTCCTGCAGCAGCCGCGCAAGCGCCGGATTGGCAAACCACTCACCGGCTTGCGGAACCCGATCGGCACGGTAAAGCGCCGCAGCCGCCGGATCCCTGGCGATCACGGGTCGGAACAGAGCCCACTCCCGGGCAGCCACCGGGGCGACGGCAAATCCGTCGTTGGCTATCCGGATCGCATCAACGAACAGTTCCGACCAAGGGCGCTTGCCGTAGCGCTGATGCAGGTCATACCACCCTTGCACAACGCCAGGGGTGGTGACCGACAGCGGATGGCGCTCGGGAATCTTTTCCTGCGGCAGGGCCGCAATATGTTCCATGGTCAGCGCCAAGGGTGCGCGTCCAGTGCCGTTGTAACTTACGGGTGCTTCGCCTGGTGGCACCAGCATTGCGAGCAGGTCTCCGCCAATGCCGGTGGCCATGGGTTCGACCACGCCCAGCACCGCGTCGGCGGCAATGGCCGCATCCACGGCGGAGGCGCCGGCGAGCAACTGGGTTTGTGCGGCCCTTGCGGCGAGCGGATGACCGGTGGCGACCATGGCCTTGTCGCCGACCACGCCCATGGCAGCGCCATGCATTTCAGTGCCCCCAGAGCATGACCGCCACCACCGTCGCCACGGCCAGCCCTGTCAACACGGGTAAAAGCAGCGCGCGCGCGAGCTCCAGGACATTCACACGGGCGAAGCCAGCGACGGCGATCAGCGAGGACCAGGCGATCAAGGTGCCGCCGCCAGTCCAGACGGCGCCCATCTGGCCGAGAGCCGCCAGCGTTGCCACCTCCATGCCCGACGTGGGTGCCAGTGCACCGGCGAGCGTGCCGGTCAGGGGCAGGCCGGAAAAGCCCGAACCATCGATGCCGGTAATCATGCCCATGATCAGAACGCCGAACGAGACCAGCAACTGGCTGTCGGGAATCAGGTGCTGGCCCGCCTGCACCAGTTCAAACAGGAGGTTGGGGACATGCCCGCCGGGCGGGATTCCGAGAATGGAGCCTGCGGTCTCGGCCGATCCGATGAAGAAAAATCCGGCAATCGGCAACACCGACCCCATGGCCTTGAAGGCAAACACGAAGCCGTCGGTGAGGTGGTCCGCCGCCACATCCAGCATCTTGCGAAAACCCACGGCAGCCGTGGACGCCCAGATCATCAACAGGGCCGCGACGCCGCCGATCAGCATGGCCGCATCTCCACCCTTGAGGTCCGGCGCGCCACTGATGAACTTGGGTGAAATCATCACCAGGATGACCAGCACAAACGCGACCGGTGTCACCAAGGCAAACAGTTTGGAGGCAGATTGCAGGTTCTTGGTCTTGCGCAGTTCGGCCTCGATCTCGGCGTTGGTACCCAGATCGTTGTCGTGTGCGGTGCCGCGGGCAATTTCCGCCTTGTCAAATGGGCCCGCACCTTCAATTTGCGAATCCAGGCCTACGGGCTTGAGCTCCCAGCGCTCAAGCAGAGCGCTGCTGCCGGGTACCACCAGCTTGCGGATCTTGATATAGGACAGGGCCAGGGCGATCAGACCGACCACCCAGGACAGCAGCAGGGCGCGCTCGCCTACCAGGGCGGCGCTGATGCCCCCGGCGGCCTTGGCACTGATGCCTGGCGCGACGCCAATCACATAGTCGGACGACAAGGCCATGCCTTGACCCGCAAGGGCAATCGCCATGGCCCCGGCGATGGGTGGAAGGCCTCCGGCAATCGCCGCCGGCAGCAACACGGCTGCAACCAGAGGCACGGCGGGCGTCGGCCAGAAGAACAGCGAAATCAGATAGGTGACCAGGGCCAGGATGAAATAGGCGGCATGGCCATTTTTCATCACCGCACGAAACGGCTTGACCATTCTTATGTCTGCGCCCAACGCCTTCAGCGAATTGAGCAGCGCAGTCATGAGGGCAATGATCAGAAAAATATTGAACAGCTCCCGCGCCGCCGCCATGCTTGCACTGAACACACTACCGACGCCGGTGACCAGGCTGCCACTCCAGGCAAACGCGACGGCAATGGTGGCGATGATGGATGGCACCACCACGTTAGCCCTGAATGCCATGGTGACAACGATGACCAAGACCCCTGTGAGGTAGGCCCAGTGGGCCGGACCAATGTTGATTGACGGATCCATCGACGCTACTCCTGTTGAGAATTTGCATTTTGTATATTACATACATTGTCACTGATAGACACTAGAAGAACCCCTAATTCGGCCCACGATCTGACCCGGCGTGACCAGGAATCGACTGGTTGAGCCGCGTCTTGCATACAAAATGTGGGGGTTGATGCCTGCGCGCATGGCGCGAGCAGGTCGGCTTCCTGGGCAATTCGCTGGTGATGGCGCGGGAGGCGCGGTAGCTTGTATCCACTATGCAAGGGCTTTGATCTTGCGCAGAACCCCGCCTGGCGTTGTTTGGTATATTAGGGTTTCTACTAGGATATATAGGAGAAGCCCATGCGACAGCATTCGTTCGGCATTAGCTCTCATGAGGCTATGGGGCATGTCGTCACCTCGATCGTCAAACCCATGCTTCCTGCCACCGTTGGCTGGCTCGCGCACCTAGAAGATTTGATCGTGCGCTGGCAAGCCAAGCGGTTGCAGGAGTTGTCTCCGGAAGTTCTGTGGGCCAAATCGCTGCAGGATCGCCGCTCTTTTGCGGAAATACGGCGCTCACGTGCCTGAAGGGCCGATGGGCCTCATGGTCGGCGCGTAACTGCGTGCCGGGCCGTTGCCAGCGACGCGCGCGTGGTTCTGGCTATGATTGGCGGCAACGTTGCCCTCTTATTACCTGTACGCATAAAGCGTCGGATCGTGATTCCGGGGGGCGCTTCGCATTCATTTCATCATCACAGCAGATCGCACTCATGCCGAAAGTCGCCGGTGAAAAGAAGACCGTGATCAATCATTCGCCGCTGACCCAGCAGCTGGTGGACGCCCTGCGAGAGAAAATACTTTCGGGCGAACTGGCTTCGGGCGAGCGTTTGGTGGAAGAGCGTCTATCCGAAGAGTACTCCGTGTCGCGCATGCCTGTGCGCGAGGCACTGCGCCAACTGGCCGCAAGTGGGCTGGTCATCATCGAGCCACGCCGCGGCGCCTCGGTGGCAAACTTTCATCGCGACCTGCTGCTTGAGCTCGTGGAAGTACGGGCCACGCTGGAGGCGCTCAACGCCCGCCTGGCCGCGAAGCGACACGATCCTGCCCAGATCGCCGAACTCGAAAAACTATTGGCCGAAGGTACGCGCAACACCTATTCCGGCGATGCGGAAGTGCTCACCGACCTGAACCAGCGGTTTCACTTCGCACTCGGTGAGGTCGCTGCCAACTCCGTGCTGCAGGAAATCATGCATTCGCTGCGCGACCGCACCGCCGTGTTGTTTGCGCCGCTGGCGCTGGAGCGTGCGCCGCAGAATTGGGAAGAACATGCAGCCATATTGCGGGCAGTGATCAAGGGCGATCCAGAGCTCGCCGGCCTGCTTGCCGCGCGCCACATTTATAACGCGGCCGGCCTTGAGCCTTAAGGCGCTCGCTGCTGCGCAGCGTTTGCGAAGTGGTGTCACGCCATGGCTTCCAGGTGTTTGCGGTAGGCCAGCCCCGCGAGTGCAATATCTTCCAGTCCCACCCCTACGGCCTTGTAAAGCGAAATTCCGTCACCTGCGGGTTGCCGTTTAAACCTTCCGCACACCAGATCGCCGAGTTCCACCACTTTGCTTGCGACTTCCAGCGCCGGGTCGGCCAGCACGAGATCACCAGCTTCCTGCAAGGATTGACGCCTCCATTCGACGACGATGGTGCTGGCACGGGACAGCGCTGCATCATCGAGTTCCCGGGTATGCGGCAGGCTGGAGCCGATGGCGGCCACGAATGCCCCAGAAGCAATGCGGGCTCCAGGAAACAGCGGCTCGACGGCTCTTGAGGCGGTGATGACAATTTCGGATTCGCCAACCGCCTGTGTGTCGCTTACCCGCTTTGTCGCCACGCCAGTTTCACGCGCCAGGCGCGTGGCTAAGTCTTCGCCGGCAAACGGGTCGTAGACGGTGATCTGGCGGAGCGGAAAATGCTTGGCGAATTGCCTGGCGTGGGCCAGGCCTTGCACGCCGGCCCCGCACAAAAATAGACTTTGGGCGCCTTGGGGTGCCAGCTGCTCGGCGGCCAGCAGGCTGGTTGCGGCGGTACGCAAGCGGGTGATCGCATTGGCCTCCATCGTCGCCAGCGGTTCTCCTGTCTGCGAGGAAAACAGCAGGATCACAAAGTTGAACCGCCCCCCGATCGTGGTGTAAACCTTGGCGCCCGCGACGCCTTGGGATGGAATCACCGCGCCCAACGTGGAGAGTTTTACCCCGCCGGCGTCGGTGCGTTCGCGTTGTTGCATGGCGGCCTCGCCACTGCCGAAAGCCTTGAAGGCCTCGCGCATGGATTCAAGAGCCTCGTCGGCGGACACCAAGCGGTCCACCATGGCATCGTTAATGTGCAGCATGGTCAATATGGTTTGTTGAGGGGGAAGGGGTTGCCGTTCTATTGCAGCCCCACCTTGGCGAGAATGACAAGCGCACTGATGGACGCCGTCCCAAGCAACCATTGGCGCACCAGCGCTTTCGATATGCGTTGCGCGAATCTGGTTGAAATCAAAAAGCCCACGAGCATCCAGGGAACGAGTACCACGCAGTAGAGCCATTCTTGAGGGCCCATCCTGCCAATCCAGGCAAGCGCGACGAGCGAAACAATGGTTCCTGCGAAAAACACCACACCTAGCGTGGACCGCATGGTAGGCGGCGGTAGATGCTGCATCGCAATTGCAAACGGCGGGCCACCGGCGGCGGTAATCGTGCCCATGATTCCCGAGGCAACACCTGCGATCGACAGGTTGCACGTGGAAGGCTCGACGCGCCATCCAATGCTGCTGAGCAGCACGGCAATGAGTATCAGCGCCGCAAAGAGAACGGAAAGCATGGACGCACTGAAAAACACGAGCAATGCGGCGGCCGCACCAGTGCCAATGATTCTTCCGACCAAGGTCGCAGCAGCCACGCGACCGCTCAGCGCTTCACGCTCGCGCAGATAGGCCAACATGGCCAGTGGCGTGCCCACGGCCAGCAGCGGCCCGGGTACGAGGGCCGGAAAAAAGATGGCCGCCAGTGGTGCGCAAAACATGGCGTAACCGACGCCGCCAATGCCCTGCATCGCAGCGCCAATCAGCACCATCAGACCCATGCACAGATATTCGAGCCACGAGAAACCGGCAATGAACTGCCCCCACGCCGCGTCCATGCCTACCACGCCACGCTGATGTCGCCGTTGACAAAAGTCTGGCAAGCCAGTCTGTGGCCTTCGAGAAACTGCTGCTCCGTGAAGTGCTTACGTTCCTTGTCCTTGATGGCATCGGTATTGTCCAGGCCCGCAAGAATTTTGCACTTGCAAGTCCCGCAAAGACCGCCACCACATTTGAAGGGGATGCCCCCCTTTTCGCGCAGCGAGATGCGCAACAGGTTGCTGTTCTCTGGCGCCTGCACGGTCTTGTTGTCGTTGGTGACAAAGGTTATCTGGAACATGTTCAGCTTTCACAATCAATGACTATTCACACGGCGGCGACCGCCGCCAGGGGAATCGGAATCAACTTCGCATCGAGGGAGCCGAAATTGCACAAATGCTGCAATTCCCTGTGGGCTTCTTCCTTGGTCTCAAAGCTTTCGAGGAACTTGGACGGAACCCAGTTGACCGTTTTCGACCCATCGTCTTCGACGACCTGTACACGCGTGGCGCGCAGTAGTCGACCCAGCACGAAACGCGCCTGCAGGCGCCCATAGAAGCGATAGTCCCAGGCCTCTAGCGGCTCTATATCGGCGCTGGCAATGGTCTGATACTGACCCGGCTTGCTGGTGAGAATGACAAACATGGTGTTTCCTCGCCTCAGGCGTGCACGGCCGTTGTGGCCGGCACGGGAATTTGCTCGATCTCGATGTCGTGGTCCAGCCAGAGCTGGCAGGCAAGACGAAAGCCTTGCTCAAGCCGATCGCCAAGTTGTTTCTTTTCTTTCCAGTTCGGTGGCGGCAGATGTTCCGCGCCAGCGAGAACCTTGCAAGCGCACTTGGCACATTTGCCCATGCCGCATTCGTAGCTCAGGTGCGGGTACGGGTACTGCTTGATCCCCGCACGGACTACCAGGTTGGAGCCGGGTTTGACCTCGTCGCGGTAGATTTCACCGTTTTTGTGAAAAGTGATTAATGGCATATCAAGTCTCCATGCGGTTCGCGTAGGGATACTGTATACAACACGCTGATTGATTGCCCTAGGTATCTACCCTAGGGTGCGCGACGGCCGGCTTCGTCATGTTGTGTTGTTGCGCGTCGCCGGTGGCGGTCTGCATGAATCGCGTCATCAATGCGTCATGAGGTGATCGGCGGAAAGGGCTTCGTGCCCGAGTGATTGCGTTTCTAGGCCTGGGGAAAACACTGATCGCTGAACTTCTTGTTTTGGTTGACCTGGTATGTTGTATACAGTATTCTACGTGTGTCGCTTGGGCATTGCAGACTCGGCGACTTCAACCTAACACTGAGGACTAGCCATGACCCAATTGATGAATCGCGACGAGTTCCGGACCGCACTGGAAAACGCCATTAAAGGCAAAAGCGCCAACAAGGCCCCCTTCAGCATCGCCTGGGCCAGCGGCCGGCTGAGCCGTGAACATCTGGCCCGCTGGGCGGAAAACCACTACCACTATGTAGGCCCGTTTGCCGACTACCTGGCCTACATGTATGCACGTACTCCCGACCACATGACGGAGGCGAAGGATTTCCTGCTGGCCAATATGTACGAGGAGGAAATCGGCGGCGATCGTCATACCGACCTGCTGATCCGCTTCGCCGAGGCCTGCGGCACGACGCGCGAGCGCGTCATCAATCCTGACAACATGTCACCCACGACACGCGGCCTGCAGTCCTGGTGCTACGCGGTGGCCATGCGCGAGGAGCCCGTAGTCGCCGTGGCTGGGTTGGTTGTGGGGCTGGAGTCGCAGGTCCCGTCCATCTATCGCAAGCAGACCCCCACGCTGCGCGAGAAATATGGCTTCACCGATGAAGAGGTCGAGTTCTTCGACCTGCACATCGTCTCCGACGAGATCCATGGCGAGCGCGGCTACCAGATCGTGCTGGAGCACGCCAACACTCCCGAGCTGCAAGCCAAGTGCCTGCGCATCTGCGAAATCGGTGCCCAGATGCGCCTGCTCTACACCACGGCCCTCTATCACGACTACGTGGCCAAGGACCTGCAGATCCCTGCGGAAGAGTTGGTTGCAGCTTGATGGTGCAGGCGCTGGCGGTGACAGGGCCAGCCATGCACGTCGGACAACTGAATTTCCCAACCCCCAATCACACAACGAAACCATCATGGCCGAACTACTGCAGAGCGTCCTGAACACCCTCGACGACCAATCCGCTGGTGCCGCCGCGGAGGGCATACATCAACCGGTGCAGAGCTTCCTGAACTACATCGACGGCAAATGGATGCCTTGCCAGTCCGGCCGCACCTTCAACAATACGAATCCGGCCGACACCAGCGAGGTGATTGGAAAATTCCAGGCGTCCGGCCCCGCCGATGCGGAGGCCGCAGTCAGCGCCGCCGAAAAGGCATTCACCGCTTGGCGCACGCTGGCAATTGGCAAGCGCGCGAAGATTCTCAACGATGCGGCGCTCTATCTGGAACAGAACGCGGACCAATTCGCTGAGGAGTTGACGCGGGAAGAGGGGAAGGCCTTTTCCCAGGCCAAGGACGAGTTCCTGCGCAGCGCGCAGACCTTCCGCTTCTATGCCACGGAGGCTCAGACCTACGGCGGCGAGACCTACCCTCAGGACGACCCGAACATGCATGTGTTCAGTCATCGCGAGCCCTTGGGTGTCGTCACCGTCATCTCGCCGTGGAACTTTCCGGCATCAATACCCGCACGAAAGCTGGCCCCCGCTCTGATGACCGGCAATACGGTGGTATTCAAGCCATCGTCCGACGCACCACTTAGTGGCCTGCGTCTGGTCGAGGCCCTGGACAAGGCGGGCCTACCCCCCGGCGTGGTGAACTGCGTGACGGGGCGTGCCGGTGATGTGGGGCCCGTCATCACCACCTCGAACACCATACGTGCGATCTCGTTCACCGGATCAACCTCCGCCGGTGCCCTCATTCACCGCAGTGTGCACTTGACAACGCGGCTGCAGATGGAACTGGGCGGCAAGAACCCCTTGATCGTGATGGAGGATGCCGACATCGATCTCGCGGTCGATCTGGCCATCAAGGGCGGTTTCTCGCTTACTGGACAGGCTTGCACCGGCACCAGCCGTATTCTGGTGGTGCCAGCGGTCAGGCAAGTGTTCACCGAAAAGCTGCTCAAGCGCGTCGCTGCGCTGAAGATTGGCTCCGGCATGACGCCAGGCATGGATCTGGGGCCGCTGGCCACGGAAAAGCAGCTACAGACCGTGCTCGACTACATCGCCATAGGCAGAACCGAGGCGCGCCTGCTGTGTGGCGGTGAGCGCCTGAGCGGCCCAGAATATGACCGGGGCTACTACGTCTCGCCCGCGGTATTCACCGATGTCACGAACGATATGCGGATCGCGCAGGAGGAAATCTTCGGCCCGGTGCTCGCCATCATTGAGGTTGCTGACTTCGATGACGCCCTGGAAAAGGCCAATGATACGGAGTACGGACTGTCGGCCGCCATCGTTACGATGAATCCGCGCTACATGCACCGATTCACCAATGAAATTCAGGCAGGTACGGTGAAGATCAATCGCACCACCACCGGCAATCTGGTGAACGCTCCATTCGGTGGTCTGAAGCACTCCAGCACATCGACGTTCCGAGAATCGGGACGTGCCGGCCTGGAATTCTTCACGCATATCAAAACTGTCTATCGCGGCGTGTGACCGCGCCAGGCTCTTTCAACCTACAACCAGGAATAGCAATGAAATCCGCACTCAAGCTTGAAATCGACGAGGCGCGCGCAATGGCCCGCGCGGCATTGGCCAAGGCCCGCGAAATCGGAGTTATGGAAACCGTGTGCATCACCGACGAGGGGGGCTTCCCACTGGTGCTCGAGCGCATGGACGGAGCACGCGTCACGGGCCCGCAGATTGCATGGAACAAGGCTTTCACCGCCGCCGGCCACAAACGCTCCACCCATCTGTTCAACACGCCGCCCAACGGCCCCGCACTGCCGGGCAATGAGGCATTTGGCATTCAATGGAGTTTCGAAGGGCGTTTTGCCGTGTTCGTTGGTGGCTTCCCGATCGTGGTCAATGGAGAGGTCATTGGGGGCGTAGGTTTGTCAGGTGGCAATGGTGAGCAGGACACGGCCTGTGGCGTGGCCGCACTTCAGGCGCTACAGGACCTTCTTGGGGCCCGCAGCGAAGTGCTGGTGCAGGCCGACATCAAGAAATAACGCAGTCGAGCGAACCACCGCCTTGCGACTGGAGACGCAAGGCGTCGGTTCGACGCAAGGAGTCACGCTATGGCGTATCAAGTGACGTGGATGCAAACGAAGCAATCGTTTGAGGTTCATGCCGATGAGTCCGTACTGGATGCAGCACTTCGGCAGGGAGTCGAGTTTCCGCATGAATGCACCTTCGGTGGTTGCGGCACCTGCCGCATGAAGGTGGAGACCGGAAGCATTGCCTATCCAGATGGCGAACTACCCCTGGCAATGAGCGAAGAGGAGCATGCGGAAGGCTATGCGCTGGCATGCCAGGCGCGCGCACAGTCAGACCTGGTGGTCAGCGCGGATAACGGGCCGAAATGCACTGCGCCGCGGCGCTTGAGTGCCACCGTGGCCGAGCTCTTTATGCACACGCCCGACGTCTATCACCTGGCCATCGATCTGCCCGAAGGCCATGGCGTGGAATACGGCGCGGGACAGTACCTAAATCTGGTTTTACCGGATGGAGAACACCGCAGCTTCTCCATGTCCGCGCCGCCGGCCGGCGATCGCATTACCCTGCAGATACGCAAGATTAAAGGCGGCCGCTTTACCGAAGAAATTCTCGCCGGCACCAAGCCCGGAGACCAGCTCGAGGTAGAAATGCCACATGGCACCTTCTACTATCACGACAAGGACTACCAGCCCATGATCTTCGCCGCCACGGGCACGGGTTTTGCCCCCATCAAGGCGATTATTGAGTCCTTACTTGACGACGAGGATTGCCCTCCGATTCATTTCTACTGGGGCATGCGGGACGAGGGCGATCTGTACCTGCTCGACGAAATTAATTCGTGGGCTGGAAGGCTCTATGAGTTCACTTTCATTCCCGTGCTGTCACGCGCATCCGACGGATGGACAGGACGCCGCGGCTATGTACAGGATGCAATTGCCGAGGACTTCGCAGACCTGTCAGAACACTCCATCTACCTGTGTGGTTCTCCCCATATGGTCCAGGATGCCAAGGTGGTCGTCGGGATGGCTGGAGCCGCCTTGAACAAGATCTACAGTGACAGCTTCGTGTTTCAGAACGCGGCTGCGACGATTGCCGAACTGAACGAGTAAGGCTCAAGTAGCGATATCCATTGATTTATCCACCCATGGCACGCGATGCACGCGCAGCCCGTCATCCCCGGATCCAGGGGCAACCCGGGCCATCGATTCGTCGCCGCTGTGGATCCCTGCCTTCGCGGGGATGACGGCGGGTTCCTCATCATCAGAAATCGGTTCTTGAACCACGAATAAGAATGCGGCGCCCGATATGGACCTGAATATCTCTGGCAGGACGGCACTGGTGTTTGGCGGCAGCAAGGGCATGGGATACGCGGCTGCGCGTCAATTGGCGCGTGAAGGGGTGAACGTCGTTATCGCCGCACGCACGGAAGCCGTATTGCAGTCGGCGGCCAGGGCACTCACCGACGAAACAGGATGTGCGGTGCGCTATGTCGTGGCCGATATCACAAAGCCGACGGGGCGCGACGCTGCGCTGTCTGCGTGTCCCGCGCCGGACATCCTTGTGAACAACGCCGATGGCTACCCACCCGGCGACTTTCGGGACTGGACCGATGCCGTATGGCATGAAGCCTTGGACATGATGATGGTAGGCCCCATAGAGATGATCCGCCGTGTCGTTGATGGCATGCAGGAACGGCGCTTCGGCCGCATCATCAACATCGTCTCGCGCAGCGTGAAGGCGCCGCACGCGGAGCTCGGGTTGTCCAACGGTGCGCGTTCTGGGCTGGTTGGCTTTGTGGCCGGTCTTGCACGCCAGACGGTGCGCCACAACGTAACCATCAATAACGTTTTGCCCGGAGCATTCGACACAGACGCACAGGCTCGCCATATCGCGAAACTGTCGGCGCTGACCGGAAAGCCCGCCGTGGAAGTTCGTCGCGAAAAGGAGGGGCATAACCCCGCGGGGCGCTTTGGGCGCCCCGAGGAAATCGGTGCGTTGATTGCCTATCTGGCATCCGATTTGACGGGCTACGTCACCGGACAAAGCTGGTTGATGGATGGAGGCGAGTACCCAGGCACCTATTGACCATTGCGATGGCGTCGTGCTGGCTGGCGCGTGCGCTCCGATGCACTCGACACGTGCTTGTGTAGCAAGGATCTTTAGCGCCGCAGCAGCGGCGAGGCCGGCAACAGTCGGAACGCAAACGAGGCCAGCGCCAGCCAGCCGGCAATGCCCAGCAGCACCGCGCGGTAGGGCTCCAGACCCTGTCCCGCGGCCCAGGCGGCCACGGCGCCGGTGGCCGATTGCATGAGCGCCACTCCCAGGAACATCGACATGGTGTAGAGCGACAGCGCGCGCCCGGTGAGCGCGCTGGGATAGGAGGCGCGCACATCCGTGTACTGCAGCACGCTGAAGCCCCACAGCATGCCCAGCACGATCATCAGCGCTACGGTGGCGCCCGCGTGCTGCAGCAGGGCCATGACGGCGAACATGGCGGCCATCAGCAGCGAGAAGTTGGCAACCCAGGCGCGGCGGCGCAGCGGGCCTGGGTCCATGCGGCCAAAGGTGCCGGGGGCGAACAGCGAGATCAGCGACAGCACCAACGCCACGTTGCCGCTGTCGACCAGCGAGAAGCCGAAGCGGTCCATCAACAGCGGCGCCAGCCACAGGCCGCGCAGCGACAGAAAGGCCGCGTAGGCCGACATGCCCAGCGCCAGAATGCCCCAGGTGTGGGGCAGGGTGAACAGCGCCACCAGGCCGCGCAGGGATTCGCCCCAGCCCTCGCGGGCACGCTTTGGCGCATCGGGCAGGGCGGGCTCATGCACGAGCGCATAGATGATCAGCCAGGACAGCGCGCTCATCGCCGCCAGGATGCCGAAACCCGTACGCCAGCCCCAGTGCTGCACCACCCAGGCCAGCGGTGTGCCGGTGAGCATCAGGCCCAGGCCGCCCAGGCCCAGGCTTAGGCCGGAGAAGAAGGCAAAGCGCTCGCTGGGGAAATGCCGCGAGATGAACAGCGTGCAGGCCAGAAAGGCCGGCGAGCAGCCCACGCCGATCAGCACCTGCCCCAGCATCAGCCAGCCGTGGCTGGGCGCGAGCGCAGACAGCGCGGCCCCGGCAATCGACAGCGGCGCCGAGGCCAGCACCGTGCGGCGCAGGCCATAGCGGTCCATGGCGATGCCCATGAGCAGCTGGGCCACGCCGAACGACAGGCCGAACAGCCCGGCAAAGGTGCCCAGGGCCTGCACCGACAGCCCGAAGTCCTGCTGCAGGCCCTGGGCCACGATGGCGGTGACGGTGCGGTAGGCCTGGCTCAGCGCAAAGCCCGACAGCAGGGCCAGCAGCATGATCCACAGCGGGTGGGTGCGGGAGGGGGGAGAGGTGGAAACGGTCACGGGAAATTGTGGCACACGCCCGGCACGGCCAGGCGTGGGTTCAGCGCAGCCGCCGCTGCGCCCGCGCATGCTGCTGCAGCGTCTGCCGCGCCTGGGCCAACACGGGCGCATCGACCATGCGGCCGTCGAGCACGCAGACGCCGCCGCCCGCCTGCTGCAGCGCCTGCTGCACGCGCAGCGCCTGGGCCACGGCGGTCGCGTCCGGGTCGAAGGCCGCGTGCAGCACGGCCACCTGCGCCGGGTGGATGCACAGCTTGCCGCCAAAGCCCATGCGGCGCGCGCGTGCGGCGTCCTGGGCCATGCGCTCGGGGTCTTGCGTGTCCACGGTCACGCCGTCGATGGGCGAGGCCACGCCCGCGCGGCGCGAGGCCAGCACCAGGGCCATGCGCATGGGCAGCAGCTCGGCCTCATGAAGGTCGCAGGCCATGCCGGCATCGACCTGAAAGTCCAGATGGCCAAAGGCCAGGCGCACCACCTGGGGCGCGGCGGCCAGCGCATCGATGGCGGCAAGCCCTGCGACGGACTCGACCAGCGGCAGCAGCGCCGCCCCGGGCCCCGCGGCCTGGGCCACGGCCTGCAGCGCCTCTACG
>JAFECU010000216.1 GCA_018242005.1 Pseudomonadota bacterium | reverse complement strand
CTGCCGGCAGTTCCCCGAACAGACCTGCCGGTGCCTCGCTTCCATCCTGGGGTTCACTCATGCCACAGACCATACCAGTTGCGTGCGAGAGGAAGGGGGTGGAGAAAAACTCTCACGCTCTCAGTTCATAGTCCTTGTTGCTGGGTTGCGCCGCATCGACGATCGACTTGGTGAGCTTGGTGACTGTCATGAAATCTCCTTCCTTGGGCTCAAATGCAGGAGCCCGCCAAGAACCACGACAACGGAAACTCAGCCGTTTTTGGTCTGGTCAAGGCGTAAGGTTAGGCGTGATCCGATTTCAGGAAAACCAATCACAGCAAGCACTTGCAAGCTCCAGCGTAGGTAAATCCTATCGCTGGTTTTCATTCTCAAAATCCCCCGCCGCAAGGCGTGCCGGTTCGATTCCGGCCCCGGGCACCACAGACAAGGCTGGTAGCTTCCGCAAGCTTCCGGCCTTTTTCTTTGTTCCTATGGGACGCGGGTTGGACTTGGCGTACACCTGTCAGGTGCCAACTTGCTTGACAGCTACCGCTCGAAACGAACCGCTATTCGCAGCCCGCTGAGTCCGTCATGTCGGCCTGACCCAAACCGCGGAGCCTGCGCAAGGCCCGGGGGCGATTAAACACCTTGCGTCAATAGTGTCGAACTTTGCCAGACGGCGCTCAAGGGCGTTCTCTGGCAAATTTCTGCCAGGATTTAACGTGAATCAGCCACTTTTGCCAAAGAGCCGGAAGCCGTTAAATGGAGCAAGTCCATGGTAAATCAACAAGATACGAACCTAGAGACAATAGTCCTAGGTGGTGGCTGCTTTTGGTGCCTCGAGGCCGTATTCGACCGAGTGCGCGGCGTGACCGATGTGCAAAGCGGCTATGCCAACGGCCATCTGCCCGCCCCCACCTATGAGCAGGTGTGCTCGGGCAGTACGGGCCATGCCGAGGTGGTGCGCGTTAGCTTCGACCCACGGCAGATCGGCGTGCGCGAGATCCTTGAGATTTTCTTTGCCACCCACGACCCCACCACGCTGAACCGCCAGGGCAACGATGTGGGCACGCAGTACCGCAGTGCCATCTACTACACCGACCCGGCGCACCGACTGGTGGCCGAGGAGCTGCGGCGCGAAATGACGCAGGACGGGCAGCTGGGCGCGCCCGTGGTGACCGAGCTTGCGCAGCTGCTGAACTACTGGCCGGCCGAGGATTACCACCAAGACTATTTTGCCAACCACCCGGGCCAGGGCTACTGCGCCTTTGTCGTGGCGCCCAAGGTGGCAAAGTTCCGCAAGACTTTTTCACGCCATTTGAAGTCGGACGCCTGAGGCCTGGTTTGGAGCGCCGAAAGCGCTCTCGAAGGGTGGCGCAGGCAACATAGGCCCCAGCGAGCAGCGTTGTTGCCGGTTGTAGCCCAATAGCCGAACTGTTGGGCACAAAGAGGGGGTTCTTGAAAAGCGGCGTACCCGAAAATGGGCCGCTGCGGTCGATTTGCGCGCGTCCACATTTCCAAGTCCGACCGTGTCTCCTAGCGCGCCAGCAGCGCGTCCACTGCCGCCACATCGCCCGAAGTCAGCATGCCCGCCGCCTGTTTCAGGCGCAGGGTGCCGACGACCACGTTGTAGCGCGCCATCGCCAGGTCGCGCTTGGTCTGGTAGAGCTGGCTTTGGGAGTTAAGGACGTCGATGTTGATGCGCACCCCTACCTTGTAGCCCAGGAGGTTGGCGTCCAGCGCACTTTGGCTGGAGTCCTCGGCCGCCTGCAGGGCGGCGATCTGGCTCAGCCCCGATTGCACGCCGAAGAAGGCGGTGCGTGCCGCCTGGGCCGCGGTGCGGCGCGCATTGTCAAGATCGGCGCTGGCCTTATCTTCGAGCGACAGGGTTTCCTTGATGCGGTTTTGCACCGCGAAGCCGGCAAACAGCGGCATGTTGAGGGCCACCCCCACGCTGGCCACGTTGGTGTGGGTGTTAATGCCTGGCATGAGCACGGTGCCGTTGGGCGTGCGCTGCACGCCGTAACTGGCCTGCAGGTCTACCGTGGGCAGGTGGCCAGTCTTGGCCTTGGCTGTCTCCAGACGTGCCACGTCCAGTGCCATGGCGGCCTGACGCACCATGGGCTGCTGCTCCTCGGCACTGCGCACCCAGTAGCCGACGTCGGTGGGCTGCACTTCGGCCAATCGCACCGGTTGCGCCAGGGGCAGAGGGCTGGTATCGGTTCGGCCGACGATCTGGTCGAGCGCGAGGCGCTTGACATGCAGGTCGTTCTCGGCGGCGATTTCCTGGGCCGAGACCAGGTCGTGGCGTGCCTTGGCCTCGCGCTGGTCGGTGACGGTGGCGGTGCCGACCTCGAAGTTGCGCTTGGCAGCGGCCCATTGCTCGGACACGGCGGCCTTCTGTGCGCGCACGAAGGTCAGGGTGTCCTGCGCCCCCAGAACATCGAAGTAGGCCTGGCTCACGCGCACAAGCAGGTCCTGCTCGGCGGCGTCGAGCTGCGCACCGGCGAGGTCTATGCCTCGCTGGCCCTGCTCGAAACCTATGCGGTTGGCCGGGCGGTACAGCGGCTGGGATGCCTGCAGGCCCGCCGTCTGCGTGGGGCCGTTCACCGTCACATCGGGCAAGGGCGGGCGCGTCATGTCGGTGCGCGAGTAGCTCACGCCGGCCGTCAGACCTGCGGTGGGCAGGAGCCCGGCTCGGGCCTGCTCGGCGCGGTTGGTGGCTGCCTGCAGCTGCGCCCGGGCGGCCTGCCAGGCCGCGTCGTAGCCACGTGCCTGCTCGACCAAGGCCGACAGGCTTTGCGCCTGGGCAGGGCCGGCTGCCAGGGAGAAGATGGCCGCTGCGGCCAGGGACATGGAGAGAAGCCGCTGCGGTACGTTCATTGTCTTGTGCTACGGGCGTAGAGGTTGCGCTCAATAGCGCGGCACGGACGGGTCGCGCTGGTGCGACCAGGCGTCGATGCCGCCGGTGATATTGGCCACCCGGTCAAACCCCTGGTGCGCCAGAAATCCGGCCACGTGCAGACTGCGCATGCCGTGGTGGCACAGGCAGGCCACGGGCCGGGCCGGGTCGAGTTCAGCCAGGCGCCCGCCGAGCGCGCCCATGGGGATGGCGACCAGCTCGAAGCCCTGCGACGTGACGCTGGCGGTCTGCAGCTCCCACGGCTCGCGCACGTCCAGCACCAGGGGCCGATCCTGCGCATGCGTTGCGAGCCAGTCGGCCAGCTGGGCCGGGTGGATATGGTCGATCATGCGCCGGTCCGGGTTAGAACTTGAACGGCGATGGTTCGGGGAAGTGGCGCAGGCGCGGCACGACCACGTCCCAGGGCTGGCTGGTCTCGAACCGCTCGCCGCTGCGGCGCACGATGGTGGCGCGCATCATGGGTTCCTGGCCGACGTAGGCGCCCAGGCGGCCACCGTCACTCAGCAGGGCCAGCAGCCTTTGCGGCACCTCGGCCACCGAGCCGCTGAGCACGATGACGTCGAACGGGCCGTCGGGAATGGGGTCGAGCGCACCGTCGGCCTGGCGTACATCGGCGTTCTCCACGCCGGCGCCGCGCAAGTTCTCGCGCGCAAACTCGGCCAGGTCGGGGTCGATCTCCAGCGACACCACGCGCTCGGCGCGGGCGGCCAGCAGGGCAGCCATGTAGCCCGAGCCGGCACCGATTTCCAGCACGCGGTCGGTGGGCTGCAGTTGCAGGTCCTGCAGCATGCGTGCATCCACGCGCGGCGCCAGCATCACCTGGCCCAGTCGTTCGGCCTCTTCGGCATCGGGGTGGAGCGGGATCTGGGTGTCGGTGAATGCTGCACCTTGGTAGGCGGGGGGCACGAACTCCTCGCGGCGCACGCTTGACAGCAGCTCCAGCACCCCCAGGTCGAGCACGTTCCACGGACGGACCTGCTGCTCCACCATGTTGTAGCGTGCCTGCTCGATGGGATCGTGGATGTCGGCGGACGTGTTCAGGGGCATGTTCATGGGGGGATAACTCCGGAAGGCAGACTGGAAATCGGACAAAGCTGCAATTTTAGGTCGGCCGCACGCACAGGCCCTGCAATACGTTGTCGGCCTGCAGCCGGATATATGCTTGCGGCGAAAAACGCTCCGGACTGAGGATGCACAGCGACGGCGAGGGCTGCACGAACGACAGGAACATCAGCGGCGCCAGCACCAGGTAGACGGCATAGTCCAGGTCGAGCGGGCGAAGCTCGCCACGGTCCATGCCGCGCTGCAGGATGCGGCGTATCAGCCTATGGCCTGGCTCCACCACCTCATGGCGGTAGAACGCAGCGATTTCGGGAAAATTGTTGGCCTCTAGCAGCAGGAGCCGGCCCAGGCCCGCCGCTTTGGTCGAACCCACGCGCTCCCACCAGGACTGAAAGCAGTAGCGCACCAGTTCGCTGCTGGTGCCCGCGTAGGATTCAAGCTCCTGCTCCCATTCGGCAAAGCGGCCGGCGATGTTCTTGCGCACCACGGCCTTTAACAGGTCCTCCTTGCTGGGGAAGTAGAGGAATAGCGTGCCCTTGGACACGCCGGCACGCGCCGCGACCTCCTCCACCCGGGTGGTGGCAAAGCCCTTTTCGACGAACAGGTCCAGCGCCGCGTCCAGGAGCTCGCCCGGGCGCGCCTCCTTGCGGCGGCCGCGCCGCGCGCTTTCGGGCAGGATGGCAGGGGAAGAGGAGACGTTCATCGCATTACTGACTGACGGGTTAGTAATAGTAACGAACGCGGAGCTCAGGTGTCAACGCATGGTCTTGTCCAACGAGGCATGAGCCTCAATGGGGTCCGAAGGCGGCGCCTGAACAGATTCGCCTGCGCACTGTGACCTGGAGCGGCCGTCAGCCCTCCTCCAGCACCACCAGCCGCCCTTCCCCGCTCAGAAAGGCCGCGCCCACGGGCTCGCCCGGCAGCTCGGCCCGCACGGCCTCGCGGTAGCGCTGCAGCTGGGCGACAAGGTCGGCCTGGCGCTCGGGCTGGGCGGCGCTCTTGTAGTCCAGCACCCACCAGCGTGCGCCGTCGCGCTGCTCGCGCAGGCAGACCAGGCGGTCCAGGCGCAGGCCCTGGCCCTGGTGCACCAGCGGGGCCTCGTTGATGGCCTGCTCCAGCAGCGCCGCATCCCAGGCCCAGGCGCCTTCGCCGTGCAGGATGCGCTGTGCCATCGCTGCGGCCTGCGCGGCGGCGTCGGGCGTGATGTCGAAGTCGCGCGCCAGCTGCGCCAGGCGGCGTGCGGGCCAGCCGCAGCGGGGCCAGTCGCCAGCCACGCCGGCCTGCTCCAGCAGCTGGTGCATGGCCTCGCCCTGGCGCGACAGCGGCGTGCTCACGGGCGCACCCGCGGCCGGCGCGCCCGGGTCTGGGCTGCGGGCCACGTAGGGGGGCAGCTCCAGCAGGGTCAGGGCCGGGGCCTGGCCGGCGGCGCCGGCGGCCCGGGCGGTGGGTGCCGGCACGTCCTGCAGGCTGTCGGCCAGGCGGTTCCACCAGCTGCCAGGGGCGGACGCGGACGACAGCACGGCCGACAGCGCCAGGCAGTGCTTGGCGCGCGTCATGGCCACGTAGAGGGTGTTGAGCTCCTCGCGCTGGCGCTCGGCGCGCTCGGTGGCCAGCAGGTCCACGGCGCTGGGCGGCGGGTTGGACTCGCTGGCCAGAAAGGCAAAACGGCGCGGCGCGGCCTGCTCGCCCGGCCAGTCCACCAATGCGCCCATGGTTTCGGCATTCTTGGCGCGCGCGTCGGTGTCCAGCAGCAGCACGCTGTGCGCCTCCAGCCCCTTGGCACCGTGCACGGTGAGCAGGCGCACGGCCTGGGCGTTCACGCGCGCCGGCGCGCGCAGGCCCGGCCGCTTCATGGCGCGCACAAAGGCGTAGGCCGTGAGGTAGCGCCCCCCGCCCTGCTGCAGCGCCGCGGCCAGCAGCGCGCGCAGATTGGCCAGCACACCGGCACGCTGTGTCGCCGGCGCGGCCGCCGCAAAGCGGGCCAGAACGTCCCCATGCTGGTAGATGGCCTGCAGCGCGTCGTGCGGCGGCAGCTCGTCCAGCCATTGCCTGTATCGAGTCAAATTGGGTCCCAGCGCTTGCAGGGCGGGCGGCAGCAGCTCCGGTTTTTGAAGCAGGTCAAACCAGCTACATGGGCTATGGGCCTCCTGCTGCGCCAGCAGCGCAAGCTGCACCAGCGCGTCATCGTCCACGCCGAACAGCGGCGACTTGAGCGCGCGCGCCAGCGACAGGTCGTGGCCCGTGGAGACCAGCGCATCGAGCAGCGCCACCAGGTCCTGCACCTCGGGCGCCTCGCCCAGCTCGGCCTTCTCGGGCTGCACGCAGGGGATGTGCAGCGCACGCAGCGCCTCCTGCATGGTCGCCAGCCGGGCGCGCTTGCGTGCCAGCACCATGATCTCCCTGGGCTCGACGCCGGCAGCCATCTGGGCAGCCACCCATTGCGCGGCCTGGGCGGATTCGCGCATGCGCAGGGATTCCTCGGCCTCGTGGCGCGGCTCGGTCAGGCTGTCGCGCCAGGCGGTGGCGCCCGCGTCGTCAACGCTCGCGCCCTCCTGCGGCGTGATGGCGGGCAGGCGCAGCAGCTGGCCGATGTCCCGGGATTCGGTGGTGTGGTCGCGAAAGCCGCTGTATTCCTGCTGCGCCTGCGCCGCCTGCATGGCCTGGTTGACGGCGGCGATCACGCCCGTGGCGTTGCGCCGCGTGTGGTCGCAGGCCAGCAGGTCGCCCGCCAGGCCCGCGCGCACAAAGGCCTGGGCGGCCTTGAAGACCTGCGGCTCGGCGCGGCGAAAGCGGTAGATGCTCTGCTTGGGGTCACCGACGATGAACACGCTGGGCGCCTGCTGTCCCCCGCCCGCGCCGGCATAGCCGGCCAGCCAGGCATGCAGCGCCTGCCACTGCAGCGGGTTGGTGTCCTGGAATTCATCGACCAGCAGGTGGCGCACACGCGCGTCCAGCCGCTCCTGCACCCAGCCCGAGAGCACGGGGTCGGACAGCAGCACCAGCGCCGTGCGCTCCACGTCGTTCATGTCCACCCAGCCACGCGCGCGCTTGAGGCTTGCGAACTCGGCAATCAAGGCACGCGCCAGCCGCGCCGTGCGCTGCTGGTGCAGCCAGGCTTCGTGCTGGCGGCGCGCGGCGCACAGGCGCTGCAGCTCGGGCTCGGCCTCCTGCGCGGCGGCGTACTTCTCGAGGTTCTTGGACAGCCGGTCTTCGCTGGCGACGAAGAAGGCCTTGCGCAGCATGTCCAGGCGCTGGCCCAGGTCGTCGCACAGCCAGGCGTCGATGATGGCGTTTGCCGCCTTCTGCGGTGTCTTGTTGCTCTCGCCCCCCAGGGCCTTGGCCCAGGCCTGCCAGCGCTGGCGCGCCACGTCGCCGGCCAGGGCGTCGGCCGGGTCGGCCAGGCCCGCGAGGGCGGCAATCTGCACGCCGAAATGGGGGATGGAGGCGTCCACCACGCCCGCCTCGTCGGCCAGCGTGAACTCCACGCGCTTGGCCAGGGCGCCTTCGAGCGCCTTGTGCGTCTGCGACCGGCCGTGGCGCGCCACGCTGGCCTCGTAGTCGGCGCGCAGGCCGGCGTCCTGCGACACGGTCTGCAGATAGGGGCGCCAGACCTCGCGCACGGCCTCGGCGTCGTCTTCGAGCAGTTCGTAGTGCGCGGGCAGGCCCTGCTGCTCCAGCACCGACAGCGGCGCGCTGGACAGCAGCGCGGCAAACCAGCTGTGGAAGGTGCGGATCTGCACGGGGCGGCCTGCATCCAGTGTCTTTTGATACAGATTTTGAAGCTGCTCGCGCTTTGCTGATGCGCCCTGGGGACTGATTCCCCTTGCAATCAGCTCCTTCTCCAGATCGGGCAGCGGCCGGGCCGAAAACTCCTGCAGCCATTCCTGCAGGCGCTGGCGCATCTCGCCCGCGGCCTTCTTGGTGAAGGTAATGGCCAGGATCTCGTGCGGCGCGCAGCCGTCGAGCAGCGCGCGCAGCATGCGCGAGACCAGCATCCAGGTCTTGCCCGCACCCGCGCAGGCCTCCACGGCCACGCTGCGCTGCGGATCGCAGGCAATGGCGTAGAACTGTTCGCGCGTCACGGGCCGGCCGTTGTGTTCGTAGGCCGCCTGCATGGGGGATGGTTGTTCGTTTGGCATCAAAAGCCCGTCAAATGTCCGTCAAATGCCCGGCAGCGATCATTGTTCGCGCCCGCTTGTCCTGTGCCGAGCGGCTCAGGCGCCCAGCAGCCGCTCATAGAGCGCAAGATCGGCGGCAGAAAAGCAGCAGAACAGCACGCTGCCCATGCTGCAGCCAGCCTCCAGCGACTCGCGCACCGTGGCCACCGCTATGCGCGCCGCATCTTCCTTGGGATAGCCATACACGCCGGTGCTGATGCCGGGAAATGCGATGGACCCCACCCCCGCGGCGGCCGCCACCTGCAGCGATCGCCGGTAGCAGGACGCGAGCAGCGCCGCCTCGCCCTGCCCGCCGCCGTGCCACACGGGCCCGACGGTATGAATGACGTAACGCGCCGCCAGCCGGAAACCCGGGGTCAGCTTGGCGTC
Source organism: Pseudomonadota bacterium (assembly GCA_018242005.1). GTDB lineage: Bacteria > Pseudomonadota > Gammaproteobacteria > Burkholderiales > Burkholderiaceae_C > Alicycliphilus. The sequence goes on along the minus strand of JAFECU010000216.1, from coordinate 3,534 downwards.
GCCCGTCCGGCAGCCGCCCAGCAGGCGGCATGCCTGCAGCAGCTCGGGCCCTGCGGCGCGGTGTATGGCGCCATCGACACCGCCACCGCCCAGCAGCGAGGAATTGGCGGCGTTGACGATGGCATCGACGGCCAGCGCGGTGATGTCGGCCTGGAGGACGGTGAGGTTCATAGGCTGCCATTCCTTTCTTCGCCTGCTTGCGCATCGTCCCAGAAGTCCTTGCGGCACAGGCCGCGCGCGGCGCACCAGTCGCAGACACTGCCCTCGCCCAGTGCGGGCAGCGGCTCGCCCGCGGCGATGCGCGCCATGTCGTGCGTGATGCCCTGGCGCAGCAGCGCGCGCAGCTGCAGCACGTCCTGCTGCTCGTACAGGCGCGTCTCGCCGCGTTCGCCCACGTTCACATAGGCGGCCCGCAGCTGCTCGTCCTGCAGGAGGGCGGCGTAGAAGGCCAGCTGCGTGTCCTCGGCGCCGGCCTTGATGCGCGTGTCGGTAGCGCTGGCGCTTTCGGTCTTGTAGTCGATGACCATGGCCGTGGGCGCGCCGCCATCGGGCGCCCGCATGGCGTCCACACGGTCAAGCGTGCCCACGAGCTCCAGCGCCCCCAGGGGCCTTTGGGTGCGCAGCTCGGCCTGGCGGAAGTTGCCGCCGTCGGCCTCGTGCCGGGCAAGCCAGGCCAGATAGCCGGAACGAAGGGCCGGCCAACCCGCGGCGTAGGGCAGAAAGTCGCCCTCGTGCAGGCGCAGCTCGCGCGTGGCGCGGGCTGCGGCCTGGTCCATGAGGGCGATGCGCGCGGCGCCGTCATCGGCAGGGGCCTGCGCCAGCGCCTCGTGAAAATGCTGCAGCAGCGCATGCAGCCAGGTGCCGAAGTCGCGTTTGTCGAGTTCGGCCCCAAGCTCATCCTCCTCCTGCAGCCGCAGCTGGCGCAGCGCGAAGAAGCGGTAGGGGCAGTGGCGCAGGTCCGAATAGGCCGAGGAGGACAGCCGCTGCACAGGCAGCCGCGCCCCCACGGGCAGCGGGCGCGCCGTGGGTGTGGGCGGCACGGTGCGCGGCACGCGCGCGTCGGCTTCGGCCAGTGCCGCGCCGGCAAGGCGCAGCGCCTGCACCAGCGGGCTGGCCAGCAGGGGCTCGCCGCCTTCGTCACCGGCGCGCCAGAGGATGTCCACGCGCGGCGTGCGCAGCGCCTGGGCCCAGGCGGCGCGCTGGGCGGCGGCCAGTTGGTCACGCGTGGGCAGTCCCAGGCCGGTGCGCTGCGCCTGCGTCCAGGGTCCTGGCGGCTCGGGCGCGGCGGGCAGGCGCTTTTCGTCGCAGCCGGGCAGCACCAGCGCGGCGAACGGGCGCGCCAGCAGCTGCGGCAGAGGCAGCACGACCACGGGCGCGTCGGCCAGGTATTCGGGGCGGTACCGGGCGGACTCCAGCACCTCGCCCACCCAGCGCGTGAAGTCCTGCAGGCCCATGGGGCGGCCGGCGCCGTCGAGCGCCTGCAGGTCGGCCTGCAGGCCCTCGGGCAGGCGCAGCTCGGCCAGGACGCGGGAGCCGGCCGCGTCCTGTTGCAGGCCGTCCCACAGGCCGCAGCCTTGCAGCAGCGTGCGCAGCGCGGGCAGCCACTGGGCCAGCGGGCGGGCGCTGGCCAGGCCCGCCCGCCAGGCCTGGGCCTGGGCGGCCAGGGCGGCTTCTGCCGGGCGGCGCTCGGCCGCGGCCTGCAGCTCGGTCGCCGCGCCGGTCCAGCGCTGCGCGCCCGTGCGGCGCAGCCAATGCTCCAGCGCGCGCAGGGCGGCATCGTCCACGGAGGGAGATTGCTTGAGCCAGTCGAGCACCGCGTCGGCCATCGCGTCCCAGGCGCAGGCGCGCAGCAGCGCCATGACCCGGGCGGCGGCATGGGTGGTGGACAGCAGCCAGCCGTTCTCGTCGTGCACGGCCACGCCCGCGCCGGCCAGCAGCGCCGTGATGCGGCGCATGAGCGCACGGTCGTTGGCGGCCAGCGCCACGGGCGCATGGCCCCGGGCCAGATGCGCGAGCACGCAGGCGGCGGCGCCTTGGGCCTCGTCCTCCGCGTCGGCCACCTCATGCAGGGCGGTATTGGGTGCAAGTGGTGCGTCGCCCATCAAAAGCGGCAGCGCCACGGCGACTGCGGCCGGCCCCCAGTGCGCGGCCAGGGCGCGCGCCAGCGGGTCGGGCTGAAAACCCTCGACCACCACCAGCAGCGGCACGGCGGCACGCACGCCGGGCGCAAACAGCAGGTCGCCCACATGGCGCGAGGCCAGCATCCATTCGAGCGCAATGCGGGCGCAGGCGGCCTCCAGGCGCAGCGCACCGCCGTCCCCGGCCGCGGGCAGCAGGGCACGCGCGGCCTCGGCCCAGTCCGGGCGCTGCGCGGGCGGCACGGCCGCCACCACGGCGGCGAGCTGCGCCGCCATCTCCAGCAGCGGGCCAGCCAGCACCTCGCGCTGCTCGGCCAGGCCCGCACGCTCGAGCAGCGCGCGCGCCGTGACGGCGTCGCGCGCCATGTCGCCGGCGTACTCGCTGCCATCGGGCAGCGGCGCACCGAGCCGGCGCGCCCAGTTGCGCGTGGTCTCAAAGCGCGGGGCGAAGCCCCGGGGATGGGCGCGCTGCCACTGCCGACGCGCCTCGGCCATGAGCTGGGCATAGGGCACGAGCACCACGCAGCTGGCCAGATGCGTGCCGCGTTCGGCCGCGCAGGCCTTGACGCGCGCGAATACGGCGGCCCAGCAACGGGCCGTTTCATTGCTATCAGCTATGACTGTCATAGCGTCTGGCGAGCCGGACATACCAGCAGGCGGGGGATTGGTTTCTGTCACAATGACCCGAATTTAACCCCTGTCTTACCTGCAAAACTCCAAGGAATACTTCCCATGGCCAGCGACCTCATCAAGCAACTGTCTGACGCCAGCTTCGATGCCGACGTGCTCAAGTCCTCCACTCCCGTGCTGGTGGACTACTGGGCCGAATGGTGCGGCCCCTGCAAGATGATCGCCCCCATCCTCGACGAGGTCGCCGGCGCCTACCAGGGCAGGCTGCAGGTGGCCAAGATGAATGTGGACGACAACCGCGAGATTCCGGCCAAGTTCGGCATTCGCGGCATTCCCACGCTGATGCTGTTCAAGGACGGCCAGCTGGCCGCCACGAAGGTCGGCGCCATGAGCAAGGCCCAGCTCACCGCCTTCATCGACCAGCAACTGGCCTGACATCGCCCCCCCGCTGACCAGCCCTGCGCAAGGCTGGTCAGCTTCTCGCACAGGATCGCCGGAATTTTCCTGTCATAATTCGCGCCGATCGCCTCGCCGCAACCATCGTCCAGCGGCGGGTTTCAGGTCACAGGCTCGCCGGGGCACTCCACAAGTCCCGCACGGCATGCAGCCACCTCCCCACCAGTCACAAGACATACCTACTCCGCGCCAGGAGTCCATTCATGCACCTTAACGAACTCAAGGCACTGCACGTGTCTGAAGTCCTCAAGCAGGCCGAAGAGCTTGAGATCGAAAACGGCGGCCGCATGCGCAAGCAGGAGCTGATGTT
>JAFECU010000215.1 GCA_018242005.1 Pseudomonadota bacterium | reverse complement strand
GAAAGTAACCAATCAGCTCAATACCCGGGTCATTTTCCTGCAGAGATTTTCCAACGATTGACGCACTCACCCCCGTGCCATAAACAAACACCCGCTGCCGCGTATACGATATGGGCAAAATCTCATTGCCTAGCAAACGCATGATCAGCATTCCACCGACCATGAGCAACAGGGCCAGCAAGGTCTCCTCGTTCTGATAAGGGGGGTGCAGCGGAAGGAGCAGCAAAATACTTCCGGCGATGGCCATGGACAAAACAAACGACAGGACGGCTCGCGCCCGCACCTGACCCGCAGTCAACTTGCCGGGACGGTCACAAAGGCCAAGGGCAAAATTAACGCCAACGATTCCAATGGCCATCAGCCCACCACGCACAATCCCCGAGGAAATCACCGCCCCGTTGATTCCGCCCATTCCACCCTGCAGCATCAGCGAAACGATCAACGTGCCCACGATCAGCATCGTGTACATGATGATCTGCAAAATGGTCCCGCGTCGAAAATAGTGATTAAAAATCTTGCACATTGCCACTCCCGCAATATCCGGATGTAGTCAAAATACCATCCATGCCGGCATGCACGCATCGCCCAGAATGACCCTGGCGCGGACTATGGCTGCCGCAGCGGTTGATCCTCACCCGCCAAAACCGATACGACAAGCAACAACCACAGCATAATGGATACACGTGGAATTTCAATGAAACTTACCACGGAACCGACCAAAAGCGTGGCGGCGATGGAACCGGCCACTATCAAGGCAAGCGGCTTGTGACGCGCTATGCCACGCCCGAGCAGCACCAGAGCCCACAACACCAACGCAGCCAGTGCCAGCAAGCCAAGCAGTCCGCGCTCCACCAACAACTCCAGCAGCAGGTTGTCCAGGTGCCAGGGCAGGAAATTGTCGTACGCAATGCTGCTCCAAAAACGCGGGCCAAATGTGAATAATGAATTCCTGAGTACCTGCCGGCCCTGGGGGTCGATCAGCTCCACCCCCTCCAGGCGCAGAAGTGCATCGGCCTGCAGGACACGGATGCTCAGCACACCCTCTCTCAAACCAGCGCCCATCCCTTCCGACGGGAAGGCCGGGCCGAGCAAGGGCAACTCCATCCATCCATTGAAGGTCTTGCTGGCGGCCGACAGGTCGCGGGTACGCAGCTGGCAACTCAGGGTGTACAGCAGATGCTGCTCGCACAGCTGCACCTTCACCCACACGGGTTCAGCCATGCGGGCCCGCAGCCGGACCTTGTAGTCACCACCGGGCGCCAACGCCACGCGCTGCGCCAGCGCCAGCCCGCCCCTGACGTCGGGTCGTGTCGGGCCAAAAAGCCAGGCCTCACTGCCGCCGCCGGTCCCTGGCTGCCAGCGCACACGGCCTGGCAAGGCACCGTCGCTGGTCTGGGTGCTGTAGTGCGCCGGCAGGCGCCCGACACCCAGCCCCAGGACCCATTGGCCTGGCGTATGCAACAGACCCACGCCACGCTTCCAATGGGCCATGCGCTGGTGCAGGTCCACCTTCGAGCGCACCAGGCGATCTGACATGAAGGCCCCGCCGAGCCAGACCCCCATGGTCTCAACGACCAGAGCAGCCAGCAGCCATGCCATGGCCCGGCGATGCCACAGCGTGCCGTCGGGGGCCTCGAAGTGGTAGCGGTGCGCCAGCGCTCCCAGGGCCAGGCCAGTGATGACCACCGCCAGATACAGGCCGCGAGAATAGGTCGTGAGCACAGCATAGGTGGACACCAGCACCAGCGCCGCCGCGGCGTACCAACGCCATCCATGGGGTGCCGACCATGCGGCCCACCACGCGAACGGCAAGGCCATGGCCAGGTAGGCATCGATCGCGGCGCCGCCTACATGCATTTCCCAGAACCAGGCCGTGGTGCGGTAGCTGGTGCTGAAGTCGAGCAAGCCCACATAGAGGCCGCGCTCCCACACGACACCAGCGCAGACCAGAAAAAGCCCCGCCACCATGCCGCGCGCCAGACGCAGCGCCGCACCTTGGGGCCAGCGATACAACACGGGCATCAGCAGCAGTCCCCACAGCAGGCTTTTGGCCACGCGCAGCGTATTGCCGGGCAGGTCATAGTCGCCGTAGGGGCCCTCGCTCCACAACCCGGCCAGCAGACTGAGCCACGATGCGGCGCCGCGCGCATCATCCAGGCCTCGCCACATGCCGAGCAGCAGCAAGGGGGGCAATGCCAGATAGACCCAACGCATGCCCGGCGGTGTTCGGGCAGCCGCGTCCGATGGGCGACGCCATGCATCCGCCACCCAGCGCAGATATGCCCCGCCCATGAGGGCCAGTATCAGCAGGTCGGACCCGTCCACCAGCCACCAGCCCGACCAGGGCGTGAAACTGGCCACGGGCAGCAGGGCCGGGAGCAAGAACCACAGATCGGCCGGACGCGACATGGCCCAGGCCACCATAGTGGACAGCAGCGACAGGGCCAGCAGTGGTGCCAGCGGATACTGCGTGGCAGCACCCAACGCCGCGGCAGTAAACAGAGCACCGGGCAACAGCGCCCAGTGTCCGAGCATTGACATGCGGACTGCACCTGCGTGGCGAAACACTGGACCTCCCGAAAAAGCCCCCCCGCCTCTTGGCCCGCGACCCCTGCGCCACAGTGGGGAGTGAGACACATGATGGCACCAAACGCCAAAAGGGCTTGCTGCCAAATAAATAGCGACAAGCCCTGATTCAGCTATGACGTTGCGGCGGTCATCGGCTGGTTCAAGGTCCACTCCCCCGATGGCCAGTGCAAATTCCCCCACCTGTGACCACCCCAAACTCCCCCAGGCAAGGACAGCGCGATTATGAGTGGTCGGTGGTGATGGCCAGGCGGCTGGCGGCCTCCTTGAGTCGGTAGCTGCAGCCCTCGAACTAAAGCATCGAGCAGCGGTGTATGAGGCGATCGAGGATGGTGGTGGCCATGGTTGCGTCCTTGAGGTACTTGCTCCAGTCGGTGACGATCCGGTTGGAGGTGATGACGATGGAGCGACGCAGCTTATAGCGGCGATGCACGATGGCCTGCAGCAATTCGGCCGCAGCTTCCGGGATACGCCGGGCCAGGAACAGATCGTCCATGACGAGCAAGTCGGGCTCGCTCCAGGACTGGAGCAGGGCGGCCTGTTCCTGGGCGCTGGCCAGGGCGTACTGGGCCAGCGCGGTGTCGGCCTCGACGTAGCGCGCATGCAGGCCCTGCAAGCTGGCCTGGTACGCCACGGCCTTGGCCGTGTGGCTCTTGCCAGTGCCGGGCTTGCCCACGATCAGGGCGTTGACCCCTCGGCGACGAACTTCAGTGTGAGCAACTCGAAGCAGCCCGCGCGCGGCAGCTTGGGGTTGCAAGCAGGTGCATGCGCAGTACACGCAAGAGTTCGACACCGACCGCCTTGGCGGAACTGCCCTTCCTGGGAAGCGCCAAGGTGTACAGCCCCCTGCGAGGCGCCGCGCACGGCTCAGACCGACACACTGTCGCGCGCCGGAACCGAGTAAGTGCGCCTGGTGCGCCACACAGGCATCGGCGACTCAGCGAGCGGGCGCCGACAGATTGACCTCGTTGGAGGCCGTGGAAGAGATATCGGTACGAATCGTTTCCTTGGTGTCGTTGATGCGCTTCCACTCGGCATTGGCGGCCAGCTTCTTCTTGCTGTCTGCCTTCACCTTTTCACGCTTGGCGTATGCCGCCTCGTCGGCGTACTCCATCACGAGCAGCGAGCGGACCTTTCCGGCCACGGGATCGCGCTCCATGTACATCGTGTACTGGCTCATGATGCCGCTGGCGCGCTGCAGGTTCATGTTGGGCGTGACGTAGCTCGTGGTGTAGGCCTTGTAGTCCGCCGCAGGCACATGCGTGGCGTAGAGGCTGGCCACATGCACCGCTTGGGTCGGCGTTTTCGACGGCCGGCCTTCCTGCTTGATAAGATCGGCCTGGCGCACGATGGTGTTCTGCCCGATCTTCGCCTGGGCATCGGCACTCCAGTCCTTGTACGCCTTCTCGCTGGGCAGCGTGACGATGGCCAGGTTGGAGAAGCCCGGCTCCTTTTGCCCAGGTTGCGCCTTCAACAGTTTCACACCGGAAATCAGCTTGGCCTTCTTCCAGGCATCGAACTGCTGGCCGAGCTGGGCGAGGTGATCGGTGCCGACTGGCTCTGTGATGACAGCATAGGCCGTGGCAGCATTCGCAGAAGAAGCTCCGAGAGCGACGAGCAGCGCCGTAGCGGAGATCAAGGCGGCAGCCGTGCGACGCCGTGTGGAGTCAAGTTGGGTTTTCATGTTTTTCCTTTCAGGGTTGGAACGAACGAGAGGCGGGATATGCCACCGAAACCCACTTGGGTGACGGGGTGGAAGAGCGTGCACGAAAGTGACGCTGCAAGGATTCAGGGATGATCAGCACGACCCTCTCCTATGCTTGCTAAGGCCGAGCACTACAGCCAAGCTGTGTTGCGCCGGAATCGATCAAACGCAACCCCTCGCTTGCCTGAAGCGCGCGCAAGGGCAAAAAGATTCCCTGCTCGGACACGATTTCCTGCCCGTCCTTGCTCAGGACAAATCGCAGGAACTCGCGCATGATCGGTGACGGCTTGGCCGCTGAAAGGACGTACGCGAATCGCGCCAACGGATACTGGCCGCGTGCGACGCTCTCGTAGTCGGGCGGCACCGGTCTGCCGCCGCCATCGCTTTGAATCAGCGCCAGAGCGCGAATCTGCGGCACCATGTGGCCCAGTCCGGTGAAGCCGATGGCATACGGATCGCGCGCCACTATGTCAGGGACATCCGCCTCCTTGCTGTCCACGGGAACGTCCTTGCGCCAGCGGCCCTCCGAGCCCGCGTGGTCCATGGCGACCCTTCGGATCGCGATGGCGCGCGCAGAGGGTTCCGCGCTAGACCATGCCGCCGCGCCGACGACACGCACGGGCTTGTCGGCCCATTCGGCGACGCCCAGATCTCCCCAGGTCCGTACGGGGTGATGGCCGCGCAGTCGCGATGAGGAAAACAGCGCGTCCAGCTGCGCCAGGCTCATTGCCCGCAGCGGGTTGCTCTCGTGCACAACGACGGCGACCGTATCGATGAAGCCGAAATGGCGCCACGAACCGCCTGCGACCGCAATCGGCTTCACGTCCTGGCCGTGTCCACGTCGGTAAGCAGCAACGTCCGCATAGGCCAAGTCACGCGAAACGAACGCAAAATCCCCCTCCCCTGCCAAAAACCGGCGCATGGCGGGATTGAGCGCACCTTGCGGCGGGAGGTAGGGAGGTGGTGCATCCACGACCACCCCTGGATGCCTTTGCTGGAACGCCTGAGCCCAGCGCTGGAACAAATCCGGGAGGATCGCGGGAACGCTGCCCTGTATCCGTCCCTGCAAAGGCTCGCGGGAGCAAGGCCGGTACGCAGGGAGTTCTGCATCCAATTGGGGTTGCAGGAACTCTGGCACAGGTAGCGGCCGCCCCGCGACAGACCAATCGGTAGGCGTCTTGGTTTCCGGGTTTGAAGGGGAAGCCGACGCTTCGGAAAAGACAGCGCTCGCCGTGAATACCACCCACAAGGCGGAACGCATGCCGACCAGGACTGCGCCGAGGTGCCTGAAAAGCCCGTGCATCGCATTCATCCCAGAACAGGCAGCGCTTGCGCCGAGGAGCGGCTCGCGCGGCGTGCGATCAGTTGATCGAACCAAAGATAGAGCACCGGCGTGATGAACACGGTGATCAGTTGGGAGAACACCAGCCCTCCCACAATCACGACCCCCAGCGGCTGCCGAAGCTCCGCGCCCGCGCCAATACCCAATGCCAGGGGCAGCGCGCCCACGAGGGCGCAGAGGGTGGTCATCATGATCGGCCGGAACCGCAGCAGACAGGCTTCTCGAATGGCCTGCGCCGGCGCCAAACCGCGACTGCGCTGCGCGTCCAGGGCGAAGTCGATCATCATGATCGCGTTCTTCTTGACCACACCCACCAGCAACAGCACCCCGATCATCGCCGTAAAGGTGAGTTCCATACCCATCAGACGCAGGGCCAGTAACGCTCCCAGCGCGGCAGAGGGAATGCCCAGCAGGATGGTCACAGGGTGCACCCAGCTCTCGTAGAGCACGCCCAGGACCACATAGATGACCGCCACGGCGATCGCGATCAGCCATACCTGCGTGCGCTGGGCTTGCTCAAACAGAGCAGCCTGCCCTCCGAAGCTTCCAAAAACGGAGCTGGGCATGCCGATGGTCTGCTTTGCCGCATCGATGGCCCGCTGGGCATCGGACAGCGACTTTCCCGCAGCCAGATCGAACGAGAAGGTAATCGCAGGGATCTGCGAGTGATGCAGCACCGTCATCGTGCTCTTGTTCCGCTGGACCGTCGCAAAGGCACCCAGCGGCACCAGGGAATTGGCCGCCCCGCGAACGTGCAGCTTTGAAAGATCGGTCTCATCCCTGCGGTACTCGGGCGCGAGTTCCATGATGACCTGGTAGGCCCCCTCGTTCGCGTAGATGGTGGAAACCTGTCGCGTCCCGTAGGCGGCATACAGCGTGTTGCGAACACTGGCCATGTCGACACCCAGTGCCGCAGCCCGCTCCCAGTCCACATTCACGGTGACCTGAAGCCCACTCTTCTCGAAGTCGTTCTCCAACCCGACGAACACGTCCGATTTCTTCAGTTCTGCCTGCAAGCGCTCCGTCCAATGGTCCAGGGCATCCGAAGCCACCGATTGCAGGATGTATTCGTACGCTGTGACCGAACTGCTGGATCCGATCTTCAGGCTCTGCACCGAGCTGAAGCTCGGGCGCACCCCGGGAATGAATCCCGTGGCCCTGCGCATGCGCGCGAGGACATCCCGCATGGGATCGCGTTGGTCCGCAGGCTTGAGGTCGATGGTCAGGCGCGTGGTGTCGTGATCCACCTTGGACCACAGCGTCTGCACAGCCGGGTCCTTCGCCAGCACGTCTTGCAGCCGCCGCGTGACGGCCAGTCGCCCCTCATAGGACATCTCCTGCGACGTCTTGATCTTGACCTCCACCTGCCCCAGGTCCTCCTGGGGAAAGAAGCCCTTGGGCGCAGCGACATAAAGCGCTCCAGTGAGCACAACCGTTGCACCGCCAACAGCGACCAAAGTGCCACGATGCCGCAGCGACCAGTCTAGGCCGCGCTCATACCAGCAGGTGACCCGGCCAAACAGCGCCTCGAACCACCGCAGCCAGTACGGTAGCTGGCCGGCATGCGGGACCGCGTTCGTGCGTATCACCCTGGGCACCATGACGGGAATCAGCGTCAAGGAAACTACCGCCGACACGAGAATCGCCAGCGACACCACGATAGCGAACTCATGGAAGATGCGCCCTGTCGTTCCGGGCATGAAGAAGATCGGAATGAACACCGCCACCAGGGAAATCGAGATCGACAGGACCGTAAAGGCCACCTCCCCCGCACCGCGCATCGCGGCCTCGAAGGGATTCATGCCCTCCTCGATGTAGCGCATGATGTTCTCGAGTACCACAATTGCGTCATCCACCACCAGGCCCACGGCGATGGTGAGTCCCATGAGCGAGATGTTGTTCAGGCTCAATCCCATGGCGTACATCAGCCCAAAGGTCCCGAACAATGAAATGGGCAAGCTGACGGCAGGAACGAAGGTCACGCGCCAATGGCGCAGAAAAAGAACCATCACCAAGACGACCAGGCCGATCGTCAGGAGCAGCGTCAGGTTGACGTCATGGATGGCGTGGCGGATGGAGACCGATCGGTCCCCCATGACCTCGATTCGGACCGATCCGGGGAGTTGCTTTTCCAGCCTCGGCAACAATGCCTTGACCGCATCCACCGTTTCAACGGTATTGGCGTCCGGCTGCCGCTTGATCTGCAGGAGGACGGAGTTGGTGCCGTTGATTTCACTGATGTTCTTCGCATCCTCGACGCTGTCGCGGACACGCCCGATGTCTCTCAACCGGATCACGTCGCCCTGCCGGCTGGCAATGACCACCTGCGCGAAGTCCTTCGCTCGCATGAGGCCGTTGGACATCTGCAGGATCAGCATCTGCCGGTCGTTGTCGAACTGGCCCAAAGGCAGGTTGGAGTTCGCTGCCTTGACCGCTGCAGCCACCTCGGCAAGCGTCAGGTTCAGGGCGGTCAAGCGGTCGGGGTCTACCTCGATTCGGACCGCATAGCGTTTCCGCCCCGTCGCGTAGACCTGCGCGACGCCGTCAATGGCGGAGAGCGCCGGGACCACCAGTGTGTTGATATAGGCATTGAGCTCCGACAGCGGCATGGTCGGAGAACTCATCCCCACGCTGATCACCGGTGCATCCCCCGGGTTCACCTTGCTGTAGGACGGGGGCGTGGGCATGTCGACAGGCAGTGACCGGCTGACGCGAAACATCGCGGCCTGCACGTCGGCAGCGGCTTCGTTGATGTTCCGCGCGCCAGAGAACTCCAGTCGGATCTTGGTCTCCCCCTGTATGTTCTCGGACGTGGACGACAGAAGCCCGGGTATGGCCGAAAACTCCTTTTCCAGTGGCGTCGCGACCGACATCGCGATGTTCTCTGGGCTCGCGCCGGGCAACTTGGCCCGGACCTCGATCACGGGGGTTTCATAGCGAGGCAACGCGGCAATGGGAAGCTCAAACCAGCAAGCGATCCCCACGATGACCACGCTCAACCACAGGAGTGCGACCGCGACAGGGCGGCGCACGGAAGCCTGAACGATGCTCATAGTTCACGCCCCTTGGCCTGGCGGCCGGGCTTGTCGGCCGCAATGCGGACCTTGGCATTCGACTTCAACCCCTGATGGCCCTCGAGCACGACCTTCGCATCGACCGGGATCCCGCTCACCACCGCCATGCCCTCTTGAATTCGCAAAAGCGTCACGGGCAGGACCGACACGGTGCTGGCCTCCGAGACGGCATACACGAAGTGGCCGCTCGGTCCCTCGATCACGGCTTGCGGCGGCAGGACGATCACACCGCGGTTGACACCCGCTACCAGCGTCACGCGAACAAACGCTCCAGGCCAGAGCGAATGCTTGGCATTCGGAAAGCTGGCCTTCATGCTGATCGTTCCGGTGTTGGTGTTCACCGTGTTGTTGACGAAGCTGAGCCGCCCTTGCAGTTCCTGTCCGTCCGCCGACTGCAGGCTCACTGTCAGCTGACCATTGGCGCGGTTTGCCACGACGGCCGCCAAGTTGGCTTCCGGCAGATTGAATTCGACGCCGATGGGGTCAAACTGCACCAACGTGACCAGCGGCGTTGCGCTACCCTCCTGCGCCAGGCTGCCTTGGTAGACCTTGAGCGCCCCTGCCTTTCCCGCCATGGGCGCCACGATCCGCGTGCGGCTGAGTTGCACCCGCACGCTCTCCACATCGGCCAAGGTGGCTTGATGCTGGGCTCGCAGCGCTTCCGCCTTGCTCGCGCTGGTATCCACGGCGCTCGAGGCAATGAAGCGCGATTTCGCCATTTCCTTCGAGCGATGGTAATCACGCAGGGCATCTTCCAACTGCGCCTTGATCTGTGCGGCCTGGGCTTCAGCACGGCTGAGCTGCGCACGCAGGTCGGTCGAATCGAGCGTGAACAGGACCTGGCCCGCAGCAACGTCCTCGCCTTCCCGGAAATGCACTTCGCGCACGATGCCGCTGCGTTGCGGCCGAACGTCCACCTGGAGCAAGGGCACAAGATGCCCCTGTACGTTGAAGACCACCGGCAGATCACGCGTCTTCGCGGTG
>JAFECU010000214.1 GCA_018242005.1 Pseudomonadota bacterium | reverse complement strand
GAGCAACAAGAGTCTTCTACTAAAGGAGAACATCGCGTACGGCTTCCACCGCAACATGCTGGCCATGAAGCCCATCGGCATAGTGACCTGCGTGCTCGGGCTGTTCTATGGCCTGGTGCTAGCTGGCGTGGTTGGACTAGATCCGCTCGCTGTGAACCTGGTCAGCCTTGCGCAGCCCGGGTTGGCTGCTGCGATGACATTGGTGATCTCCGTGGCGCTGCTGGCGAGTTGGCTCTTCTATTTTGAAGCTGACGCCGTACAGCGCGTTGGCTTCGCGTACGCTGAGCGTCTTTTCGAGTGCTTGCCGTCGTTGCCCTCGGTGGCTAAAAGGAAGAAGGCTGTGGCGGCGCCATAGTCGCCTCACAGGGCCCATAGCAGACCGGCGGACCCGGCAATTGTCGACAATCTGTACTGATCAAAATCAGCTCAGCGACTGCTTTTTGGCACTGATCGTTTGTTCGCTGAATGGCTGAGGATGGCCGCAATCGCTGTGCAGCGGTCGCTAAGCGCGGCAATTCGCGTTCTGGTATCGGCACAGCTACCCCTCTAGCTGCTTCCCAGTCTTCGAGCTCCCCACTGTCACTCAGGCATGATCAAACGCTTGCGCCAAAATAGTGCAAACGCCAAAAAACACCGGGAGGAACCATGGCCAGACGCAAGAAATCCAGTCCACTAGAAGATGTCCTGGACTTGCTTGCCATGCTCCCCTGGTGGGTCTGCCTGGTGCTCGCAGCGGTCAGCTATTTCCTGCTGCACCGCCTAGCGGTCCCCATCCAAGCCGCTGACATTCAAGGCCAAGGAGGCGCCATGGTGGGGTCCATGATCCAAAAGGCCGTCATCCACGGCCTGGCAAACGCTGGTCAATACATCGTGCCGCTACTGTGCATTGCAGCGGCAGCCCTTTCAGCCTGGCGGCGCAAACAGCGCCAAGCCCTGGTTTCGGATGTGGCGCAAGCACGCAATGCCGACGCCCTGGACGGCATGAGCTGGCGGGAGTTTGAGTTGCTGGTCGGCGAAGCCTACCGACTGCAGGGATACCGCGTGACAGAAATCGGCGGTGGAGGTCCTGATGGCGGTGTTGACCTCGTCCTGGCCAAGGGTTCAGAAAAATTCTTCGTGCAATGCAAACAATGGAAGGCCTACAAAGT
>JAFECU010000213.1 GCA_018242005.1 Pseudomonadota bacterium | reverse complement strand
GGTCGAGACAGTGGCGGCAGGCCGCAAGGGAGCGGGACGCATGGTGTGAACCTCCATCGGCTGAAAACGCCCGGCCACACAGCGCAACCGGATGGAGGCAGTCTCAGAAAACGAGGCCCTTCTGCTCAGGGTCGTTTTGCGTTGGATTCAAAACGACCCTTCTCAAGTGGCGCAAGCTGTGCTAGGCGGCGATAGCCGCTGCGCATCAGCGCATCGCCGCGCCGCACCAGGCGGCGCACCTTGGAGCGCAGACCTCCGTCGCTGTACCAATCAGCCACGGCGTCGACACCGAACAGCCCTTCGCCGACCTCGCGCAACGACGCACCCGCCAGGGTCGCGTCGAGTGCCTGCAAGGTGTGCAGTTCGAGCAGTGCGGCGGGGGGCGGCCTGGACCGGGCCATTGGCGCCGGCGTGTCGGGTGCATGCATGACGCCGCCACGACCGCGATAGGCATAGGCCACGGCCATGCCGTCTTCCAAGCCGGACGCCAGCACGAAGCGCTGCCAATGGCCGGCGCTTCGTGCGATCAGCACCAGTCCCTTGCCGTCGTGCAGCAGTTGCTTGTGGCCAGGGATGCGCCAGAAGGAAAAAAGCTCTGCATCCACTGGCGGATCGGCGTCCGGGTAGAGCTGCACCACGGCAGCATGCCCCGGCTGCCAGGCCGGTTGCGCGTCACGCGCATCCAGGGCTGGGTCTTCCAGCAGGCGCAAGCCCCAGCGCTGCGCAGCATCGGGGCGGCGCGCACGGCGCCGCCAGTCGAGCCGGTAATCGGGATGCCTGCGCAGGTACTCCCAGGCCAGCGCGAGTGCATCCAGGCCCAGGATGTAGAGGTAGGCAGCGGTCGGATACCAGTGCGCGAGATGGTGAGGGTTGCCCATGATCGCCAAGCTCCTGTCGAAGATCAGGAACGTCGTCACGGGCGTTCAACACAGGGCTATCGCCGACGGTCAGCGGCCATCACAATCGGGTTGGGCTGTAACATTGAATGTCAAGACCGATCGACTCAGATGCATTGCGAAATTCGTCCGAATACGACGACCACGCAATTCCAAAACATCACGCGGTATCAGACACCGTGCCGCGAGCCGCATGAAAGATCGTGACTGTTTCCAGCACAAGTACAGGGCCCGCGCGCAAGAGTGCCAATTGAGACTTGGTGAGTCTGGAGCCAGACTGAAATAGTCTGAATGCGCCCCACTTGGCTGAAGCGCGAACGTTTCAATCGACGACGGAACCGTTCTCCTGCGCCAGCCGCAGGTATTCCGACAGAGGCCGCACCGCCTGGAAATACCGATCCCTCATCACCGGCTGCTGGCGGGGCCCGACGATGGCAGCGAGGTCGGAGAGCTTCACCCTCCCCAGCTCGGGCATGCTGATCCCGAGGTCGATCAGGCCTTGGGCCGTATCGCCATCGGCCGGGTCAAGCGCAGCCAGCAACCAGGTGGCATGGGCATCCGGCGTGAACAGCCGCACCACGGGCAGCGGGTCGATGGCCTGACCAGCGGACCGAGCCTGACCGTGGGCCAGCAACTGCCTGCGCTCGTCTTCGGTGATAAGTGGGTTCATGGCGATCCCCTTCTTGCTGCACGAATCCGCCAAAGCGTGGAAGCGTGGAACCGGATCGACGGGTTTGAGGAAAACCACGGATGCGGTTTTGCGCTTGCGTCGAAAGCCGTCGACACGGATTGCCGTAAAAGCACAAGAGCGGCAATTCGCTAGTAATGAACACTATAGATTGTAGCTCTATAAGGCGCAATCGACTGTCATCTTGGATTTCGGGGAGATCCAAGGTTGGCAGCGAAACACACATTGTCGGAGGCGTTGAAAACCATCAGGAAGGCCCGTGGACTGAGCCAGGAAGCCTTCTCGGATGTGTCCAGCCGCACCTACATGAGTTCGCTGGAGCGCGACCTGAAAAGTCCCACCCTGAACAAGCTGGCCGAGCTGTGTGAGGTCATGGAGGTTCACCCGCTCACGCTGCTGACGCTGGCCTATGCCGGCGACGACGCGCAGCGGGCTGAGCAGCTTCTGGCACAAGTGCGGCAGGAAATGGACGCCGTGCT
>JAFECU010000212.1 GCA_018242005.1 Pseudomonadota bacterium | reverse complement strand
GCGCCCAGGTGCAGGCACAGCAGCAGCGCCAGCGCGGGTGTGCCGCGCCCCAGCCACAGCGCCAGGCCGCTGGCGGCCACCAGGAACAACAGGGCGATGAAGCCCAGGTCCATGGGCTTTTGCGCCGCGTCGCTATGCAGCGGGTGGCGCCTGCGGTTCAACCGCCATAGGCCGGCCGTGCCCAGCACCATGAGCACGCCGCCGGCCGCGCCCAGCAGCTTCGGCAGGCTGGGCAGCTCATACGGCGCCTGCCAGCCAAAGACGTAGTGGTAGATGGTGCCCAGCGACGTGGCGGCAAAACACAGCGCAAAGCCGTAGAAGGTCAGGTGGTGGGCACGGCGGCGCTTGAGGGTGTAGGCGTCGTCCTCGTTGTGGCAGCCGTCGCCATGGCCGCCGTCCAGGTACTTGAGGCGCAGCACGTCGTGTGTGGCTTCCGCGGCCGCGGGGGCGCTCACGTCGGCCCCGCCGGTGGCGGGCTTGACCTCGCGCCAGAAGCTGCGCACGCCCATGGTCAGCGCCAGCACCACGAACAGGAACACCGGCGCAAACAGGCCCACCAGCAGGTTGTGCGGAAACAGGCGGTAGAAGTTGGCGCCCAGGTCGGCTCCCCACAGCGCCGCCAGGGAGCCGCCCTGCAGCACGGCGCCCAGCACCAGGAACAGCGTCAGCGCGGCGACGAGCGCCAGCGACAGCGCCAGGCCGTTGCGCCGGTACAGGCTGCCCAGGGCCGGCGGCCAGGCGTAGTCGGCATAGGTCTGACCGCGCACGCTGGCCATGGCCTGCGGGACGTTGACGGCAAACTCGTGCGGCGGCGCGTACTGGCAGGCGTGCAGGCAGGCGCCGCAGTTGTGGCACAGGTTGGCCAGGTAGTGGATGTCGGCCTTGGCAAAGTCCAGCCGGCGCGTCATGGCCGGGAACACGGCGCAAAAGCCTTCGCAGTAGCGGCAGGCGTTGCAGATCTGCATCTGGCGCGCCACCTCCTGCTCGGCCGCGCTTTGCGCCGGCACCGGCACGATGGGAATCACGCGGGCCGGCCGGCCCTGGGCCAGGTCCTGTGCTTCTTCGGTCAGGGATTTCAGGGTTTGCATGCGCTTCAGTCCTCGTCTTTCACGGCGCCGTGCAGGGCGGCGCGGCCCGCGGCGGCCAGTGCGGCATTGCGCCCGGCGATGCGGCCGAAGGCCGTGCCGATCGACATGCCGACGCCGGCGGTGTAGCCCTTGCCCAGCACGTTGCCGGCCATCATTTCGCCGGCCACGAACAGGTTGCGGCTGGGCTGGTTGCCAAAGTGCACGGCGGCCGTGGCGTCGGTCTGCAGACCCAGGTAGGTGAAGGTCACGCCGGGCCTGAGCGCGTAGCCGTAGAAGGGCGCGGTGTCGATGGGCCGCGCCCAGTGGGTCTTGGCCGGGGCCAGGCCTTCGGTATGGCAGTCGTCCAACGTGGTGTGGTCGAAGTGGCCCACGCGGCAGGCGCCGTTGTAGGCGTTCAGCGTCTGCATGAAGGTCTCGGCCGGCAGACCGAGCTTCTCGGCCAGTTCGGGCAGGCTGTCGGCCTTGACGCCCGGGAACACCGGCGGCATGAAGCGGCCTATGGCCTTGCTGTCGATGATCGAATAACCGATCTGCCCCGGCTGCTGCGCCACGAGGCGGCCCCAGATGGCGTAGCGCTTGGGCCAGAAGTCCTCGCCCTCGTCGTAGAAGCGCTCGCCGCCCGCGTTCACCACCACGCCGAGCGACACGCAGTCGATGCGCGTGCAGATGCCCCCGTCGTAGAGCGGCGCGCGCGCGTCAATCGCCACCATGTGCGCCTGCGTGGGGTCGCCGATGCGGTCGGCGCCATGGTCGTCGAGCAGGTGCCGCAGCAGCACGCCCCGGTTGTAGGCCGTGCCGCGGATCAGGAAGTTGTCCGCCGGCCATTCGCCGCGCGCGTTCTGGCCCCAGGCCTCGCGCAGCCATTCGCGGTTCGATTCGAAGCCGCCCGCGGCCAGCACGCAGCTCCTGGCGGTGATGCGCCGGCCCTTGACCCAGGCGGCCTGGAAGGCGCCGTGGTCCAGCTCGATGCGATCGACGGGCGAGTCGTAGCGCACCTGCACGCCCAGCGCCTCGGCGCTGCGGTAATAGGCGTTGACCAGGGCCTTGCCGCCGCCCATGAAGAAGGCGTTGGTGCGCGCCACGTGCAGCGTGCCCGCCAGCGCGGGCTGAAAGTGCACGCCGTGGCGGCGCATCCAGGGCCGGCAGGTGCTGGACGCGCGGATCACCATGCGCGCCAGCGGCTCGCTGGTGATGCCGCCGGTCACCTTGAGCAGGTCCTGCCAGTATTCCTCCTCGGGGTAGGCATCGACCAACACGTCCTGCGGCGCGTCGTGCATGCAGCGCAGGTTGCGCGTGTGGGCAGAGTTGCCGCCGCGCCAGGCGCGCGGGGCGGATTCGAGCAGCAGCACGCGGGCGCCCGCCTCGCGGGCCATCAGCGCGGCGCACAGGGCGGCATTGCCGCCACCGATGACCAGGACATCGGTGTCAAAGGCTTCAGTATTCATGATGGGCAGCCCCGGCCCTGGGCCTGAGGCGGTTCAACTTGGGCGAATGCTGTCTGCGGCCGATGGCACCGAAGCCACGATCCTCAAGGGTGCGGCGCGCGCAGACAAGGGTTGAACGCGACTGTAGTGAGCACCGCCCGTACGGTGTAGCGGGTCACGAGGATGGGGGCATCACGATGAGTGATGCGTGGGTTTTTGCCGCTTCAATGCACCGTCATGGCCGCGTCAAATATCAGCACCATGACCAGGCCCACCACGGCGACGATGGATTGCACCACCGAGATGGTTTGGGTCGCCTCGCCCATGGTCATGCCGAAGGACTCCTTGACCATCCAGAAGCCGGCATGGTTGGCGTAGTTGAAAAACAGCGAGCCGCAGCCAATGGACAAGGCCAGCAAGGGCAGGTTCAGGCTGGGATCGGCCCCCGCCAGCGGTGCCAGCAGCCCCGCCGCACCCACGATGCCAACGGTGGCCGAGCCGGTGGAGACCGACAGCAGCATGGCGATCAGCCAGCCCAAAATCAGCGGCGGGAAGGCGAACTGATGCGTGAGGTGCACGATGGCATCGCCGACCTTGGCGCTGGTCAGCATCTGCTGGAAGGCGCCGCCTCCGGCAATGATCATGATGATGGAGGCAATCGGCTTGAGGCTCTTGCCCAGGGCGTCGCGCAGCTTCTCGGTGTTGCCGCCACGGGCGATCACCAGGGCCACGCTGGCAAACAACACGCCCAGCAGCATGGCGATCAAGGGATTGCCCAGGAAGCTGGCCACATGCATGGCCGGACTGTCCTTGGGCAGCAGCATTTCGGCGGCGGCGTGAACCAGCATCAGGATCGCCGGCAACAGGGCCGCCAGCACACCGAGCGCGACGCTGGGCTTCTGCGCATTGCCGGCCCTTTCGGTGACGGTGAATTGATCCAGCAGCGCCTGGTCGGGCCTCGTGCTCATGCGCGGCGCAATGAGCGCACCATAGAGCGGCCCCCCGAGAATCATGGCCGGAATGGCCGCCAGAAATCCATACAGCATGGTGGGACCGACGGTGGTCTTGAGCGTGGCGATCGCAGTCAATGGGCCCGGGTGGGGCGGCACCATGCCGTGCATGGCCGCCAGGGCCGAGATCACGGGAACGCCGACGTAGACATAGGCCGAGCCCTTGAACCGTGCGTGGCTCTCCAGCTTGCGCGCCACGCTGAAGATGAGCGGCAGCATGACCACGAGCCCCACCTCAAAGAACATGGGAATGCCCACGATGAAGGCCACCAGGGTCATGGCCCAGGGAATCATGCGGTCCGAGGCATGTTTCAGGATGGCCTCGGCGATCTGTTCCGTGATGCCGGCGTCGGCCAGAACCTTGCCCAGCATGGCGCCCAGGGCAATCACCACACCCACGGCACCCAGCGTCTTGCCTGCGCCATTGGTCAGCTGCCTGGCGATGCCTTCGGGCTCCATGCCGGTGGCAAGGCCGACGCCGATCGAGACCACCAGCAGGGCCAGCAGCGGGTGCATTTTGAGGCGCGACACGATGAGCGCGACCAGCAACAACACGCTGACCAGGGCGGTCAGCAACAGCTGTATGTCAAGAGTGGTCATGACTGAGCCTTGGTTATGGCTGGCTGTCCCGTAGTGCAATCCACATCCGGCCATGAGGTGGGGTTCAGTGTAAGAAGGCGCAACCCCGCCGGCTGTAGGCCGGCGCCGCACACGCGCGACGCGGTGGCCATGCGTGAAGCGCGGCTTTGCAGGCCGCGGCGGCACCTCAGCCCGTCAGCGTGGCCCCACCCCAGTCTCCCGAACGCACCAGCTGCCTGCTGCAGTCCATCATCACCACGCGCGCGGCCAGGGCGGCAGGGGAGAGTTCGTCGTCCGACAGGCTGCACAGGGCGGCATTGCGCCGAACCTGCTCGTCGGCAATCTCCGACCACTGGAAGCGCTCCGCCGCATCGCTGTACATGGCCACGGCCGACCAGGGCTGGACCGTGGCCCCCATGCCGGCGTCCACGGCCTCCATCAGCAGGGTCAGCGAATCGATTTCCATCGCCATCCGGGCTTGGAAGCCGGCACTGGTGAACGAGGCCATGAGCGAGCTGCGCAGCCCGTGGCTGCCCGAGGGCAGGATTAGCGGCACGGGTTGCAGCTGCTCCAGGCGGATGGGCGAGGCATGCTCGATCTGCGGCGCCACCGGCCTCAGGCGCGACTGGATCAGGAACAGCCGCTCCTCCAGCAGCGGCATCACGCTCCAGCGGCGCGCCTGCTGCGTGTCGAAAAGAATGGCCAGGTCCAGCTGCCTGGCGTTGAGCAGGCTCGTCAAATGCCCGGAAAGCGCGGACACCATGTGCAGGCGCACATCGGGATAGCGCTCGCGCATGGCGCGCAGCAGCGGCAGGCCCAGCACGTTGGCTACCGTCGGCGCAAGTCCCATGCTCACCGTCCCGGACAGCCGCGCCTGCTGTGCGGCGTGTATGGCCTGGTCCGCATGGCGCAGTGCGAGTTGAGCCTCATGGAAAAAGGCCTGGCCCGCCTCGGTCGGGGTGACACCGCGCGGTGTGCGCTGCAGCAGGCGCGTGCAGAGTTCGGATTCCAGCCGGCTGACCTGCTGGCTCAGCGCCGACTGCACCATGTCCAAGTCGAGCGCGGCGCGGCCCATGGAGCCGAGTTCGACGATGCGAACAAAGTAGCGAAGCTGGCGCAGTTCCATCGGAATTCCGGAAGGCTGGGGGATTCGGGGCACTGTATACGAGCTGAACAGGCTGCATGTGCCCTGCAGGGGCAGCGCACCGGCACCCACCGATCTCCTGGGTTGCCAGATGGATTCGATGTTCGACGACACGCCCTCGGCGCTGCCGAAGCCATCACATCAACGCCACATGCCGATGGACCGCGTGGACCGCATGGGAACGGTCTGCGCCTGCGCACGCCTGGCGATCGACGCGGCAGCCTGCGTCACTGGTAGGGAACTGGTGGTGGACGGGGGAATCACGGGCAAGTTCACCTGAGAGGGCACGGTCATGCGGCCAAAAATACAATCCGGGCCCATGACTGCATCCCCCAAGCACCGCGTTGTCGTGGGCCTCTCGGGCGGCGTGGATTCCGCCGTGACCGCGCACCTTCTCAAGCAACAGGGCCACGAGGTGGTCGGCATCTTCATGAAGAACTGGGAGGATGACGACGACAGCGAATACTGCTCCAGCCGCCAGGACTTCCTGGACGCGGCCAGCGTGGCCGACGTGCTCGGCATGGAGATCGAGCATGTGAACTTTGCGGCCGAGTACAAGGACCGCGTGTTCGCCGAGTTCCTGCGCGAATACCAGGCCGGGCGCACGCCCAATCCGGACGTGCTTTGCAACGCCGAGATCAAGTTCAAGGCCTTTCTGGACCATGCCATGCGCCTCGGTGCCGAGAGAATCGCCACCGGCCATTACGCGCGCGTGCGCCAGAACCCCGATACGCGGCTGTTCGAGCTGCTCAAGGGCCTGGATCCCTCCAAGGACCAGAGCTATTTTCTGCACCGGCTGAACCAGGCGCAGCTGTCCAGAACGCTGTTTCCCGTGGGCGAGCTGCACAAGACCGAGGTGCGCCGCATTGCCGCCGAGATTGGCCTGCCCAACGCGAAGAAGAAGGATTCCACCGGCATCTGCTTCATCGGCGAGCGGCCGTTCCGCGAGTTTTTGAACCGCTACATCAGCCACGCGCCCGGCCCCATCCTGGACGAGCGCGGGCGCAGGCTCGGGTGCCATGTGGGTCTGTCGTTCTACACGCTGGGCCAGCGCCAGGGGCTGGGCATTGGCGGCGTGAAGGAAAAGGGCGCCGCCAGGGGCGCGGGCGACCATGCGCCCTGGTTCGTGGCGCGCAAGGATCTGGAGCGCAACGCCCTCATCGTGGTGCAGGGCCATGACCACCCCTGGCTGCTGTCGCACCGCCTCACGGCGCAGGACGCGAGCTGGGTCGCCGGCCAGGCGCCCGCCGCCGGCGCTTGCGCGGCCAAGACGCGCTACCGCCAGCAGGATGCCGCCTGCACCGTGCTGGCTGCGCAGCAGGACGGTTTCAGCCTGCAGTTCCCCGACGTCCAATGGGCCGTCACGCCAGGGCAGAGCGCCGTGCTGTATGACGGCGAGGTCTGCCTGGGTGGTGGCGTGATTGCGACGGTGGACGGCTGATCCCCCGTCCACGCGGCCCTGACGGCATCGGTAGATACCCGAATGCAGGCAGGCCCCGGCTCCGTCCTGCCTATGGCGTGAAATTGTTTCAGGATTTGTCCTCAGATTTTTTCACGCAGCTCTGCCGGCCGGCTTCCTACATTCTCACTCGCTCTGCGCCCGCAGGTATCCACTGATAGCGCGTGCGCAGGTTTTTACCCAATATCCATACCAAGACAACAACGAGGGAGCACAGGCACATGGTCTGGCAACAAATCTACGACCCACTGGGCAATATGGTCATCTCCACGGCGCTGGCCGCCATTCCGGTGGTGGTCATGCTCGCAGCGCTGGGGCTTTTCCACATCAAGGCACACATTGCCGCCGGCATGGGCCTGGCGGCGGCGCTGCTGGTGGCCATCTTCGTCTACGGCATGCCGGCCGACATGGCCGGGCGCGCGGCGCTGCTGGGCGGCTTCACGGGCCTGCTGCCGATCGGCTGGATCGTGCTCAACATCATCTTCCTGCACCAGCTGACCGAGCAGAACGGCAGTTTTGCCGTGCTGCAGGACTCGCTCTCGGGCATCACCGAGGACCGGCGCATCCAGCTCTTGCTCATCGCCTTCTGCTTCGGCGCCTTCTTCGAGGGCGCGGCGGGCTTTGGCACGCCGGTGGCGGTGACGGCGGCCATTCTGATCGGCCTGGGCTTCTCGCCGCTGGCGGCCTCGGGCCTGTCGCTGATCGCCAATACCGCACCCGTGGCCTTCGGCGCCCTGGGCACGCCGGTGATCACGCTGGCCAAGGTGCACGGCTACGACCTCATGGAGGTCACGGCCATGATCGGGCGCCAGCTGCCGTTCTTCTCGCTCATGGTGCCGTTCTGGCTCATCTGGGCCTTTGCCGGGCGCAAGGGCATGATGGAGATCTGGCCCGCCATCCTGGTGACGGGCGTGTCGTTTGCCATTCCGCAGTACCTGGTGTCCAACCACATCGGGCCGGAACTCGTGGACATCATCGCCGCCATCATCTCCATGGCCTGCCTGGTGGCCTTCCTGCGCGTGTGGAAGCCCAAAACCATCTGGACCTCGGCCTCGCTGCGCAGCCATGACGTGAGCGCCGCCGAGGCCAAGCCGGCCAAACCCGTCACGCGCCACAGCACGCAGGCCCTGGTGGCGGCCTGGACGCCCTGGGTCATTTTGTCGGTGTTCGTCTTCATCTGGGGCCTGCCCTCGGTCAAGACCTGGCTCAACGGCATCTTCGCGCCCGCCTTCCCCATGGAGGGCCTGCACCAGATGATCGAAAAGGTGCCGCCCGTGGTCGCCAAGCCCACCAAGGAGGGTGCGGTCTACACGCTGAACCTGCTGTCGGCCACCGGCACGGGCATTCTGCTGTCGGCCATCGTCAGTGCCATCGTCATGAAGTACAACCCGGTCGCCATCGTGCGCACCTTCTTCAAGACGCTGTGGCTGGTGAAGTATTCGCTACTGACCATCGTGCTGATGCTGGCGCTGGGCACGCTCACCCGCTACTCGGGCACCGACACCACGCTGGGCCTGGCCTTTGCCAACACCGGCGTGCTCTATCCCTTCTTCGGCACGCTCATGGGCTGGCTGGGGGTGGCGCTCACGGGTTCGGATACGGCGTCGAACGTACTCTTCGGCGGCATGCAGAAGGTGGCGGCCGAGCAGCTGGGACTGTCGGCCAACCTCATGGGCGCGGCCAACAGCTCGGGCGGCGTGATGGGCAAGATGATCGACGCACAGTCCATCGTCGTGGCCTCCACCGCCACGCGCTGGTTTGACCACGAGGGCGACATCCTGCGCTACGTGTTCTTCCACTCCATCGCCCTGGCCTGCCTGGTGGGCCTGTACGTGACCATGCAGGCCTATGTCTGGCCGTTCTCGCTCATGGTCGTGCATTGATTTGAGCGATATTTGCCGCCAGCGATTGGCCACCAGTCGCCGGCAGCTATCACTGCAATAGCAAACGGGCGCCCTTGAGCGCCCGTTTTGCTTTGGGGGATGCAGGTGCTGCGACTCAGAACGGAATGTCGTCGTCCATGTCGTCAAAGCCCGATGCGGCGCGCGGCGGCTGGGCCACGGGTGCGGGCGCGGGACGGGCGGCGGGTGGGGCCGCGGGGCGCTGCGGGGGCGCGGCGCGGCGCGGGGCCTCGTAAGCACCACCGCTGTCGCCGTAGCCGCCATCGTCATAGGCCGCGCCGGCACCGCCCTGGCCGCCGCCCATGCCCTGGCGGCTGCCCAGCATCTGCATGGTGTCGGCGCGGATTTCGGTGGAGTACTTTTCTACACCGCTCTGGTCGGTCCACTTGCGGGTGCGCAGGCTGCCCTCGACGTAGACCTGCGAGCCCTTGCGCAGGTACTGGCCCACGATCTCGGCCAGGCGGCCGTTGAAGACCACGCGGTGCCATTCGGTGGCTTCCTTGTTCTCGCCCGTGTTCTTGTCGCGCCAGCGGTCGGTGGTGGCGATGGTCACGTTGGCCACCTGGTCCCCGCTGGGGAAGGTGCGCATTTCGGGGTCGCGGCCGAGGTTGCCGACGATGATGACTTTGTTGACGGATGCCATGGAGAAAAATCCTTTGTGCGTCAGCCCGGACGGCAGGGGAGGGGTTCCGGGCCAGATAAGTGATTCACACGGCCCCTGCGAGGCCGCAGCTGCGCAGCATAGCGATCTTGCGCGCCGCTGACGCGGCAGGGTTGAAAAAAATCAGTGGCCGCCGCGCCCGACGGGCTGGAGCGGCCAGGTGGCCACCAGCCACAGCAGGGCCAGCAGCGCCGTGGCGGCAAACAGGCCGCCCGCGCCGGCCCATTTGGCCAGGGCACCACCCAGGGCGCCGCCGGCAAACAGGCCCAGGGACTGCAGCGTGTTGTACAGGCCCAGGGCCGCGCCGCGCAGGTTGGCCGGCGCCATGCGCGAGACCAGGCTGGGCTGTGTGGCCTCCAGCATGTTGAAGCCGCAGAAGAACACGAACAGCAACACTCCCAGCAGCCAGACGGTGGGCTGCACGCCATCGGCCACCAGCAGGCCCAGCGCGGCCTGCACCAGCGCGATCAGGGCAATGGACAACAGCAGCGCCGCGCGCAGGCGCCCGCGCCGCTCCATGGCAAACAGGCCGCCCATGGCGATCACGGACAGAACCAGCGCCGGCAGGTAGACATGCCAGTGCACGTCCTTGGGCAGGCCGGCCTGCACCAGCATGGCGGGTACGGCCACCCACATGGCCATCTGAATCGTGTGCAGCGCGAACACGCCCAGGTTCAGGCGCATCAGGTCGGCCTGGCGCCAGACCTCGGACAGGCGGCCGCGCGGCGCGTCGGCGTGGTGGCGCGTCTCGGGCGGCACCACCCACAGGATCAGCCCCACACCGCCCAGCGCCAGCGCCAGCGTGAGCGTGAACAGCCCCGACAGGCCGACATAGCCGGTGAGAAACGGCGCCAGTACCAGTGCCACGGCAAACATCAGGCCAATGCTGATGCCTACCAGCGCCATGGCCTTGGTGCGCACGGCGTCGCGCGTCTGGTCGGCCAGCAGCGCGGTGACGGCTGCCGACACCGCCCCGGCGCCCTGCAGCGCCCGGCCCAGCATCAGGCCCATGACCGAGTCGGCCAACGCCGCCACCAGGCTGCCCGCGCCAAACACCAGCATGCCGAGCGCGATGACGCGTTTGCGCCCGAAGCGATCGGACGCCATGCCCAGCGGCAGCTGGAAGAACGCCTGCGTGAGCCCATACATGCCCATGGCCAGACCCACGAGCGCGGGGTTGTCACCGCCCGTGTACTTGCGCGCCTCCAGCATGAACACGGGCAGCACCAGGAACAGCCCCAGCATGCGCATGGCAAAAATGGCCGCCAGGCCCAGGCTGGAGCGGCGCTCGGCTGCCGTCATGCGCGAGGCGGGGGCCGCTGCGGCGGGGGATGAGGTGGGGGTGGTGGTAGTGTCCGACACGGCTGCAATCGGTGCTCAGGCAAAACCCGCATTGTGGCGCAGTGCCGGTTTCCCTGGGTCTGGCAGGCCCTCGCGCTGCTGCCGCGGGCGGGTACCCAGCCCAGGCGCCGCTGTCCTATCATGGTGGGTTTTCTTCGAACACCCCAGCGATGGCCGATACCGCTCCCCCTACCGCCGAATCCCCCGCGCCGGACGCGGGCCGCCCGCTGGCCCAGGTGCTGCGCGGCGGCGGGCAGATCAGCATCCGCGGCGCGCGCACGCACAACCTCAAGAACATCGACCTGGACATTCCGCGCAACCAGCTCGTGGTGATCACCGGGCTGTCGGGCTCGGGCAAGTCCAGCCTGGCCTTCGACACGCTGTACGCCGAGGGCCAGCGACGCTACGTGGAGAGTCTGTCGAGCTATGCGCGGCAGTTTTTGGGCCGCCTGGACAAGCCCGACGTG
>JAFECU010000211.1 GCA_018242005.1 Pseudomonadota bacterium | reverse complement strand
GCACGCATGAAGGCAAAGAGCGCTCACTGGGTGCCGCTGTCACGTGAGGCCATAGAGGTGATCGCGAACCTGCGCAAGATTGTCCCGGCCAACCGCGAACACCTGTTTCCGAACCGGCTCGACCCCCGCCGACCAATGGCCAATCGCAGCCTGAACGCCCTGATGGAGCGGCTTGGCTTTGGTGGAGAAGGAACGCCGCACGGCATGAGGGCGGCCTTCAGCACGCACTTCAACAGACTGGGTGCGAGCGTGGACGTGATCGAACATTGCCTGGCGCATGTACCGGCCAACGCCGTGCGGGCAGCATATAACCGTCATGCCTATCAGGACGAAAGGCGCGTGATGATTCAAGCATGGGCCGATCATCTGGATCACGTACGGAAGGGTCAGGGCGCGCTGTCGCTCCAACGAGTTGCATGTCTCACATAAATCGGCTCAGTCCGTCTTCTTACTTTCTCAATTTCGACATCACATACCCAATAGGCTTCGGCTTAAATTGCGGCGCCTTAACTTTGCGGCGCTGCTCTAAACGTAGCTGCTCATAATCGATCTCACCAAGCACGTAATAATCGCTGACCCCACCCTTTACCTGCACGACATCTCGCGCGTAGTCTTGGTTTGCAGGCGCACGAATTCGACTATCTCCATATTTTCGGTTGTTCGACTGAATCACGAAGACATGCAGATCGTTGGCAGTCGACTCGACCAGAGATGCGAACGTCTTTGTGTCAGGGTTCCACTCAAGAGCAAAGAGCGCGTCGACAGATCCCCGTAGGTCACGACGATGAGCAATATTCGTGAGATCGCTGCAGATGAGCGGGGCGAAGTAGAAGCCGCGGTGCCCGTACAGCGTGGGCTTCGCCTTGGCTCCGTCCGGCCTGTGAAGTGAACCGTTCTTGCCGAGCAACTTCTTAAGCTCAAGCCGCTCACCATGCGCTGGTTCGAATTTCGGTTGAAGTATCACCACAGAACTCGCATAGCCCGGCCAGTAAGTAGTTAATGATACGAGGCAGTCATTGCGTAACCTCCGTGTCGCACGATCCCTGTGGTATTCCACACCAGCCAGCATTGAGATGCCGTTGGCGGCGAGTTTGCGAGCAGCGCGTAGGGCCCAACGCAACGGAATGCTCAACTCTGGCATGACGATGTAGTCTGGTTTCTTCTTCTCCTTCAGAATCCGATTGATCAACCCATTGAATGCGACGTATCGCATTGCAGAGCGATCTTGCTTTCCTATCGCCGCCGCCGCCCACTGCGCATCGGAAGTCGCAATGCTCGTGACGGCAATTCGAATGAGTGGCCGGGGCTTCCCCGGCACATTGAAGTGAGTGATCGGCTCCTGCTCGTTGCCGCCGACAAATCCTAGCGATGCCATCGACACAACTTCGGCACCTCGAAGGAGGCGGATGACGCTCTTGAACAAGACCGTGTCCGATAGGACGGCAGGCGCCACCAAACCGATCTCGTCTATTCGCAAAGGCCGCGTCGGAAAAGCAAGCGCCGGCCAATGTGGCACTTTTAGATCGGTTACCTCCGATCGGAAACGCCGCACAGCACCAAGACGCAGTTGTCGGCGAACCTGCATCTCGCGTGGCACCTTAGGACCAATCTCATCAACTTGCTGAGCCTGAAACCAATATTCCTTGTACGGTCTTCTACCCCAATCGGCAAGCAAGACGCGCTTCACAAGCGACTCCAGCGCGCGTACGGTGGATGGAATTTGAATGCCTGCGCTGAGCTTCTTCAGCTTTCGGAGCACCCCAAGATATCCTGGGCTGAGGTCGACTGATCGAAGTGTTGCCGCCTGCAGACCGGCTTGAAGCAGTGCCAAGGCGTATTGCTGAAGACACAGTTGAAAGGCTCCCTTGTTGGCGGCTTCTCCCAGTGTCGTCGTCGATGCCAATAACTGCGCAATCGACGACAACTCATCGATCAGCTTCTTGGCCTCTTTCGTGTCTCCACAGCTGAGCATGAGTCCAAACACGCGTGGTATGTAGCCCAGGAATTCGAAGAAACCTGAAGGTGTTACGACGTGTCGACTCACGAGGCCGTAGAACTCCTTTCGTATGACTTGCCAGGATTCCGGCCGCAGATCTGCAGCGTACGTTTCAATATCGCTTAACAACAGCGAAAAACCAAGCCGCCGCACCGAGACTACATCTGCCTTTCGAAGAGCGTCTGCTTGAAGCGCAGCACTAGGCGTCGCGAGTAGTGCACGCGATGCCATCGCGATCCCACTCTCTGGCACTGCCGGTAAGAGTCGATATTCACTGGACTGCTGGCGTATCTGATCTCGAATGTGATGCACGAGGTCGGACCCATGCGCCGAGGAGAGCGAGAAGATTTTTTGCTTGGGGCCTGCAAAGACAAGTTCAGAGTCCTTGGCATATGGCAGGTTGAGCGACAGGGAGTTGGGACCTTCGCCGTTCTTCTTCACCTTAACGAGCGGCGCAAGCGCCTCAGCGATGCTTTTCGTCACCCGCTGCGCGCCGTGGTCTTTGGCCGCCGCCTTCAAGACCAAGAAGATATCATCGACATATCTGCCGTAATAGAGCGGTTTCAGTTTCGTGAGCACCGTTCGGTCGAACTCGACCAGCAAGACGTTCGCAACAATCTTCGAAGCCGACAATCCGACTGGGATGGCACCTTCTGGTCTACCCTTGAAGTCGGGTGTATTTCGATACCAAGCGCCCATCGCGGAGAGCAGCTGTTCCGTGAAACGTCGCTCTACCGATGACAGCGATAGCTGCACTGCTTTAAGGAAGGCGGGGCGCAACAAGAAGTTCGGTGAAACACAGTGGTAGAACTTCTCGATGTCCATCGTTATAGCCAAGATGCTCTCACCGGACTCCAATGCCGTATCCATTGCAGAGAGGCCACCTTCGCGCCATTCTCGGTACGCGGAGAAGTACGGCGCAAAAAGCCCAGGCGTTGAGAGATTGACACTTGGCGACGTCAGCCTTTCATCGCGCGGCTCTCTATACGTCCTGCGGAGTCGATTTCCGAAAGACGCCTTGCGGTCGAGCGCTGCGTCAAATAGATGGCCTACAAAGATGATCCACAACGCCGACACAACCTGAAAATCGACAGTTGGCCTGATAACCAGACGAAGCGAAGCGCGAGCTCGCTTGCCAGCCTCTTGAAACCTATTTTGCCAATCTTTCCGTGGATCAAGGGCACGAAAATGTCCCTCATTGTTTGACTCCCAAGCTGTGCAGTCGACGGACTTAGGTAAGTAGGCGTGATCGCCAAGAAACTGCAGGTCGGTCTGCCAGTCCGGCACCCGAACGATCAATCGAGTCCGCAGCTTTTTCAGGTTCGCGTCGAGGTCTTGCTCGTACTTTGTGAATGCCAATGCGTGAAAGTGCGTGTTCTCATAGAACGCTTCCGCTTTTGCCTTCCGATAGGCAACATACAAATTTCCGAGACTGAACATCTCGGCCTGTGACGCTGACATGTGGCTCCTCCTGCCCCTGCGGCCTGCTGGGTCCTGCTCCGCTTCCGGCTTCTACTGTTTCCACCTCGCAACGCGCTCACGGCTAGTCTCGAAGCGAACGGTCATCCAACTGCCGAAAGCAAGC
Organism: Pseudomonadota bacterium; assembly: GCA_018242005.1. Taxonomy (GTDB): domain Bacteria; phylum Pseudomonadota; class Gammaproteobacteria; order Burkholderiales; family Burkholderiaceae_C; genus Alicycliphilus. The sequence goes on along the minus strand of JAFECU010000211.1, from coordinate 5,118 downwards.
GACCGCAACCAGTCTTGATCTGCCAGTACAGAACGGATGTGATCTGTGAGCAGCCTGACGACATTCTCACTACATGTAGAACCCATAGCGAATCTGCGGTGAATCCCCGTCACCGAGATACTTCATGATCTCGCCCACCTTGCGTGCGCATCCCAGTGTGACGGGGTACTTGCCGTCAAACTGGGTGTTGTTCCAGTTCATCTTGGTTAGCCCGAGGATTTCGCGGGAAATGAACGAAGGCGATTCTTCGGACCGAACGATACGGAGTTCGATCGGTTGAGGAATGTAGAGCCCGGTATAGGTCTGGTAGTACCGAACCGATCCTCGTGTGTAGAGGATATGTCGATCCTCATCCATCTCGATGCGCGTTCCCCGATATGGCGGGTAGTTGCCTTCGCGGAACAGTCGCAGCTTCGAATCCATTACAGTGACCAAGTCAACGGTGTCGATCCGGAGATCGCTTGCAGCGCACGTCAGACCGTCAATCTCGTCTGCCGAGAAGTTGGATGACTTATGCACCACGATGCGTGCTGGATAGGCCCTCAGCGCTACCCGGTATTCGTTGAGCGCCGCAGTAAGAAGGTCGTAGGCCTGGTTGGCGCTCAAATGTGGGCTGCGGTCATCCCGCGACATGTCAACCGGTGTCCCACGCAGAATAAGTCCGTTCCCAAGTTCGTCAAAAATCTGCGCCAAGCTTGTGTTCAGTACTTGCCGATCACGACTTCGATAAAAGGCGATGCCGATCGCACAGGAGCTTGGACGACGACTATCGGTTTCCAGCTTCCAGGGAACGCGTGGCCCTGCCTTGTAGTAGAGGGCCGTGCAGAAATTCCACGCCTTCGTAGCGTCGTCCTGTTGGCCCCGCTTGTTGCTTTCCAGCGATGCAGCACGGATCAGCTGAAGCGGCTTTCCAAGGTGCATCGCGCGCGCCTTGAGTGCACGCCGGAAATTCAGTTCGGAAGTGACTTCCACACTGGCTTCCAGCGTCTCCTCTGGGAGGCCTCGTTCGTCTGTCGAAATAACCTTAAATAGGGCATCGGGCATAACACACACAACGACATCGACCGGTCGATTCTGTGCAAGGAACTTGATGTGCTCGTAGTAGAGATCAATCGCCTTGGTCACGCGAACCGTGCGATCTGTAATGGCAATGATCTCCTCGACTTCGCTTTTCTTGATGGTTCGAGCCAAGTCTTGGCTGAACTTCAAGGTGGCATCAAAACCGTGGCCTAGGTTCATGCCTGGAAAACTGACACGAAGGTTTGGCTGGCGAGCGTCTGCCATGCCTGGAATCTCCGATGCACACCTCGTCACCCAGCGATCCAACGCTTCATTGCATGTGGCGCTGCCGACGCTTCCCACTATGACATCAGTCCGCCGCGTTCCCATGGAGCGGTCGAACGCGCCGTACGCGGTGATCCCGCGACGCGGACAGATGTGCTCGCCGCTCAGAAAGCGAAGCCGAGGCTCCTCGATATTCTCAAGTTTCATAGTGTGTCAAACAAGCCCGTGGTTTGGGCTTCCTCACCGTTGTCGGATTCGTCCCGCAAGGGAAGCCAGGAGTCATCAGGAAGAGCTGGATGGTTCGAAAACGAGACAGCTTCGCCGAGCGACAAGGTCGCAGCAGGGGACTTGATGGACTCGAAGAGATCGTCTTGATCCAGCGCAGACAACCATGACGCGAGGAACCGGAAGTGATCCGCGACAGTGCGATTGACCTCCTTGCGCTTGAGCCAGCTCAAGTTGGCATCGGCATACATTGATCGCCTGAAGTTATCGCCGAAACTGAAGTACCAGTCCGGCGTGAGAGCAACGTACCACCTGCCGGCGCTGTAGACAAAGTCCGCTGCAAAAGCGAAGTGCTTGCAGAGAAAGGTCTTGCTGGAATCCTTCTTGTTAAGCTTGCGCTCGTAGACGCGACGCTTCGATGTTCGCTGGCCGACCCAGCTCTCTTCGCGCAGCAGATCACCTTCAGCCCGCGGAACGAATATGAACAAGCCGTTCTCGTGCATCCATTGCACGCCGTGTTTGTAAAGCTTCTGCTGAAGTGTGAACCGCAGCAACGACTTGAAGACGCGCTCCCGATCTTCGTTCGCGCCATAGAACTCGCGCGCTTGCAGCGGCGTCACAGTGCCCAGTTCGATCAGCTGCGCAAACGGCCCGTGCGTGTCGTCAAGCGGATGGAACGTGATCAGTTGCCGCGCCGACACCTCGTAGTCCGACGGCGCTCGCAGGTTCAGGCTGCCGAGCGCCTCGCGAACCATCTTCCGCTCGTTGCGAGCCGTCTTGGATTTGAAAGCGTCAAGGTCGTCGCGCAGGTCGGCGACATACAACGTTGACGGGAAGTAGACTTCTACCAGATTCAAATTCACCCGCTCGGGCGGAGACGTAGGTGGGTTGAAGTCCTCCTCGCCAAGTCCACTTGCCACACCACCGCGCATATAGGCCCGAACGACCTCCAAGGCCGCGACGAGTTGCTTCGGGTCTACGTCAGCGGCAACACTGCAAATATCACGCGAGTCAAGAATGTCCTTGCCGGTGTCAAGTTTGAACTGGCCCTTTGCTGCACGATCGATAGCATCCTGCGAGTAGCTCGCTTGTTTGCGACTCAGGACGTAGACGACGACACGTTGATACTTCTTGTCCAGCCCGTGTGCCAGAAAGGTTTCGATGGTGGTCTTGATCTTATCGAGGGTTGGCGTCGCTGTAACCTGAACGGCAATGCCAGCCACGTCGTCGGCCAGATCGATGCCGGGAAAGTTGGCTCGCTCGGTCGCGTTCAGGTTCCGGAGGTGATGCCAGCCGTAGAGTTCCCGCAGAACCCCAAGCACAAGGTTCTCGGAAACCTTGTGGATGTCATAAAGCTGCATGGCCGACGCAGCCTCGACCTGCGTCGTCAGCTGCGACATCGCGGTCCGAAACTCGTTGAGAAGATCGAGGTGTTTCAAGCGTTCCTTCCCTGTAGCTCTTGATCACGTAGTCAGCGAACAAAAAAAGACTACGAATGACAGCCCTCGGGTCGAGCAGTCGTCCGCATAGGTAGTTTGGTTACCTGATCCGAATCGGCAACGACACCTGCGGCTGGATCGGCACCAGCGTCTTGGCATAGGCGCGCAGGATGCCGTTGTAGAGATCGGCGTGCTTCGGTGCCTCGACCGACAGGATCAGCGCGTAGCGAATCTTCTCAGGGCCTGTGGCTCGGCCGCCACCGTCACGGGCGTTGTAGTGGATGTCGAACACGGGGTTCTTGAGGCTGGAACCACGGAATGTCTTGGCCCCGTGCAGCACGGTTTCCCACTTGCCCTGATCCGAGCGGCGTTCCTGTTCGGTTGCGAATTTCTTCAAGTCGAAGAAACCCTTGGTATCGGCGTTGCTCTTGCCGTCTTTGATCTTCTCGTCGTTGGGACGGAAGACGACTTCGAGGCCGGCCTTGGTGTAGGCCGCAGCATCCTGCGGATCGGTAGGCGATGCATAGCAGAAAGTGGCTTTCAGGCGGACGTTGCCAGTCAACCCTTCCTTCGGCAGCGGAAGGCTGGCACGCAGGTATTTACTGGGTTTGAGCTCCCCCTGGTAGACCACTCTGGCCACGCCATCCGGACACGTGATGATGTCGAGGGTGTCCTCGGGAATCTTGCCCCACCCTACTTCGATCTGGTCGTGCCCACCAGAGTCGGCCGCATGAACCAGCAAGGCCTTGATGGCGAGAGGCGTCAGGTTGCCACCCAAGATCGCCCGGATGCCGACCGCACTGCGCAACAGGTATGGCGCCGCGAAACTCGTGCCGAGTTGCGGCGTCAGCAGCGGTTTTGCACTCGGCGCCAAGACGTGGAAGTATTTGGACGCTGGATTGCCGCCGAAGGCCATCAGGTCCGGCTTGACGACGCCGGGGCTGCGGCCCGGGCCAATCGCGCTGTAGGGCGCACGAGCCCAGCCCGCGCCGGTATCGTCGGCCGCGCCGACCGAGAGGGCATTCACGCAGTCCGATGGAACCTGCACGCGGCTGTAGCCGAGTTCGCGGTCGCGTTCCCCGTTGTTGCCCACGGCCACGGTCATGAGCGTGTCACCATCGCTGAGCAGCTCGTCAATGACGGACGTCCAAGCGTGGACTTCCCGATCCTCCACTTCGAGGTCCGGCCCCAGGCTCAGGTTGATGAACTCGTAGGACCGCGACAGCAGGACCTGTTCGATGAGACCGAGCGTGCGATACAGCTCCAGCGGGTCTTCGCCGCTCGACTCCTGGTCGAGCACACGCAAATGGTCCACGGGGGCGAAGGGCCGGCCGGCCGTTCCGTTGGGCTGAATGGGGCCGAACAGCATGGCAGATGTCACGCCCAGGCCATGTTCGGGGCCGTCCGGGTCATCGTCCGCATCCTCGTCAAGCTTGCGGTACGAGCGCAGCCAGGGACCAATGGGATGGTGCTTCGGCAAGCCACCGTCCAGGATGGCGACACGTGGCTCGGATGACAGTGCCTGCTCGGTGGGAAGGCTGCACCCCACCGAGGGCCCACCGCTGCGTTGTAGGGGGCGGATGCCGCGCAGCTTGGGCACCGGACGAATCACCCGGACGAAGGTAAAGCTGGCCAGCTTCTCGACTTCGCGTGGCCTGCCCTCGACCGGCACGAACCACAGGTTGCCGGCGACGAAATCGACTTCACTGTGGACCTTAACGCCCTCCCGCTGGGCGAACTTCACGAAAGCCTTCTGGATCAGGCCGGGGTCTTCGCCCGGCAACAGATGCAGGCCCACCTCAAAGAACCGATCCTTCGGGCCACCCAGGCTCACGATCCGTTCCGCCGGCGCAAAGGTGGCGAACTGTTCGATGTGGGCCAGGTCGTCACCCTCGTCGGATTCCGCGTCGATGGTTTCCGTCCACCGCGAAAGGTTGCGGAAGGCTTGGCGCTTGCCGGCGACGAACAGCTCGGTCGTCGTGGTCTCCTGCGGCTGCCCCTTGCGGGTCCAGGCCTGTGGCTTTACCTTGACGGTACGGCTACCAATGGACTCCAGCCCCGTACTGCGCAACAGCCCGGTCGGGAAATAGGAACGAGCGATGAAGCTGGGGTTCATCATCAGCCGGGCCACCGCGAAGTCGCCCGGACAGGCGTCGATGGGCAGTTCGTC
>JAFECU010000210.1 GCA_018242005.1 Pseudomonadota bacterium | reverse complement strand
TTCGGGAAGGCATAGACGCCATGGGCCAGGCGCACGAGCCACCCGCCGTCGGCATAGTGGGCGGCGAGCTGGGGCGACACCCCGAACTGGCTCAGGGTGGCAAGGTCGAACGGCGCCCCGCGGGGGAGTCCCGCCTGCAGCCGCTTGATTACCTGGTGCCTAGAATTTCCATCCATGTTATAAAGATAGCACGGAATCAAATCGGCCCCTAGAGCTATCGCAAGAGCGCGCAGAGAAAGTAGCATGAGGTTTGATTTTTAATGCACAATCTAATCATCCTGCGACCCAAGCCAACCCGGCTCGGCCAGCCGCAACTTCTTCGAACGGGGGCCTGATGCCTGAGCCGCTGTGCGCAATCTTGCTGGCATCGCTCCAAGGGCCGGCGCTCCCAGTCGAGGGGCGCGATGAGTAGCCTTGCCGATGGATATGGCAGCTATGCCGACTTGGCCAGCGCGCAAGCCGAAGGAACGGACTACAGGGTGCATGTACGCCCGTTCGCCGGATCATCCATCGCCGTCATCGCACCGCATGGCGGAGGTATTGAGCACTTCACGTCGGACATCGCGCGAGCCGTCGCTGGCACGGACATCAATCTCTATCTGTTCGAAGGAATTCGTCAGGCTGGCAACTACGCTGCACTTCATCTGACCAGCCACAAATTTGATGAACCGCGCTGCCTGGCACTGCTATCCGCCTGCGACCACGTGGTCGCGATCCACGGCTGCGGCGGCAAGGCACAGCGCGTCCTGATGGGCGGCCTTGACGACCCATTGAAGATATCCATCGGACAAGCCATTGCTCGGCTTGGTGTGGAAGTCGATCTGAAGGGGCACTCGTTCCCGGCAACCGATCCGAACAACATCTGCAATCGGGGACGGCGCGGTGTTGGCGTGCAAGTTGAATTGACCCTCGGTCTCAGGCTGGATGGGCCGCGTGATGCGGTGTCCGCAGCTATCCGCTCCGTACTCTTGAACTTGCCAAACGAACTGCCAGGGGGAGATCAACGCCGATGATTCTGACCGACAACGAAACCCGGGTCGACCTGCTGAACAACGAGGCCATCGCGACCACGATCATCGAGTTGCTTCGCGCCAGGCCCGACCATCCGGTGACGATCGGCGTGCATGGCGACTGGGGTGCGGGCAAGTCCAGCGTGCTCGAAATGATCGAGGCGGGGTTCGCCGACAAGGACGAAGTCCTGTGCCTCAAGTTCAACGGATGGCGCTTTCAAGGCTTCGAGGATGCCAAGATCGCCCTGATCGAGGGGATCGTCACGGGCTTGGTCGAGAAGCGTCCGGCCCTGAACAAGGCCGCGGCCGCGGTCAAGGATGTCTTCCGGCGCATCGACTGGCTGAAGGTGGCGAAGAGAGCCGGCGGCCTCGCCCTGACCGCGTTCACAGGCATTCCGACACCCGATCAAATCGGAGCTATCGTCGGCTCGCTCGAAGCGGTGATAGCGGATCCTGCCAAGCTCGCCACGAAAGAAACCCTCTCGACGGCGATCGACGAGGTGAAGGCCGTGCTGAAGCCGGGCGAAACAAAGAATGTGCCCGAGGAAGTGGAAGCGTTCCGCAAGGCCTTCGACCAGCTCCTGAAGGACGCGGGGATCAAACAGCTCATCGTCCTGATCGATGACCTCGATCGCTGCTTGCCAGACACCGCCATCGAAACGCTCGAAGCGATCCGGTTGTTCGTGTTCACCGCCCGGACGGCGTTCGTCGTCGCGGCCGACGAGGCGATGATCGAGTATGCGGTGCGCAAGCACTTTCCCGATCTGCCGGACAGCACCGGACCGCGGGACTACGCACGCAACTACCTCGAAAAGCTCATCCAGGTCCCATTCCGTATCCCGGCGCTGGGCGAGACCGAGACACGGATTTACGTCACGCTGCTGCTGGCCGGCGCCGAAATCGGTGAAAACGACGCCGACTATGCGAACTTGATTGGCGTGGCGCGTGAGAAGCTGAAGCGTCCTTGGACCAGTGGCGGTTTGGATGCGGCGACCGTCAAGACGGCGCTCAGCAAGCAAGCCGAGAAGGCGAACAACGCGCTTGCCCTCAGTGACCAGATTGGCCCCATCCTGGCGAGCGGTACGAAGGGCAACCCGCGTCAGATCAAACGCTTCCTCAACACGCTGCTGCTGCGTGAGCGTACTGCGGCCGCGCGCGGATTCGGGGACGATATCAAACTGCCCGTGCTCGCGAAGCTCATGCTCGCTGAGCGCTTCATCCCGAGGCTGTTCGAGCAGATCGCGTTTGTCGCCGCGGTCCACCCGCAGGGGCTATGCGAGGACCTCGATACGCTTGAAAAGGGGCTGGCGACGGCCGACGGTAAGGAATCGCAGGCCGGCGAGCGGAAGGGACAGAGAGCCGGCGAGCCAGGGCCCGCGCTTGACAACGCCGTATTGGCTGAATGGCGGTCGTCAGAGACGGTATGCGACTGGGCGCGCCTGTCACCCAAGCTCTCGGGTCTCGATCTACGCCCCTACTTGTTCGTGACGAAGGACAAGAAGGACTACTTCGGCCCGGTGTCCGTGCTGGGTCACTTGGCCGGCGTGGTGGAGAAGCTGTTCGGCGGCAAGATGACCGTCCAGGGCTACGAGGCCGAGTTGAAGCAGCTCGTGCAGCCCGAAGCGGAGAAGGTGTTCGAGGCCGTGCGCACCAAGATCATGAGCACGGGCACCTTCGACACCAAGCCAGCGGGTGTTGATGGACTTGTCGTCCTCGTGAAGGCGCAACCTGGCTTGCAGGGCCGGTTGATGGATTTTTTGGAAGCATTGCCAAGTGGCAAGTGTGGCCCATGGACTGTCAGTGGCTGGCAGGGTGTCATCAAAGATGCCGAATGCGCCACTCGTCTGACAAAGCTGCTGGGCGAGTGGAGCAAGGTCGCCAATAACCCCGGCCTCAAAGCAAGCGCCGAAGCGGCCCTCAAGGACGTAAAGGGAGGACGCTGATGGGGACTTCGACGGCTTACGGTGGCCCTGGCGGCGGTACTCCGCTTGTTCCGTCATGGCTCGGCGGCGCTGATGGCGGTGAGGCTCCCGCTGCTCCCGCAGGCACGGGAGCTGGGCCGGACGGCCAGCCGCCGGCCGACGGCGGCGCGCCGCCTGTGCCGCCAAATCGCCTGCCCATTCCAAGAACGGCAGACCCGCAGCGTTTCTCCGGCGCCCGCAATTGCTTCACGCGATTTGCTGGTTCCGGCGGCACTGACAGGGCCAACCTTGGCCGAGCCGTCTCAAGATACGTCTCCACATCCGCCGGCGGTGCCCGGCAGGCAGCCCAGCGAATGGGAGCCTCTCGCAGTGCCGGCGCGCGCCTTCTCGGCTTCCTGGTTGACGCGCAGGCGCGGGGGGTGCGCGAGGCCTTGCGCGCGCTCGACTTGGAGTCCCTGGCAGGTCGCCCGATCACCGAGATTTTCGTGGGCCTGGCCGACTACATCTGCCCAGGCGCAGGCACCGTCGATGAAGGCATCGCCCGTGAGGCTTACATCGAAACCGTCGTTGAACTGGCCAGCGAAGGGTTGACTGACCTGACCACCTTCACGCCGGATCAGATGCAAACGGTCTTCGAGCTGTACGCCACGCATGCGATCGAAGCGCGGATCTGCAATGACATCGGCACCAAGGCCGTGACCATGCCAGTGGACGCCCAATCGGCACACCGCGTCGAACAGCAGTTGCGCGACTTCATTCGGGGCGGGGTGAGCGACGCGCTGACCCGGGCCCGGGCGGAGTCACCGAATCTCACGCCCGAACGGATTCAAACCTTCGTGGACACCGTGTACGAGTCCGCGTTTGCGATCCTGCAGACCCTGGGGGATGCGGAGGCCAACCAATGAAGCGACAACTCTTGGCGGGGCGCTTCGGTCCCGATGACCACGTTGACGTTCCGGTCGGTGTGGATGAACAGAGGACCTACTTGCAGCTCGTCGCCGGCGAGAAGTCCCTGGACCATGGCATCGGTGGTGCGCTAACCAGCTTGAAGAAGATCGGCGTTTTTCCCTCGGAGATTGGCGTCGACCTGCTAGTGCTGGCTGCTCACGTGCATGCCGCGGACACGCGCATCTCGCGAGCTGAGCAATCGCAAGACTCCTGGACGCGCGAGATTCGTCTGGTTGTTCCGGTCAGTGATCCGGTTCGTTGGGGAACTGCGACAGCGACGCTGAAGAAGTCGCTGGATTTCTTGACGGGAGATCAATGGACGATCGGGTTCAGGGCGCGTCCGGCTCGGTTCGCGACGATCGCTGAGGAGGCGCCCCCGAGTCTTATCTGTCCACCCTTCGACTCCCTGAGCCTCTTTTCGGGCGGGCTTGACAGCCTTATCGGCGCCATAGACCTCTTGGAGGACGGCGCGACCCCATTGCTGGTCAGTCACTTCGGTGAAGGCGCCACCAGCGACGCGCAGGGCAAGTTGCTTACGGGCTTGAAGAAGCACTACGACAGGTCATCCTTCGAGCGGCTACGCGTCGGAATGACCTTCGACGATGGCCTCGTGGAAGGAGTCGGCTCGGAGAACAGCACGCGGGGAAGATCGTTCCTGTTCCTCGCGCTCGGGGTGTTCGCTGGTACTGGACTGGGACGGCGCTTCACGCTGCGGGTTCCCGAGAACGGGCTGATCGCTCTGAATGTGCCTCTGGACCCACTGCGGCTGGGCTCGAACAGTACCCGCACGACGCACCCGTACTACATGGCAAGGTGGAACGACCTGCTCGGCGCACTCGGCATAGACGGGGAGATCCTGAACCCCTATTGGGACAAAACGAAAGGGGAGATGGCCGCAGGCTGTCGCAACCCAGCACTCTTGAAGAAGTTGGCGACGGACTCTCTGTCGTGTTCCTCCCCCACCAAGGGTCGGTGGCAGGGACTCGGAATCGAGCACTGCGGGTATTGCTTGCCGTGCCTGATTCGCCGTGCGGCGCTGATGGCGGCATGGGGTAACGGAAACGATGCGACTACGTACACCGTGCCGGACCTCCGCGCGCAGCCACTGGACACGCGCGAGTCGCCCGGAAAGCAGGTCAGGTCGTTTCAGTACGCAATCGAGCGCTTGAAAGGGCGACCGGAGCTTGCGAACCTCTTGATCCATAAACCCGGCTCGCTTGCTGACGAAGCCGCGCACCTCGATGAACTCGCCGATGTCTACCGGCGCGGCCTTGATGAAGTCGCCCGGCTCATCGATGGCGTCGAGGCGCGGCCGAGTTGACTAGGGTGCGCGCATGATCGCAACAACCGGTCTCGTGGACTTTCACTGCCACTTGGACCTTTATCCGGACCATGCCGTGGCTGTTCGGAACGCGGACGCGGCCGGGGTGTTCACGCTTGCGGTGACGACGACACCTCGCGCCTGGCCTCGCAATCACGAACTCGCACAGTGCACGAAGCATGTTCGAGCGGCGCTCGGGCTGCACCCCCAGTTGGTCGCAGAGCGCGAGAACGAAATCGAGCTATGGGACCGGTATCTTTCAGAGACTCGCTATGTCGGCGAGGTCGGGTTGGACGCCGGTCCTCGGTTCTTCAAGTCGCTCGATGCCCAGAAGCGCGTGTTTCAGCACGTGTTGCAACGTTGCGCTGAGGCGGGTGGCAAGATCATCACGACCCACAGCATTAGGTCGGCCAAGGCGGTGCTCGATCTTGTCGAGGCGCATCTGCCGCCGGAACGTGGCAAGATCGTTCTTCACTGGTTCACGGGAACGCAAAGCGAGGCGAAGCGAGCGTTGGAACTGGGTTGCTACTTCTCGATCAATGCGGGAATGCTGGACAAGGAGAAACACGCCGCGATGGTTCAGACCATCCCCTTGGATCGGATACTGACTGAGACAGATGGGCCCTTCACCCGCACCGGCGAGCGACCCTCGCAACCGGTCGATGTGGCAATCGTGGTGGAAGCTCTAGGCCGGTTGCGCGGTATGCAAGCGGCCGAAATGGCGGACGTCATTCGCGGCAACCTTCGAGCCCTTTTGACATAACCCTGGTAGTCATCATGAAACCCGTTGTACAGACAACTTTCGCGGAACGCCTGGGCCGGATGTTGGGTCGGGCATGGCGAGGTTGCGTGGGTTTGGATCGCCGGGCGAATGGATGGCTGGTGGCTCAAGGATGGACGCCGAACGTTGCCAAGGTCGTTCTCGCGGTACTCAAGCTCACGGCGCTCGGGATACTGCTCTACGTCGCGTTCTGGCTGGCGTTGCTGATTGGGGGCCTCTTGGCTGCGGCTTGGATCGCAAGGCAAGACAACACGGAAAGCGATTCCGATTTTCTCGGTCGCAAGGCAGAGGAGCGCGATCACCGCGAAGGTCTGTTCTATCACCCAACGATGCACAACGACGATCCAGACCCGCGGTTTGAAGACGACTGATGTACGGCAAGCTACTTTTTGGCAGCGCTGATCAATAGATTCGATCCCTTGCCACCTGCTTGCCCTGCGTCCCTGGTCCCGTTTGCCAAACCTTGAAGCATGCCGCCAGCACGAACACCTACCCAGCCCAGTGCGGTAACCCACAAGCTCGGCAGTACGAGGAACATTGTCGCCATGACGAAGTTCAGCAGCATGTCCCCGAAGGCGTTGTTCAGGCCGATCAGGGGATCGAAGTTGGTGTGCGGCCGATTTGCCCCGAATCCCCAGCCATAGAGGGCATCGAGGATCGTGCTGTCGATCCAGCGCGCGAGCTGGAACCAGAAGTCCACGAAGAACAGCGCGAACTGGACGCAGCTCACCGTCACCACCGTCTTCAGGTCGTAGGTGCCGATCAGCAGCACCAGTGGGATGCAGATGACGAGCGCCATCTTGAGCATGGTCAGCACCATCGGCAGCGCCTGGCGCACCACGTCCATCGCGGGGAAGAAGGCCAGCGAGCCCACGGTCAGCCCCAGGTCGCCCGCGCCGCGCGTGACGACGTTCGGCAGCGTCTTGTCGATCTGACCGCCGTAATCGGTGTAGACGGTGCCCTGGTTCATCTTCTGCTGTCGCGGTGAGACGACGGCGCGGATCACCGAGTCATTGACCTCGCTCTGCGACAGGAAGCCCGCCCAGCGCCCGACGCGGGTCAGCAGGTCCGGGGCGACCTGTGCCAGCAGCCGGCTGCGCAGCCCCTGGTCGCCATCGGCCCACCACTGTCGGCAGGACGGATAGCCGCCGCCGCTGTCCACCTGTGCCAGCCCTGCATCGCGGGTCGCGTCGTACGGCCAGGCCGTGCGCGGCGT
>JAFECU010000020.1 GCA_018242005.1 Pseudomonadota bacterium | reverse complement strand
TGCGGTGATATTTCGATTGGGTTGAAAAATGGCTCTTCTCGCGAATGCTAGTGATAGGGACTTTTCCTTCGCTCCCATGGCCCCATCTTGGAGGCATGACGCAGCCGCGTCGGCATCGGGAGAAGGTCATGAAACAGCAGCAAATGACGCGCTTGGTCAAGAGCTTGCCCAAGCTGACGCACCACCAGCGTCAGCAACTGGCCGCAGCGCTTGGACTGCTGAGCGTGCGCAGCCAGACGAGCGAAGTCATTGAAACGAGCGCGGGTGCGCATCCGACATGCCCGCACTGCAATAGCACGGCAGTCGTCAAAAACGGATCGGCCAACGCCCTGCAGCGCTTCAAGTGCCGCCAGTGCGCTCGCACCTTCAACGCCTTGACCGGCACGCCGCTGGCAAGGCTGCATCTGCGAGACAAATGGATGGCGCACGCCGCCGCCTTGGGTGAGGGTCTTTCGCTCAATCAGGTGGCCCGGTGCCTGGGCGTGGCGCAAAGCACCGCCTTTCGCTGGCGCCACCGCTTCCTGGCCTGCCCCAAGGCTGCGCAGGCGCGCCAGTTGTGCGGCATTGCCGAGGCCGACGAGTCGTACTTCCTGGTCTCCTGCAAGGGCCAAAGAGGGTTGCTGCGCAAGGCGCGCCGGCGTGGCGGCCGGGCGCTGGCGGGCTGCAAGGGCTCGGAGTACACGCCCGTGTTGATGGCGCGTGACCGCGCCGGTGCCACCGCCAATGTCATCCTGGACTCCAACAAGGCCGCGAGCATCCAGGCGGCGCTCGCCCCCATGTTGCCGCCCGATACGGTCTTGTGCACCGATGGCAGCGTCACCATGGCCAGCGCAGCGCATGCCATGGGCATAGAGCACCAGGCCATCAACGTCAGCCGGGCGATACGGGTCAGGGGTCCCTGGCATGTGCAAAACGTCAACGCCTATGTCAGCCGCCTGCGCACGTGGATGCGCCGCTTCAAGGGCGTGGCCACCAAGTATCTCGATTCCTACCTCGGGTGGTTTCGCATGCTCGATCGTTTCGCACCCGCAGGCCCGCAGCCCGCTGCTGTGCTTGGGCTGGCTATCGGGAAATGAGAGCATCATTAGCATTCGCGAGAAGAGCCACTTTTTACCTGAAATCTCTCCATGGCGGGCGGGCTGTGGACAAGTCTGCGGAGCATT